>NZ_CP183215.1:1852500-2177500 GCF_048537565.1 Maribacter sp. X9
CGGAAATATCAGCGGATTCAAGAATAAGCAGGATAAAAAAGCATTTGTTTTAGACCCCAATGATTATCAAAATATTGATTTTGTAGAAAATCCTGGCGTAGCTAGAGAAGTGTCCACCGCTTTAGGTGATATTAATGGTATTGAAGTGTTTGTAGAAAGTCAGGCCGGAGGAGTTACGGTACGGGAGACATTTGAATTACCATCGGGACTCTCGGGTGAAGGAGTCGATTTTGTTCCTTCTGGATATGTACAGGCCAGTGTTGGCCTTATTAAAGGCACGGAACTTAAGGCACGGTTTCTACCAAAAATGAATTTTGAGGATGCATCCGTAGGATTGATCGGATTCGGTATTCAACATGATTTCGCTAAATTATTGCCCGCTGATAAGGTCTTGCCGGTGGCTATTTCTGCTGTTATTGGATATACGAATGTTTCTGGGGATTATGATTTTACCAATGCAAAGTTGATAGAAGGTAAAAATCAACGAATAGAGGCCAGTATTAATACTTGGGTTTTTAGCGGAGTGGTTTCTACAAAACTTCCGGTCATTAACTTTTATGGAGGTTTGGGCTATGTGACAGGAAAATCAACTACCGATGTTTTAGGTGAATATAGAGTGACTAAAGGTCCGTTTAGGTCTGAAACCTATACCGACCCATTTTCTATAACTAAGAAGGTCAATGGTGTCACCGGTACTATAGGTACAAAGCTTAAACTTGGTTTCTTTAGATTGAATGCAGAATACAATTTAGGGGAGTTCAATACGGCTACCGTTGGTGTTAATTTTGGATTTAGGTAATCGTCATCAATACTGAAAGGACAAATAGTAAGAATGCATAAAACCATGGATAGTACTTTTCGTCCATGGTTTCTCATTTTTTAAATAAAATTGGCTATAGAATAAGGTGATATTAAATTCCAACTACCAAACTACAAGCTTTTAAAACTAAAAAAGCCTGCCCAGACTACTCTGGACAGACCTTTTCCCATGGCCCTGTTAAAATCCTTTATTCCCTAATAGCTAACGTGCCACCATCTTTTGTTTCAAGATAGGTGCCGTCTTCCAAGTTTTTTATTATAAAAACTTCGGTGGGTTTGCCTTCTAGGCCTCGGTACTCAATAGTATAGTTGTCGTCTTGTTTAGACCATTTGAAATCAGTTTTTAGCGTAATTGTTGTACCGTTTATCTCATGATATCTTCCTAAGTAAACATCGTTGAAAATCCATTCTTTACGAATGGTCTGTTTTGAGGAGTTGTCGGTGGATGCGATTTTAGATTGTGACCAGATTCCGATAATGGGATCATTGTTCTGATCTATTCGAGAACAGTTGGCAAGTATGATTATGGCACAAATAGCCACTAAAGAGAGGAACCTTTTAGTCATAAGTAGGTTATTTTATTGTTGGATTTGGGATCCACAGTATTAACGTGACCTATGAGGGGTTAGTATTAAAATTCGATGTACGGTAACAATTTTTCGATTTCTTCGTTGAAGCGTCTTTTTTTTTAACATGCCATGTGTTTCATCGATGGTTTTTAAGGGGTTCATTCATAATTAAATCAAGTAACACAGACCATTTTTCATCAATAAATAACTATTTTTGAAATGATAATAAATTGAACATAAAATGGGAAAAGCTCATTTTAATACTAATAATTCATAAAAATAAATAATAGATGAAAGTTACAGTAGTTGGAGCCGGTGCGGTAGGTGCAAGTTGTGCTGAATACATTGCAATTAAGGATTTTGCTTCTGAGGTGGTTATTTTAGACATTAAGGAAGGATATGCCGAAGGAAAGGCGATGGATCTGATGCAGACCGCATCCTTGAATGCATTTGATACCAAAATAACAGGCAGTACCAATGATTATAGTAAAACGGCAGATAGTCATATTGCGGTAATAACTTCTGGAATTCCAAGAAAGCCTGGGATGACGAGGGAAGAATTGATAGGGATCAATGCGGGCATCGTAAAAACTGTATCCAGCAACCTGATAGAGCATTCTCCTAATGTAATCATTATCGTAGTGAGTAATCCTATGGATACAATGACTTATTTGGTTCATAAAACGACAGGATTGCCAAAAAACAGAATTATAGGTATGGGCGGTGCTTTGGATAGTGCACGTTTTAAATACCGTTTGGCAGAGGCTTTGGAATCTCCAATTTCGGATGTGGACGGGATGGTAATCGGGGGGCATAGTGATACCGGTATGGTTCCTTTGACATCTCATGCGACAAGAAATAGTATCCGTGTTTCTGAATTTTTATCCGAAGAAAGATTGGAGCAAGTTGCTGAAGATACCAAAGTAGGTGGTGCTACATTAACCAAATTATTAGGAACTAGTGCATGGTACGCTCCAGGAGCAGCGGTGTCTGCCTTAGTTCAGGCAATTGCATGCGACCAGAAAAAAATGTTTCCATGTTCTGCATTGCTAGAAGGCGAATATGGTTTGAACGATATCTGTATAGGTGTACCTGTAATTTTGGGTAAAAATGGAATTGAGAAAATTGTCGATATTCCTCTAAGTGATGCCGAAAAGAATAAGATGCAGGAAAGTGCCGAAGGGGTTTCAAAAACCAACGGACTTTTAGAGCTGTAATTTTCGTGTTCTTAAAAATACTAGAAAACCTTTGCAGTTATGCTGTAAAGGTTTTCTTTTTATAAGCCGATAGGCTTCAGATATTTATTGTAATAAATAAACTACCTAGTATAATCTTTCTTTTTATATTTGCCGCATGAATGCAAAATGGTGCATAAGTGCTTTACTAATTATTCTATCCCTTTTAGGGCTACGTCAAGAGCAATCAAAAGCTTCTAATCAGCAAATTTTATTACAATTTACCGATGTAGAGTTAGCTTCAGATACTGCTCATAAAGAGGTGTTGACGGCAATTACCAAAAAATTACAGATTTTAGGTATCGATGCCATTGAAATTATAAAAAATGATGCTGAACAATTAAGTATTCGGTATTATAGTGATGTTGATGCGCATAGTGTTAAGGAGTTCCTGACTCAGGATAGTGAACATTCTTTTACCTATAAAGATGAAGTTCCTTTTGAATTTCCGAAGGAACAACTTCCTGAAAAGTATAATTTAATAGTATCAGACCTGCATCAGCACGCTGATAACGGGTTTAATTTAAATGGGAACCTTGTTTTAGTACAAAAACAGGATTTTATTAAATCTTTTACTCCGGTAATTCTACATTTCAATAATGCCATAGTTTCTACACAAGATGCCAGTGTAAATGTATCCTTTAACATTCATAGGAACATCGCGATGGCAATAGACAATACTTCACAGAATATTCCAGAAGTAAGGGCAGGGCCTTATGTTTATGGGAATAGCTAATTTTCACTAAGAAACATTTCAATAGAGCGTAATTACTTTATATGAAAGTAATTTGCCCTGAATTTTCGAATTCACATAATCTTAATAACCATAAATTAAATAATCATTCAAATGCAAAACAAAGGACTTATAAAGCTTTTTGCTTTATTATTCGGGTTAGTCAGTATCTACCAGCTATCCTACACGTTCATCACCAGTAAAGTAGAGAACGAAGCTGCCGTCTTTGCGGCAAGCCGTGTTCCAGAAGCCGAAGACGGTTACGTAGCAAAACGGGAAGCTGTCGCCGCCAACTACTTGGATTCTATTGGTAACAACACTGTACTTGGGTACACCAACTACAATGAAGCCAAAAAGAAAGAGTTGAACAAAGGTCTTGACCTTAAAGGAGGTATCAACGTTACGCTGCAAATTTCAGTGAAGGATATTCTTAAAGGTTTAGCGAACAATACCAAGAATCCTATTTTCAACAAGGCCTTGGCCGATGCAGATGCCGCCACTAAAAATAGTGATGCAACTTATATAGAACTATTTTTTGAAGCTTTCGATAATATTAAGGGAGATACCAAATTGGCATCACCCGATATTTTTGCCAATAAGGGTTTAAGTGATGAAATCAATTTTCAAATGTCCGATGATGAGGTTAAGCCTGTCATTAGAAGAAAAATTGATGAATCGATTGTTTCGGCATTTGAGGTGTTGAGAGAACGTATCGATGGTTTTGGGGTTACCCAGCCAAATATTCAAAGAGAAGGAAATTCTGGTAGAATTCTGGTAGAATTACCCGGGGCAAGAGATATTGCGCGTGCGCAAGATTTGTTATCTAGTACCGCCCAATTGGAATTTTGGGAAACGTACAAACAAAATAATCCAAGTTTCAGTACATTTTTAATACAGGCGAATGAGAAACTAAAGGACCTGGTTGAAGTAAAACAACCTGAGCCGGTAAAGGAAGAATCAGAGTTAGATTCGTTGTTGTCCGATGTTTCTGCAGATTCTTTGGATTTGGCTACACAGGTAAATCCTTTATATGAATTATTGATTCCTGCTAATCCAGGAAGTAACGCAATGTTCCGTGCAGCAATTAAGGATACGGCCACTATAGGTTCCTATTTGAGAATGCCCGAAATCAGAAGGCTGTTGCCAGCCGATATTCAATTCACCAAGTTTGTTTGGGAAAGACCTTCTTCTGAAGATGTTGAGGTTATCGATTTATATGCGTTAAAATCAAACCGTGACGGAACACCTAGAATTAGTGGAGACGTGGTAAGTGATGCCCGTGCCGATTTTGACCAAATGGGTAGGCCGGCTGTATCCATGACAATGAACACAAAAGGTGCGAAAGAGTGGGAAAAATTGACCGGTGATGCCTACAACAACCAGACTGGTATAGCTATTGTTTTAGATAATAAAGTGTACACAGCACCAGGAGTGTCGACCGGACCTATATCCGGTGGGCGTTCAGAAATTACAGGAACTTTTACGGTAAACGAGACCAAAGATATTTCGAACGTTCTTAGGGCGGGTAAACTTCCTGCATCTGCAGAAATTATTCAATCTGAGATTGTTGGTCCGTCTTTAGGTCAAGAGGCCATTGATAGTGGTTTCAGGTCTTTCTTGATAGCCATGGCCATTGTTCTATTATGGATGATCGGATATTATGGAAAAGCAGGTGCGTTTGCTGATATTGCTTTATTGCTGAACATCTTATTGATTTTTGGGGTGTTGACCAGCTTGAACGCGGTGTTGACCTTGCCAGGTATTGCCGGTATCGTTTTAACCATTGGTATGTCTGTTGATGCGAACGTACTTATATTTGAGCGTATCAAAGAAGAGCTGGCCAAAGGCAAGGGCAAGAGCCAAGCGGTGGCCGATGGTTTCGGAAACGCATTGTCCTCAATTCTGGATGCTAACATAACAACAGGTCTTACGGCGGTTATTTTGTTCATATTCGGTTCTGGTCCAATTAAAGGATTTGCTACTACCTTATTGATCGGTATCATCACGTCTTTATTTACCGCAATTTTCATCACCCGTCTATTGGTAGATTGGTATATTGGAGGTAAAGGTAGAAGCTTGGATTTTTACACGGGATTGACCAAAAACTTCTTCAAGAATGTACATATCGATTTCTTGGTAAAAAGAAAAATAGCCTATGTAGTATCGGGAATTTTGGTAGCGATAGGTTTAGTTTCCCTATTCTTTGGACCAGGATTGCAACAGGGTGTTGATTTCGTAGGGGGACGTTCTTATACGGTCCGTTTTGAGAAACCTGTCAACCCTTCTGAGATAGCATCAGAATTGAATACAGTTTTTGGAAGCGGTACCAATGTGAAAACTTATGGTGATGCAAATCAAGTCAAGATTACGACACCGTATAAAGTTGACGTGGAAGGAATTGAAGTGGACACTGAAATTCAGGATAAATTATATACCACCCTTCAAAAATATTTACCAGATGGTATCAGCAAAGATGCTTTTATTCTAGGGGGTGCCGATGAGGATGCTATAGGAATTTTACAGTCCGTTAAAGTTGGTCCTACCATTGCAGATGATATCAAGAACAATGCCTTTTTGGCTATTTTAGGGTCTTTGGCCGTAGTGTTCCTTTATATTTTGCTTAGATTTAGAAGATGGCAGTTCTCTTTGGGTGCGGTTGTGGCCGTATTCCATGATGTACTGATTGTATTGGGCGTATTCTCGATTTTCGGAAAACTGATGCCTTTTAACATGGAAATTGACCAAGCATTCATAGCGGCCATATTAACGGTTATCGGTTACTCTTTGAACGACACTGTGGTTGTGTTCGACCGTATTCGTGAAACGTTGGCCGAGCGTGGCTGGAAAGGTGGTGAAAACGTAAACTATGCCATAAACAGTACATTGGGAAGAACCTTGAATACGTCGTTGACTACGTTAGTGGTATTATTGGCAATCTTTGTATTCGGTGGTGAATCGTTGAGAGGATTTATGTTCGCAATGATCGTTGGTGTTGTTGTAGGTACCTATTCCTCGATATTCATTGCAACTCCTGTGATGTACGATGCCTTAAGTAAAAAGATTACTTCGGGTGACTCCAAATAAGTAAAACTAACTCAAGTATTAAATCGCCATTTCGAAAGAATGGCGATTTTTTTATGCTTTGGTTGTAGTTCCTAAAGTCCCTAATTTCGTTTTTTGAAGTGTATAAACGCTTTTTGGTTCTAAGCCTGGTTCTTTTCTATGGGAGACGAAGATGATGGCGGTGTTGGTCTCTTTGGATATTTTATTTACCAATGCAACTATCAGTTCTGCAGAGACATCGTCCATATCTGCGGTCGGTTCGTCAAGTATCAATAGGGGAGGATGTTTTACCATGGCTCTCGCCGTCAGTACCAACCGTTGTTTGCCTACAGATAATTTATTGAAATAGGTGTCTTTGACTGCATATAGGTTCAATAAATGAAGCCATTGCTCACTAATTCGTTTTTGACCTTCGGTGGGTATAGTATAGAGTCCTACCGAATCGGTTAGGCCAGAGATCAACATATGTTCAACAGAATGTCTTCCCTTGAACTTATTGGTCATGGCCGGGGAATAATATCCGATTTTCTGCTTAATTTCCCAAACACTTTCACCGCTGCCTTTTTTTCTGCCGAACAAATAAATTTCTTGACCGAATGCCTTCGGGTTATCGCCGATAATCATTGAGAGCATTGTTGTTTTTCCGCTCCCGTTGGCCCCGGTCAATTGCCAAAAATCCCCTTTGTTCACGGTCCAATCGATATCTTTTAAAACGACTTTGTTTTCGTACGAAACGCAAACATTTCGAAACTGTATTAAAGGATTTTCAAGGTTAGTACTTTTCAAAATAGGCGATGGGGGAATACTGGCTGTTGAAAAAGGATCAGAAATAGTAGGATTGATTCTCTGTAAAGGATTTATTTTTCTGAAAATAGCTCCCTCGAGTCTACCGTGATTATGAATAAAGGGTAGGGTGTCTGTTTTACGACTGGCCAATTGTATGAAAGATATCGTAGTCGACCGCTCCGTTAGTAGGGCCTTAAGTTCCGCTTGAAAAGAAGTGTCCAAATTATCAAGAGGATTGTCTAGGATGATAAAATCGGGATCCTTGCGTAGTAAATAAAATAGTAACGCTTTTTTTTGTTCACCGCTTGACATAGTTTCAATAGCCTGTTGTACAGGACTGATAATTCTATAGTCTCGCTTATCCTCTTCATCTATGAGTTTTGCCAAGGTCAAAGGGGAGAACAAAGCCCCTTTTCTATTTTGAAAGTCTTCAAGTTCTTTAGGTCCGTTTCCTTTTAAAAGACCTTCGATAAAATCTTTCTTGGCGGAGTCGTTGTCTAAATGTATTACCCAATGATCTAATTTCATTTACGCATTGATTCTAAAAATATAAACAGCATTGTTTTTATAGGTGGTAGCATGGTCTAAGAACATGCCGTTCTTTAAAGCAGTTTTTTGAGATGGAATATTAGCAACCTGTATTATGGAGATTAAACTCTTACTCCAATTCTTCCCAAAGGCGACCGATTTACATTTCTGTGCCGCCTCAAAGGCGTAGCCCTGTCGCCAGTATTCAGGAAGTATGGAATATCCAATTTCCAATTCTTCTTTACCATCTACAGTTTGAACCAACAATCCTGCGAGCCCGATCAGTTTATGGGTATCTTTCGAAATTAAGGCATTCATGCCTCCCGATGCTTCCCCATATCGCTCAAATATCCGGGAAAACTGCTCTTTACAAGCTGTTTCGGGTTCGTTCGGTAATCCAGACCAGTATTGGCTACTTAACGGTTCTTCGTGAAATGGAAGCCAATCCTTAAAATCGGATGGGATTACTTTTCTAAATCTTAGGCGTTCAGATTCTTCATTATTCAATAAATAGTTGGGCATGGTACTACGAAATAACTTTTATTGGAAAAATCTTATGGGTTGCGCCGATAGTTGATGCTATCACCCACCGCTATTCCTAAACTTTGGGCCAGACCCCCATTGATTTCAAGAACATATTTTACAGGTACTTTCGAGGAAAGTCCAGCTTCGTTTAGGGGCTCGGCATTTTCTTGCATACTGGCAATTTTAAGGTATTCGTCGATATAAAGAATATCCAATGGAAATTCAGTATTCTTCATATAAAAAGAATGCATTGATTCGAATGGGAATATAAATAACATGCCCTGATTTTCTTCCATACTCTTTCTGTACATCAATCCTGTTTGAGTTTCGTAATCCGTTTCGGCGAATTCAATATTGAATGTGGTTCGTAAAGAATCTGTGGATTTTCTGAAAATAGAAAGGTCACCCTCTTTAGTGAAACCGATACTCTGAGTCGTAATGGTTTTTGTTTTCTCCTCTTTGCAGGAAAGAACGGTAAGTGCGATTATAAGCACTAATAGAACCCGATGTTTAAAAAGTGCTTTAATCATCTATACTGTTTTGACAGGCCTGAACATAAAGTACAGACCAATTAAAATAAAGGGAATACTCAGCCATTGTCCTGTAGATAAAAGGCCTAAGGATTCCTCGAAACCACCTTGGCTTTTCTTGACAAATTCGACAAAGAAACGAACGGTCCATAAAAGTGTAAAAAACAATCCGAACAGGTAGCCGGGTTTGTTTTTCTTATCCGTTTTCCAATAGAGGAAGTAGAGTAGTACGAATATTAAAATATAGCATATTCCCTCATACAATTGGGCAGGATGTCTATAGGGTATTTCCGCCAGATACTGAGAAAATTTAGGATTGTTTTCTAGGGCGTGGTACGCTGCGTTCAAGGTTTTTTCTTGGGTGATGCCCAAAACCTTGGAGGGGTGAAGGTCATCGGAATCTCGAATAAATTTAGTGGCGAATATGAAGTTTTCATCAACAACCTTCCCGTTGATTTCAGAATTAAAAAAATTACCCAAGCGCACAAAAAAACATCCGATGGACACGGGAATCACCATCCGGTCAAATATCCAAAGCATGGTGAATTCAGGATATTTTCTAGTATATAGGTAAGTGCCTACGATGATACCGAGTGTAGCCCCGTGGCTGGCCAGACCCGTAAATCCGGTAAACTCATAGCCATCGATCAATCCAAAAAACAGACTTCCCCCGGAACTCTCGCGTATGGGCAGGAGGATTTCCAAAAGGTGGTTGGAGTAATAGGGCCAGTCATAGAAAAAGACGTGACCTAAACGGGCGCCAAGCATGGTCCCCAATACGGTATAAATAAACAAGGAATCCAGTTGCTCAACAGATTTCTTTTCATTGGTGAAAATCCGTTTCATCAGGAACCAACCTACGGCAAAGGCGGTGATCCAAAGTAAATTATAGTATTTGATCTGTATGAAACCAATATTGAATAGGGTTTCGTTGGGATTCCAGGTGATTCCTAAGAAATGCATGTCTTATTTTTAGATGGGCTAAGATAATAAAATTGAGAGCCTCATCGCTTCCAATCGGTGGATCAATGTTATTTTAACTTCATTTTTTATCCTGCTTAGGATGGATATTTAAACGAATCAAAAAAAATAGTTGGTTAGTTTGCGATATTTAATTGTAATCTCCTGATATAAATTGAAGCCTTTAACTTGAACTTGATTTTTTTCTATGGTACCGGGTCATATCCTTTTCCGCCCCATGGGTTACAACTAAAAATACGTTTGGTAGCCAACCATCCTCCTTTAAAAAGACCATGTTTCTGTAAAGCTTCTAAAGTGTATTGCGAACAAGTGGGGGAATATCTGCAGGTGGCAGGGGTATACGGCGAAATGGCCAATTGGTAAAACCGGACCAGAAGTACGAACGGACTAATGAGTATTTTCTTGATGGATATTTTCAAGGTATGTTTTGCTTTCTACAAATTTAAGATAATTAAGTCATGGGTTTCAAAAGAAAAAGTCCGCACGATGAACGTACGGACTTTAGTTTTATGCTTGAAAACCATTAAGCTCCTTTCCGGATGGGTTCCATATTTTCAGCTTCTTCAGGGGTGTATAGCCTGGACCTGATTAAAAACCGAACTCCCAAAGGAATTTCAAGGGAGAAACTGGAGCCTCTACCTGGAGTAACATCGATGGTCAATTGCGTGTGTTTCCAATATTCGAATTGGTCTTGAGACATGTGAAAGTCGCAGCCTTCAATCGTGCCCAAATACACATCATTGTCATCTAACATCAAGTCACCTTTGGTAAAACACATGGGTGACGAACCATCACAACAACCTCCGCTTTGGTGGAACATCAATTCCCCGTGGGTTTCCTTGAGTTGGGCAATGACCTTTGCAGCTTCTTCGGTAACCAGTACTCTTTTGGTTTTCATGGTGGAACTCATATTAAAAGAATCCCATTGCTTTCTTATCGTAGGAGATAAGCATGTTCTTGGTTTGACGATAGTGTGCTAGCATCATTTTATGGTTTTCCCTACCGATACCCGATTTTTTATAGCCGCCAAATGGTGCGTGTGCTGGATAGAGGTGATAACAGTTCACCCAAACACGACCTGCTTTGATCGCCCTTGAAATCTGATAGGCTTGATGCGTATCCCTGGTCCACACCCCTGCGCCCAGACCATATAAAGTATCATTAGCGATTTCGATAGCCTCGGCTTCATCTTTAAAGGTGGTTACGCACAATACCGGTCCAAAAATTTCTTCTTGGAATACACGCATCTTATTATTTCCCTTTAAAATTGTGGGTTGCACATAATATCCACCTTCAAGCCCTTCATTGTAGGCTTGTTCTCCACCGGTCAATACTTCACAGCCTTCTTCCTTACCAATTTTAATGTAGCTCAATATTTTTTCGAATTGGTCGTTTGAGGCCTGTGCGCCCATCATGGTATTTGGGTCCAAAGGATGGCCCATTTTTATCGCTTTGGTACGTTCAATGACCCTTTCGATAAAGGCATCATAAATACTTTCCTGTACCAACATTCTTGAAGGGCAGGTACACACCTCACCTTGGTTCAAGGCGAACATGTTCGCACCTTCGATACATTTATCAAAGAAGTCATCATCGGCATCCATAATACTTTCAAAGAAAATATTAGGCGATTTACCACCTAGCTCCAAGGTCACCGGGGTAATGTTCTTGGACGCATACTGCATGATCAACTGTCCGGTTGTCGTTTCTCCGGTAAAGGCAACTTTATCGATTCTTGGGCTGGATGCCAAAGGCTTACCGGCCTCGGCACCAAAACCGTTCACGATGTTCAATACCCCTGCCGGAAGAATATCCTGAATCATTTCCATTAGGATAAGGATTCCTACTGGAGTTTGTTCCGCCGGTTTTAAAACGACACAGTTACCTGCCGCTAGAGCGGGCGCCAATTTCCAGGTTGCCATCAATAAGGGAAAGTTCCATGGAATAATTTGACCGACAACTCCTAGAGGTTCGGTGACGTTCAAAGCAACCGTATTGGAATCCAACTCGCTTACGGAGCCTTCTTCCGCACGGATAACACCTGCAAAATAACGGAAGTGGTCTACCGCCAATGGTAAATCAGCAGCCCTGGTTTCCCTAATGGCTTTACCATTGTCCCAAGTCTCTGCCCGTGCCAAGGTCTCTAAATTCTTTTCGATAACATCGGCAATTTTCAATAACATATTACTTCTTTCCGTGGCAGAGGACGTGTTCCAGGAAGGAGCGGCCTCCCAAGCGGCATCAATCGCTTTTTCGATATCCTCGGCTGTGGACCTCGGAATTTTGGTGAAGGATTTACCATCCACTGGGGATATATTTTCAAAATATTCTCCTTTTACGGGTGATACCCATTTTCCCCCAATAAAGTTTTCATATTGGTTTTTGAATTTCGGTTTTTGTAGCATCTCTTTCTCTACGGTCGCAGTATTGCTCATATCTATATATTTTAAGGGTTATAAATTCGTTTGAACTGATGGTGCTACCATCAGATTATTCCTTAAAGTTACTTGATTTATATCCTATTTATCTGACCAATACTATGAATAATGTGAACAATCCTATCATTTATTGATATTATGATTTTTTTAACTATAAAATTTTGTAAATTCCTTAATCCAAAGCTTATTCAAATTGATACAACTGTCCCAAAATTTTTTAAAGGAAAGGAGATTGGAAACTTTGGTTGAAAACCAGACCTCCTACACGATGAACAATGCCGCTATGCATGTTTTCGAAACCCACCAAAAAGCGGAGAAGGTTCTTTTGAAATTTGACCAACCGGTTTTGGCGAGCATGATTCAAGGCAAGAAGATCATGCACCTTCGGGATTATGAATCCTTTGATTTCTTACCGGGAGAATCCTTGGTGCTGCCCGCCAATGAAAAAATGAGTATTGATTTTCCAGAAGCCATGGCCAAGAATCCCACCCGATGTTTGGCCATGGCCATCTCAGAGGATAAAATCAATAAAGTGCTTCAGTTCATGAACGAAAATATGCCCAAGGATTCGAAAGAGGAGTGGGGCCTAATGGATTACAATTTTCATTTTGTGAACGACCGGGGTATTTTTCAAATCCTACAGCGTCTATTGTTCCTCTTTTCAGAAGACCATCCGTCCAGAGATTTTTTTGTGGATAATATGTTGCGCGAACTGGTGATACGGATTCTGCAGACCAACGAGCGTAAAATTTATAGTAGTGCAACGCTTTCCCTACAAAAAGATAGCAGATTGACCGAGGTCATCCGGTACATTAGGGAGAATTTGCATACTTCTTTGCACGTAGACGATCTCAGCAAACGGGCCTGTATGAGTCCGTCTCATTTTTACCGAACCTTTAAAACGCTATTGGGTATTTCTCCGGTGGAATTCATCAACAACGAGCGTATAAAATTGGCGGTAGGCCTATTGCAAGATCCGAAGCGAAGCATAAAGGATGTGTACCTGGATTGCGGATTTGAAAGTAGGTCTTACTTCAATAGGGTGTTCAAGAGCCATCAAAATTTGGCTCCCGGTGAATACCAATCCAAAATTAAAAAATCCAGATTTTTAAGCTAAAGACTGTAGGTCGTGCCGTCTTTGCCATCTTTCAGTTGTATGCCCAAAGCCAATAATTGGTCGCGTATCTTATCTGAGGTGGCGAAATCCTTATTTTCACGAGCTTCTTTTCGTAGTTGGATCAGCATTTCTACGACACCTCCCAATTTTTCCATATCGGCATCTGAACTGTTTTTATTTTCCAGACCCAATACATCGAACACAAAACTGTGTAAGGTGCTTTCTAACTCCGTTCGATCAGCTTCGGTTATGGTTTCTGTACCTTCTTTTATTAAATTGATGTGTTTTACGGCATCGAAGAGTTTAGCGATAAGAATCGGCGTATTGAAATCATCGTTCATAGCCTCATAGCAAGAGGTCTTCCATGTAGATATATCAAAACTTGTGGATTTTCCCGTGGGTGATGTTTTTAGTGCATTTATACCCTCCATTAGCTTGTTAAAACCTTTTTCAGAGGCCAATAGCGCATCATTGCTCATATCTAAAATACTGGTGTAATGGGCTTGCATCATGAAAAACCGTACCATGGAAGGGGGAAATGGTTTGCTTAGTATATCATTTTCTCCGGAGAAAATTTCACCGGGCAATATACTATTGCCTGTGGATTTTGCCATTTTTCTACCGTTCAATGTCAGCATATTAGCATGCATCCAATAATTCACCGGGGATTTACCGTTACTGGCCTCAGCCTGTGCAATCTCACATTCGTGGTGTGGAAATTTCAAATCCATACCCCCTCCGTGAATGTCAAAAGTTTCTCCTAAATATTTCGTGCTCATGGCGGTACATTCTAAATGCCAGCCGGGGAAACCATCGCCCCATGGGGAGGGCCAACGCATAATATGTTGCGGCTCCGCTTTTTTCCAAAGTGCAAAATCCTGCGGATTGTGCTTGTCATCTTGGGCCGCTAAATCTCTGGTGTTCGCAATCATATCCTCAAGCTTACGACCGCTCAGTTTTCCGTATTCGTGTTCCCTATTGAATTTGGCCACATCAAAATATACGGAGCCATTGATTTCATAGGCAAACCCTTTTTTAAGGATTTCCTTGATGATTTCTATTTGTTCGATGATATGACCTGTAGCCGTGGGCTCGATACTGGGCGGAAGAAAATTGAATTTTTCCAAAATATTATGGAAATCTACGGTGTAGCGTTGTACGACCTCCATAGGTTCTAATTGTTCCAGTCTCGCTTTTTTTGCAATCTTATCTTCTCCATCTTCGGCATCGTCTACTAAATGACCGGCATCTGTAATATTGCGAACGTATCTTACTTTATAGCCTAAATGTTTAAAATAACGGAAAATCATATCAAAGGACATGAAGGTTCTGCAGTTCCCTAAGTGTACATTGCTATATACGGTCGGCCCACAGACATACATGCCAATATGGCCATGGTTGATAGGTTTGAAGACTTCTTTTTTTCCGGTTAAGGAATTATAGACTTTGATTTCTTGATTTTCGAACAATTGCATGAAGCTGTAAACGATTAAAAATGGGTGTCTAAATTAAGGTAATCCAAAAACTCGCGCCGAACAGATTCTTCCTTGAATTTACCACCATATTCAGCGGTTACGGTACTACTGTCAATATCCCGTATTCCCCTTGAATTTACACAAAGGTGTTTTGCGTCGATAACACAGGCAACATCTTCGGTGCCCAAAACCTCTTGTAATTCCCTTACAATTTGAATGTTCAATCGTTCTTGAACCTGTGGTCTTTTCGCATAGTAATCCACGATGCGGTTCATCTTAGAAAGACCGACCACGGTTCCGTTAGATATATAGGCCACATGTGCACGACCCACAATAGGAAGAAAATGGTGCTCACAGGTTGAATATAGCGTAATGTTTTTTTCTACCAACATTTCGCCATATTTGTATTTATTGTCAAAGGTTGACGATTTTGGTCTTCGATCTGGATGCAAACCGCCAAATATTTCATTAACATACATTTTGGCAACCCTATTTGGGGTTCCCTTTAAACTATCATCTTCTAAATCTAGGCCTAGGGTAAGCATTATATCACGAACGTTTTCACGAATTCGCTTGATTTTTGTTGCATCATCTAAAACAAAAGCATCCTTTCGTAAAGGGGTATCCTCTGCTGCGGAAATATGATCGTTTCCTAACTCCTCAAATTGATTTTCCAATGTATCCTCAATTTTCATTTCAACTAACTTTTTTCAGGGTTCAAAGATATACATTATGAGTCACTTTATACCTTTTTGGGGGCATTACACAACATAAATTAGTCAAATGGTATGGTCCCTAATTAATTTTAAAATACCAATTCCGTTGACCACTTTGAATAAGATTGGTTTCCCCATTCTTTCTTTAGTCTTGCTAGGTCTTTCGCCATCCAACGCTCAAGTAGCTGCGGATTGTGCAAATGCGGCTCCTATATGTAATAATAGCCCGATCAATGGGGGTACGATGGAGTACGGAATCGATGATTTTAACTGGGCAGTGTTTCTGGGCGTATCGCACGAGCCTCTGGTACGATAGGAACAAATTCTGCCCGGTACCTCTTTAGGGTCAGGCAAGAGGTCAATTAGGCTGCAATATCGGTTTTGAAGCTAATGAGGATTACTATTTGCTGATCAATAAGTGCAGTAACAATAATTCAGGTTTTTCGATACAGTTCTCGGGTAATATTTTTGTTGACTTTCCGAATACGACCTTAGACTGTTCCATAGTAGCTAATTTGCTAGGCCCTCCCATGATTTGCCTTTGGAAATGAGAATATAACTTTAGACGCGAATACGTTAGGTGCTATTAGATATGAATGGTATTTAGATGTAGGAACCGGCTATCAACAAATTTTTGGTGAATCAGTACACAATTACCGGTATGCGTATCTGCCATGTATGGGGTTTTGGTAGTCTGGCCTTCTGGAAATACCATTTATATTAGTGAGACGCAAGTTGCATTTACATCTGCACCGGTCACCTATGAACTTACCGACCTTACGCTTTGTTTGGACGGCCCAGTCTTGACTTACAACAAAAGAATAATAGGCTTTAGGAGTTCAAATTGCGAATGAGTTTCTAGTCACCTATCACAATGATTTGGAGGATGCTATAAATGGCACCAAGGCATTCAGTAAGAACTTTATTTCCAGCACTGAAACACAGATTCTTTACGTTACAACTACTTCTATAGAAAATAATACTTGTTTTGATGCCTTCCGATCTTTTCAAGTCTATGGTGCACAAGTACCTATCTTGAATTTTGACACAGAAGTGTACGCCTATGATAGAAGCATTTCGGTTATGATTGGCGAGGAAGTCCTTAATCCCGATTATACCTATTTGTGGGATACAGGAGAGACCACTTCTCAAATTTCAGTAAGGGAAACCGGTGTTTGTCGGTTATTGGTTACCAATTCGGCAAGTAATCTGCAGTGTGTCTCCGACGGTTGGTACAAGTTGTATTTCTCATGCGCCTGTCATTGCAGATATTGAGATTGATTATGGAAATGACCTATCGAATACGGTCACCATCATAGCTGAAGTAGAATGGGATTTTGAATATCAAATAGATGAAGTAGCTCCTCAAGCATCTTCTATTTTCGACAATGTGCTTTTGGGTAGGCATACGGTTACGGTTAGGGATGTAACGGTTGTGGTTTGGAGGTCGAAGAAATTGTAGTTGTTGGATTCCCAAAATATTTTAGCCCAAATGGTGATAATGTCAATGATAGGTGGACTGTGGAAGGACTTTCCATTTTAGAAAATCCAATCGTCACTATTTTTGATCGTTACGGTAAACTCTTATACCGGTTAAACAAAAATTCCAATGGGTAGGACGGAACATTTAATGGTTCATTTCTAGCAGAAGAAGATTATTGGTTTAAACTATCTTATACGGATAGTAGTGGAAAGGTTAAAAATGCAGAATACAGCACTAATCATTTTACACTGAAGCAATAATCGCTAATATTTTGCTTTTTGAATTGCATTTTATCGATTAAATGTCATAAAATCCGATAAGTGATACTAAAGTTTAGTATGTGTAGTTATTATATACGTCAAGTAACTAGGTGGCTACTATTTCTATGAGAATACTTCTTTGTTGCGTATTTTTTTCAACCTTTTTGTTTTGGAAAGCAAATGCCCAAAATTCAGCGGATTGCAGAACGGCTATTCCAGTTTGTGCCGATCAGCCTATTATGGGTTTAGCTGGGGGTAGCGGAGATATTGATGATTTTGATCCAGAGGTCATTCGTCAAACAGGTTGTTTAGAAAAAGGGAGTCTTACTTCGGCTAATATAGAGTTCAATACGTCATGGTTTGTTTTTAGGGCGGGCACAGGCGGTCAGGTGGGCTTTGACATCGAAGCCCTGCCTACCAATGGAGGAACAGGAACCCCAACGGCGGAATGGGATTTTGCCGTTTACGGCCCTGATGTTGATTGTGGGGATATCAGTAATGGTGTTGCCCAGCCTATTCGATGTAATTATGAAGTCAATAACACAAACTTCACAGGGCTTGGTGTTAATCCTGAAAGCGGACAGGAAGGGGCATCGTCGCTTACCGGGAATCAAAATACGTATGACGAGTATTTGGATGTGCAACCTGGAGGAATATATTATATCCTCATCAATAATTTCGCCGATAATTTTACGGGAGATCCAGAACCATTTATGTTGACTTTTACGGGTAGTTCGGTACGTGATGACCAAAACGCGGCATTGGACTGTACCCTTCGGGATGAATTTTTAGGTTTGGATATTACCGCCTGTGAAGGTGATCCAGATATTACTATAAGCGCTTTGAATTCGCCGGCGGGATCCAATATTGCAAATGTGGAGTGGACAGTCGATTATGAAGACGATGGCGTTGTAGATGAGACCCTTACCGGTTCAGGGAATTTTGGAGCTGAACTGGTGGTCGTCAGCCCTAATTCTGGGCGTTATTTTGCGACCATTACAACAACTTCAGGTTCTCCACCCACCGTTGCTGACGATGGAGGGGTATTGATTACATTTTATGGAACACCGATTTTGGATCGTGTGGAAATGCTCGATACTAACCTTTCAATCGACCCAGATCAAAACAATATTGAATTTTTCGTTGATGGAGATGGCGATTATGAATATGCTATAAATGGGGGTGAGTTTCAAGATGACCCCATTTTTATGAATGTTCCACCAGGCATCAATACCGTTATAATAAATGACAAAAATGGATGCGGAACTACCGAGCCCTTGGAATTTTTGGTGGTGGGTTACCCTAAGTTTTTTACACCTAATGGAGATGATATTAATGATACATGGAATATAAAAGGTATTGAAACCTTGACCAATCCCGTAGTGTATGTTTTTGACCGGTATGGAAAATTGCTAAAACAATTGGGAGCAGATGCCGGCTGGGATGGAAATTTTAATGGCAGGCAAATGCCTTCTACAGATTATTGGTTTCGCTTTGAATATTCGGAAAATGATGATGGACTTTTAGTGGCCAAGACCAGGAAAACGCACTTTACTTTAAAAAGATAAAAAGGGCCGTATTTGACGCCCCTTTTTCTTTAAAACTCTAAACGTTTGATGCTTAAAAATTAAGTGTATAACTTAAGGTTGCATTGGTATTTATCCTATTGATCATCGCCGGAGTGGTAATACCAGAGTCAAATAATCTTTCAGTGATGTCTTGTTCAGAACGGCTAAGTGCAAAATCTAATCTACTACCTCCAAAATTATACCCTATTCCCCCAGATATGGCGTTCAAATCACCAATGGTATTACCATTCGCATACGGACTCTGTTCATAACGATAACCGGCTCTTAGGCTTATTTGCTCAATTCTGTATTCTCCTCCTAATCTAAAAGTAGAAACAGTACGGAGGTCATTTGATATTTGATTGTTTACGGTTTGAAAGCTAAGGTCGCTGGTTGGCCGTAGTTCGGTTTTGGAAAAATCTTGATACCCATAATCAAAACTTAACAATCCGTTTTTCGAAAATACATAAGCTAAACTTCCCGTTAATTTGCTAGGTGTTTTAACGGTGTAAGTATCAAAGACATTGATTTTATCAAAATCGATAAAATTTATATCAGAATCAGCTAAATCAGAATCGATACGTTGAGAAAATTCATCGTTCAGCCGGTACCATGTGGGTGATTGGTAGCTGCCGCCTAGTCTCACATTATCGTTTAATTTGGCAATAGCTCCTAAGCTAAAGGAGAAACCGCTGCCGTCAGTCTTTAAATAACTGTCAAAGTTGGTATTTTTAATATCGGATGAAGGGTCATAACCACTTTCGGTAAATTGGTCATATTTGGTATATAATACGTTATGAAAGTTTAAGGAAGCACCCATATAGAAATTATCCTTGTATTGAGAAGCCATATTTACGGTGAACTTGCTATTATAACCGGATGTTTTTCTTAAAAAATCTTGATTTACAGAGCTATAAATAGTATTGCTCGTGTAATCTGTATTTTCGTTATCCGATGCAACCGGGTCCAATATCCCTCCGTAATATCCTAAAAATGCTTGTTGTTCCCTAAATCCTTGTTTAGCTCCAATATCCAAATATGCATCTTCAATATATTCGCCGTCTTGAAGTAGAATAGAGCCAAGAGGAATGCCTTGTGCATAATTTAAAAAGTAATTATCGATGCCTTGGTTACTGTTGCCATTAGCAACATACGTATTGTCAAAATTATTTACCAAGTCATAATTGAAGGTCAGGGAGAATTTTTTCCAATCTGAATCCAAGTTGGTATTCTTAAAAACGAATGCTCCCCCAATTTGGTTTAACTCAAGGTTGTTCGTTTTGTTGCTGGTACCGCTGCCAAAATAATTTACGTCGTTCTTGGTATTGTACGTTGAGCCAGAAATCGTAAAAAGGCTATTGTTAAAAACCGCTGATCCCGCAGGATTGATATTTAAGGATGATAAATCGCCACCCAAGGCTCCAAAAGCCCCACCCATTGCCTGAAAACGTGCAGTTCCTTGTAAATTTTCCGTACTGTAGCGCAATGCTTCATTTATATTCTGGGCGCTACCAATGGCGCATAGGGCTAAGGTTATGAAAGTTAAATATCTTTTCATAGCAATTATTTAAATTTTAAAATAGGGTTAAGATTAATTCCTTCTTCCACTACTTCTACTAGAAGAAGAGCTTCCTGAAGATCTAGAACTACTACCGCTAGAGCTTCTTATGCTTCCCGAACTACCGGAGCTCCTGTATGAACCTCCGCTTGAGCTGCTACCGGAACTTCTATAGGTTCCACCGCTGGAGTTGCTTGAACTTCTTCCAGAGCTATATCCACTATTGCCTGAACTTCGATAGGTTGATGTTCTAGGAACCATAACCCTACTGCTGGACATTGAAGAACGGGAGTTGCCACTTCGTGTGGAGTACGAGTTATAATTGTTCTGGTTGCGCGAAGAAGTACTATACCGAGGTGTTGCCCTAGTGCTTCTGCTGGTTCTGTAGCCTTGGTTCTGATCCACTCCTACAGTTCTACGAGAAGAACTATTGCCACTGTAGGTTCTAGCGTTTCTGGTGTTCGAAGAGCTTCTCGCCGTAGCCGTGCGTGAATCTGAGCTTCTGTACCTAGGAGAATCTCCTCTGGAATTAACATTTGACCTTCCCTGCAGAGCACGTGTTGCAGATTCATCTCTTAAAGTATTGGTGTTATAGTTGCCTCGTCGTGAATTATTGTAGGCATAACTTCTGTTGGTATAGCCATAATTACGGTAGTAATTTCCGTATCCATAATTATAATATGGTGCATATAAACCGTAACCATATCCATATCCGCCCCAGCTCCAAGGACTGTTCCACCCATATCCATAGCCTCCCCAGCCCCAGTTGTTCCATCCGTAATATCTCCAAGGGTTGTTCCATCCCCATCCATAACCATAATACCCTCCATAGCCCCAATTGTTCCATAACCAAGGATTTGCAAATCCACCATATCCCCAATTATTCCATCCATTATCATAAATATTGATACTTACATTGGTGGCATTGTCACCCCAACCGCCATAACCTTGATAATCGTTTCCATTATTGTAATAGTCTGTCAATTGGTCTTGTGAAATAGTTTCACCACCTCCATTGCTCGAATAAGAATCAACGTCGGTGAATATCTCACCATCCAATATTTCACCGTACTGATTTGCTTTCTGTCCGAAATAATCAGAATACGTATTGTTTTTGTTGGAATTTTGAGAATTGGCAGCCCTTTGGTCGGGTCTTCTTTCGACCATTACAGGGGCTTCGTCGGCATAAATACCATCATTATCATAATATGAGGCCTGTTGGTATGAGCCACAGGAAGCAACTATCAAAGCTAGGGTGACCAACGCTGTTAGGTTGCGAAATTTGTTGTGGGGTAGTGAATATATCATTGTGTCAAAAATTATATTGTTGAACGTATTAAAAATAACTAGTTTTACCCAATTATTTTCTTATAAGAATCACAAAGTTTGTGCCAAAGTCCAGATAATGAGTAAAAATTTGACGAAGAGAAGTGAGGATTATTCCAAATGGTATAATGAACTAGTAGTAAAAGCAGATTTGGCCGAGAACTCCGGCGTAAGGGGTTGTATGGTCATAAAACCCTATGGGTATGGTATCTGGGAAAAGATGCAGGCCGCCTTGGATAAAATGTTCAAGGAGACGGGGCATGAGAATGCGTACTTTCCGTTATTCATCCCAAAATCATATTTAAGTAAGGAGGCCAGTCATGTTGAAGGTTTTGCCAAAGAATGTGCCGTTGTAACCCATTATAGGTTAAAGAATGCAGAGGATGGAAGTGGAATCATTGTGGATCCTGATGCTAAGTTGGAAGAGGAGCTGATTGTTAGGCCAACCTCTGAAACCATAATTTGGGATACCTATAGAAAATGGATACAGTCCTATAGAGATTTGCCATTGTTGATCAATCAATGGGCGAATGTGGTGCGATGGGAGATGCGTACCAGGTTGTTCTTGCGAACATCGGAATTTTTATGGCAAGAAGGGCATACCGCACACGCTACTGAAAAAGAAGCTCTTGCAGAAGCTGAACAAATGATGAACGTGTATGCTGATTTTGTAGAGAATTTTATGGCGGTTCCAGTAATTAAAGGGACTAAAACAGAAAGTGAACGATTTGCCGGTGCTATTGAAACTTATTGTATAGAGGCACTAATGCAAGATGGAAAAGCTTTGCAGGCAGGAACCTCCCACTTTTTAGGACAGAATTTCGCGAAGGCATTCGATGTGAAATTTGCAACAAAGGAAGGGGATAAAGAATATGTTTGGGCTACTTCGTGGGGAGTTTCCACGCGCTTAATGGGAGCTTTGGTCATGACCCATAGTGATGACAATGGCCTTGTCATACCTCCAAAATTAGCACCGATTCAAGTGGTTATCGTTCCTATTTATAAAGGATTGGATCAGTTGGATGCGATTTCGGAAAACGTATTCCCCTTAGTGAAGGAGCTTAGGTCGAAAGGAATTTCTGTAAAATATGATGATAGGGATACTCATAAGCCTGGGTTTAAATTTAATGAATATGAACTTCGTGGTGTGCCTGTTCGATTGGCCATAGGACCAAGGGATATGGAAAATGGTACTTTCGAGGTTGCCCGAAGAGATACGTTGCAAAAGGAAACCGTTGCCGCTACTGAAGTGGTGTCCAAGATTGAGTTCCTTATGGATGATATTCAGAAAAACATGTACCAAAAAGCATTAAAGTATAGAGATGGCCATATTACAGAAGTTAATTCTTATAAAGAGTTCAAGGAAGTCTTGGAGGAAAAGGGAGGATTTATTTCGGCTCATTGGGATGGTAGTAAAGAAACAGAAGAGCTTGTAAAAGAGGAGACTAAGGCTACGATTAGGTGTGTTCCAATCGATGCTAAGGAAGAAGAAGGAGTGTGCATGGTAACTGGTAAACCATCTAATAAAAGAGTTCTGTTTGCTAAAGCTTATTAAAAGATTTCAAAAAATAATATTCAGGTGTTGCGATAGTTAAAAATAATTGTATTTTTGCATCCGCAATTGCGCAAAGTATGGTCCGTTCGTCTAGGGGTTAGGACGCCAGGTTTTCATCCTGGTAACAGGGGTTCGATTCCCCTACGGACTACAACGTATTTGGAGGGTTATTCCAAATAGGCTTAACGGCCCGTTCGTCTAGGGGTTAGGACGCCAGGTTTTCATCCTGGTAACAGGGGTTCGATTCCCCTACGGGCTACAAAAATTGAATGGATGTAAATCCTAAAAAATAGTATAACAAATTATAAAATGGCAAATCACAAGTCGGCATTAAAGAGAATCAGAAGAAACGAAGCGGTTCGTTTGCGTAATAGATATCAGCATAAAACTACGCGTAACGCTATTAAGAGGTTGCGCGCAGAAGAAACTAAGAAAGATGCTGAGGCTTTACTGCCAAGTGTTGTTAGTATGATCGATCGTTTGGCGAAACGTAACATTATACATGATAATAAAGCGGCCAACTTAAAGAGTAAATTGGCGAAGCACGTAGCTGCATTATAATTTTATTTACGTTAAAAATATAAAGCCTTCCTCTTTGTAGGGGAGGCTTTTTTTTGTTTATAATTTTTCTATAAAGTTTGCCAACTGAATGGAATTGTCATAATGTCCGATTTATCCATTGATTTAAGGTGTTTGGATAAATTTTTCGGGTTCTATCGAAAGGTTAATCTTCTGACCTTTGAAACCCCCACTGTTACCCATCATACAATAACCACGATAAGGGTTCTTAAAACAGTTCGTAATCCGTATTTGATTCAAAGTATCATAGTCTGTATATTTTATATTATAGAGAACAGGAAATATGGGATAAAAAATCAATAACGATAAGGAGCCATAAAACATCAGGTTGCACGATTGTATAGGGTTTTAATGATTTTATCGAACTTAATAAAAATGAACAGCCAAACTGAACAATTTTTTATCAGAAGGAATTTTATGCTGGGCTTAAAATGACTACGGTATATTTATGTGAATTTTCTAAATCTTTTCATTAATAAAAATCCAATGATATAACATGTATACAATACGCCAATCGTGATAAGGTGGTAAACAGATAGATTATGGCTTATGAAAAAGTTGTATTCAAAGCCTAAAATGTACATGTTAATAGGGTAAATGGAATAGAATAATAGGATCCCAATACTGATCCAAAAAAGTAGATTGCTGGTGTGTGGAATTTTATAGTCCTTTTTAATTGTTGTTAGAAGGTAAGTTAGGGCCGCATAAACTAAAAAAACAGACCCGATGATAATCGCTACATTTTGGGGTTCAGTAAGAAAATCTTGAATAAACAAATTCACGACACACGTGATTAAAAATAGCACTGAGCCATAGTCGATAATCTTTCTACTCACGGGTGTGTTTATGGTATTACGATATATGTATAAGAAGTAGAGATTGTAGATAATATCAAATATATTGAAAATGGCAGTGTTGTATTCATAGTAATTTTTCTTGTAAACAATTTGAACATCTTTTAAATCCCTCACCATAAGACCAAGAATTTCGGACAATAATGTGTAGGCTATGACCAAGGGGAGGTATTTTAAAATCGTGTCATAGTATAGCCGGTATTTTGTCAGTGACAAAACAAAGGCAGCCAAATATAAAAGGAAAAAATAATTACTTAAAAAGTATTCAAACATCATAGTATAGTCAGTTATATCATAGATACTTATGATTACTGATTCTTTGGTGGTGGAACTCCAGTACCGCGATTGAGTGTCAAGCTTTGTCCATTTTGAAAGGTTTTTAAGTTCGTTTTACTTTTTTTGAAGTTGGGAACGAAAGAAGCTTGGACTTTATTCGAGGTGGAATCTAGATTTCCATATTCTTTCACAGCTTCGAAATTATCGGCTAGGGGAATGGCTACTTGTCCTTCCGCTCCTCTATCGACATAAAACAAGTAGTCTCGTTTTCCGTCGTTATACGTCGGTGAAAGCATAATAGAGTTTTGTCTGGGATGTATTATAGAATCTTTTGATCCTGGAAAAAAATCTTGATCGGGGTAGTTGGAAAAGTAGAACCGAAGTGTTGAAATTTCAACGTTTGCTTCTTTTGCCTCTTGTTCGATAAATGCCAAATATTGTTTTATCGTTTTATAATCATAGTACACAAACCGTCCTACGTCAAATTTTTGATCATCATTATTTTGTTTGTTTATTGAGTCTTCATACTGTTGGATTAAAGGAACCCGTCTTTTGCTGTACATGTCATAATCAGCCTTAGCTTCTACTAGGTTAATAATCTGACTCGGGGCAGTAATTTCTTTAGTATCTTCCTCATTATTAGTATTTTGATCCCCGCAGCTACAAATACATAGAATAATCAAAAAACAGACGGTCTTACTGTTGAATTTAGAATGGTTTTTCATTTTAGGTGGTTTTAGTTACAATTTTATAGGAATAGTACACTATAGATTGAGGGAAAGATCTCTAGCTTGTTAAAGATATTAAATTAAATAGAGTAGCGCTAAGTGGATTTGGAAATTCGTTTTGCTAGCAGCTCTGAGTTTTGGTCAAAAAAAATCCCGATTTCTATCGAAAAACGGGATTTTTAAATTTATTCCAGAATTAGTTTATTGGTTCATGGTCATTAAGAACTCTTCGTTATTCTTTGTTTGCTTAAAACGCTGTTCTATAAATTCCATTGCTTCTATAGGGTTCATGTCGGCAAGGTATTTCCGCATGATCCACATGCGTTGAAGTGTGCTTTCGTCCAATAACATATCGTCTCTACGAGTACTCGAAGAAGTAAGGTCAATAGCAGGGAAAATTCTTCTGTTCGCAATTTTACGGTCTAGTTGAAGCTCCATGTTACCGGTACCTTTAAATTCTTCAAAGATAACTTCGTCCATTTTAGAACCGGTTTCTGTAAGTGCGGTTGCTATAATGGAAAGTGATCCACCACCTTCAATATTACGGGCGGCACCAAAAAAACGTTTCGGTTTGTGCAGGGCGTTGGCATCAACACCACCGCTCAAGACTTTACCTGATGCCGGTTGCACCGTGTTGTAGGCTCTTGCCAAACGGGTAATCGAATCAAGTAATATGACTACATCATGTCCACATTCTACCAATCGTTTTGCTTTTTCAAGTACAATGTTTGCTACACGCACATGCTCTGCAGGTTCTTTATCAAAAGTTGAAGCAACCACTTCGCCACGTACATTTCGTTGCATATCGGTAACCTCTTCTGGGCGTTCATCGATAAGCAGAATAATTTGATAAACTTCGGGATGATTTGCGGCAATACCATTCGCGATATCTTTCAAAAGCATGGTTTTACCTGATTTTGGCTGTGAAACGATCATGCCACGTTGTCCTTTTCCAATAGGCGAGAACAAATCTATAATTCTTGTGGAAATCGTACTTTGGCGCTCTGCCAAATTAAATTTCTCTTGAGGGAATAGTGGTGTCAAATGCTCGAAAGACACACGGTCACGAACTATTTGGGGATCTATGCCATTAATTTTATTCACCTTAATAAGTGGAAAATATTTCTCCCCTTCTTTTGGAGGTCTTACATTTCCTAATACCGTATCCCCAGTTTTTAAACCGAACAGGCGAATCTGTGATTGAGAAACATAAATATCATCTGGTGACGACAAATAGTTATAGTCTGAAGAACGTAAAAACCCATAACCATCTTGCATGATGTCCAAAACACCTTCACTGGCGATGATAGAATCGAACTCGTATTCTGGTTCCTTGTACCTATTTTTTAAATCCTTGTCAAAATTACTCTTGTCGTGGGTAGTTCTAGGATTAGGTTTTTTATTGCTCGTGTTATTATTTTGAGGGGAATTTTTTTGAAAATCTTTTTTGTTGTTCGGTTGGTTAGCGGGTTTAGGACGGGGCCTAGGTTTTCTGCTTTCAACAACATCTTTGTTGTCATTTTCTTTTGAATCCTCTTTTTTTGTGGCTTCTTCCTTAGTGTCAGTCTTTTCTTTTGCCTCGCTCGGGGCTACTCGAGCTCTTGGTCTCGGTTTTGGCTTAGTCTTTTCAACGGCAGGTTTACTTGCCTCCTCTGTGGTGGTCGGTGCAATTGCGGCTGCTACTTTGGGATTTGCTGCCTGCAGGTCAAGAATTTGGTAGACTAAATCTAATTTTTTCAAGGTTTTGAATTTAGGAACCTTTAGTCCTTTAGCTATATCCTGAAGCTCAGGAAGCTTTTTTGATTTTAAATCTGAAATCTCAAACATTAAATAATGGAATAAATTATATGTGATTTGTATTGAAAGAAGTAAATTTTATTTTTTGGGTAATCTTAAGGATTGTTTCTCCTTATTGGTAGGTGTTATTCATGATAACGAAGCAATATTACAAATTATTTTGAATAATTGAGTTATAATTTTTGAAAAGACCTGTATTTTTGCAGTAATAAGTTGTAATTAGTTTATGATTCAAAGAATTCAGAGCGTTTATTTGATTATTGTAGCCCTACTTGGTGGAGTATTGCCTTTTTTTTTCAATCTTTGGGTAAATGTTGACGGGGGCGAGGTTTTTGCTAGCAATGAAATGCTTATTTCCATTACGTTTTACGCCAGTGCGGTTTTGGCAATTTGGTCCATGGTTAGCTTTAAAAATAGAAAAAATCAGTTTGTTATCAATAGACTGAACATGATATTGAATGTTTTTTTATTAGGATTTTTTGTTTACCGATCACTAAACTTATCCGGAGAGACCTTGGTCTCTGAGAAGGGTATTGGGATGCTGATTCCAGTATTTTCTATCGTTTTTTTAGTCCTTGCCAATAAGGCTATAAAGAAGGATGAAGATCTTGTAAAATCTGTTGATCGTTTGCGTTAAACCTAACATCTTAGTAGTATTAGTGCGTTAAACCCGGGGTAGTTCCCGGGTTTTTTATGTTTGATATTCCATTATTGGCAGAGACATTGCTGAATCTAGCAATTCTTTTCATTTCTTTTCTACTTCTCTTAAAATGCTTTTCTAAAAATTGTAAGAAGGGGTTATCGCTAACGTTTTCCCAATTCTACGATTTCCAAATCTTTTATTTCCGCTTTGTCAATTACAAATCTAAGCATGGTCCGTACTTGATGAAAACCATGCTTACCACAGGCACCTGGGTTCATGTGTAAAACACCTAACTTTTTGTCCCACATTACTTTCAATATATGTGAATGTCCGCAGATAAAAAGTTTGGGTGGATTTTCCTTGATCTCTTTTCGTGTGCATTCATTGTATTTGGGAGGATACCCTCCAATATGTGTGATCCAAACATCGACTTCTTCGCAGAAGAAACGTTGGTTCAGCGGAAATTCTTTTTGGAGGATAT
Source organism: Maribacter sp. X9 (assembly GCF_048537565.1). Classification (GTDB taxonomy): domain Bacteria; phylum Bacteroidota; class Bacteroidia; order Flavobacteriales; family Flavobacteriaceae; genus Maribacter. The sequence goes on from NZ_CP183215.1 coordinate 1,881,124, forward strand.
GGTCGTCGATATTACCATGTACGCCCCGCAAGGGTTTTATCTTCTCCAAAGAATCGGTCACGGTCAATGAGCCAATATCGCCGGCATGCCAAATTTCATCGGCCCACTTGGCATGTTTTAAAATGGTATCATCTATATAGGAATGGGTGTCAGAAAGTAAAAGAATTTTGGTCATTTTTGTGTGGGTGATGTAGTTGTGATCCTATCCCAATTTATTTTAGTGTATACCTCCAAAGTATACCTGTGTTATTGAGCTTCAATTTCAGGAATAGGAAAACATCCTTTTTAATACCTTTGTGGCTTACAAAATTAGCATATCCTTTTGAGATATTTCATTCAATTTTCATACTTCGGCAAAGCCTATCATGGGTGGCAGAATCAACCCAATGCCATAACCGTTCAGGAAGTGTTGGAAGATACCATGTCAAAATTATTGCGCATGCCCATATCATTAATGGGGGCAGGGCGTACAGATACCGGTGTACATGCAAAGCAAATGTATGCCCATTTTGATTGTGGATCTCTTGAAAACATAAACGAGCTAATTTTTCGGTTGAACTCTTTTCTTCCCAATGATATCGCCGTGCAACGAATTTTTGAAGTAAATAATAATGCACATGCCAGGTTCGACGCTTCTGCACGAACATATGAGTATCTTGTCACAAAATTGAAGGATCCATTTGTGCAGGACATGGCCCATTGTATAAAACAAGATTTAGATTTAGTGCTAATGAACACTGCGGCTACCCTGTTATTGGGTAAGAAAGATTTTGAATGTTTCTCAAAATCGAAAACTGACGTTTTTACCAATGTATGTGATTTAAGACAGGCTCAATGGACCTTGGAAAATGATATGTTAACCTTTACCATTACGGCAGATAGATTTCTTAGGAATATGGTACGGGCCATAGTGGGAACCCTTTTAAATGTGGGTTCTGGGAAATACCCGGCCGACCATGTTAATACCATATTAAAAAGCAGGGATCGTACTAAGGCAGGTGTATCCGTTCCTGCAAAAGGATTATATTTGACTTCTATAATTTACCCCAATACTATTTTAAAGAATGGATAAGGATTCTGGCAAAGCTTTTGATACCCGTCTTTTTAAACGCTTGATGGCCTACACCCGCCCCTATAAGTTAGTGTTTTATGGGGTAGCCTTAGCGGCCATTTTGTTGTCGATATTCGCGATCCTCACACCTTTAATCGTAAAGAAAATTATTGACGACGCCATTAAGCAAAGTAATGAGCAGATGTTGCTGTATTTAACAGTGGCAATGCTCGTTGTATTATTAGGGCAGGTAATTAGTCAACTAGCATTCAATTATTATGCAAACTGGTTGGGAGAATCTGTGATTAAGGACATTCGTATTGATCTTTTCAAAAAGATGCTTGGCTTTCGCATGAAGTATTTTGATAATTCTTCGTTGGGAGTTCTCGTAACACGGGCTGTTGCTGATATGCAGCGGATAGGGGAAATTTTTAGTCAAGGATTTTTTGTAATTGTTGCCGATTTATTGAAAATGTGCATTGCAGGTATCGTTATGTTGTTCATTAATTGGAAACTTGCTCTAATCGTTTTTGCCGTGTTGCCGATAATCGTTTACGCAACACGCTTGTTTCAAAAAGCCATGAAAATTGCCTTCACCGAGGTTAGGGCAGAAGTGTCCAACCTTAATTCCTTCGTACAGGAACGTATTACGGGAATGAAAATAGTGCAGTTGTTTACCCGAGAAAAAATTGAGAGCGATAAATTTAGGGAAATCAATGAAAAGCACAAAAAGGCGTGGTTGAAGACGGTATGGTACAATTCCATTTTCTTCCCAATAGCCGAAATTGTTTCTTCCATTACGGTCGGATTGATCGTTTGGTACGGAGGCTTGCAAAATGTCGCGAATATCTCCACCGATATTGCAGGTACCGTATTTGCATTTATCATGTTGATCGATTTGCTGTTTAGGCCTCTACGTCAAATAGCCGATAAATTTAACACGCTGCAAATGGGTATGGTGGCCGCTAACCGGGTTTTTAAGATATTGGATACCGACAGCCATATTCAAGATGTAGGTTCTTACGAAAATGGAAGTATTAAAGGGGATATCAGTTTCAATAATGTACGTTTTGGTTATTTGGAGGATGAAGAAGTGCTTCACGGCATTTCTTTTGAGGTGAAAGCTGGTGAAACTGTGGCCATCGTTGGGGCCACGGGTGCCGGAAAAAGTACCATTATCAATTTATTGAACCGTTTTTATGAAATTAATTCTGGGGTTATAGCGATTGATGGCGTTGATGTCAAAGAATTTAAACTTTCTTCTTTGCGCTCCCATATTGCGGTAGTTTTACAAGATGTCTTTTTATTTGCAGATACCATTGCCAATAATATTTCTCTAAAGAACCCATCTATAACGGTTGCAGATATTGAGAATGCCGCAAAAGCTATCGGTGTCGATGAATTTATAACTAGTCTTCCTGGGGGGTATGCTTATAACGTCAAAGAAAGAGGGAGTATGCTTTCAAGTGGGCAACGCCAATTGATTGCATTTTTAAGGGCCTATGTCAGTAATCCAAGTATTTTGGTGTTAGATGAAGCTACCTCATCTGTTGACACGTATTCTGAGCAATTGATACAGCGGGCGACCGAGAAAATCACACAGGGCAGAACTTCCATTGTCATTGCGCACCGTTTGGCTACAGTAAAGAAGGCTGATAAAATAATCGTTATGGATGCCGGAAAAATCGTTGAAACGGGGAACCATAAAGAATTAATTAAAAAGGGAGGTTATTATAGTAAACTCTACGAGGCTCAATTTTTGGCAGAGGAAATTGTTTAATCAATTTTACAAGCCGGGAATTTTGGCCATGGTTCGGCTTAAACTATTTTTCTATTAAACCAAATCTTGTTTCAGCATATTGCCTAACTGCGTAATAGAATCGTACATAACGAATTCACCGTTTTTGATATATGAAATGAGACCGGTTTCCTCACTTACCACTAGGCTTAGGGCATCCGTTTTTTCACTGATACCTACGGCCGCTCGATGACGTAACCCAAAACGTAGCGGAATATTACGTTCGTTAGAGACCGGAAGAATGACCCTTGTAGCAACAATATAATTTCCAACGATAACGGCAGCCCCGTCATGTAGTGTGCTATTTTTATAAAATATGCTCTCTAGAATGGGTTGATTGATTTCAATATTCATCCGGTCGCCAGTAGATTTTATAAAATCTAATGAGTTACTACGTTCTATGACCAATATGGCACCTGTTTTTGTGCTAGCCATTTTTTCACATGCCTTTAAGATGGAATCGACATCGGTATCGGTCGATTTGCCTTCTTGTTTTAAAAATTTAAAGTGTTTGATGAAGTTTCGTTTGTTTGCAAAGTTGGTCGATCCGATCATCAATAAGAATTTCCTGATTTCTTGCTGGAAAACGATGATTAGTGCTATAAGCCCTACTTGCATAAAGGCCCCTACCATACTACTGATCATCTGCATATCCAACAGTTCGGTCAATTTCCAAAAAGCCCAAACGATAACGATTCCTATGAAAATATTTATAGCTACTGATCCGCGTACCAGCTTGTAGATGTAATAGAGCAATACGGCAACGAAAATGATATCCAGGATATCTGTAATCTTAAAGTCAATAAAATTTAAAAAATCCAATCAGTACCGTTTTAGTAAAATTAAAAAAAATAGCGCAATAGAAATAAGTATAAACTTAGGCATTTAATTGTTCATGTAGATGCACACATTCCACAGCTTCTTTTACGTCGTGTACCCTTAAAATAGTGGCCCCTTTCTCCAAACATACCATATGTAAAGCGCTAGTGCCATTAAGAGCTTCATTTGGAGTAGTGTCTAATAATTTATAGATCATAGATTTTCTACTGATTCCTGCCAATAAGGGCTTGTCTATCATTTGAAATAATTCAAGTTGTTTCAAAAGTTGATAGTTCTGCTCTAAAGTTTTTGCGAAACCGAAACCGGGATCTATTATTATATCTCTTATGCCTTTTGATGCAGCAAAAGCAAGTCTTTCCGAAAAATAGTATAAGATTTCTTTTACCAAATCTTTATAATCAGTTTGATGTTGCATCGTTTGTGGAGTGCCTCGCATGTGCATCATGATATAAGGAACACCCAGTTCTGCAACGGTATGTAGCATTTTTTGATCCTGTAACCCTGCAGAAATGTCATTGATCATTGCGGCTCCGGCTGCAACACATTCCTTAGCAACTATACTTCTAAAGGTGTCAATGGATAAAATTGTTTCGGGAAAGGTTCTTGAAATCAGCTGCACAATGGGTACAATGCGTTTCAACTCCGTTTCCGCATTTACTTCTTGCGCTCCTGGCCTCGTGCTGTAGCCGCCAACATCAATGAATGTTGCTCCATCTAAAAGCATTTTTTCAACTCGGGCAAGAATACTCTTTTCATTCGTATATTTTCCGCCATCAAAAAAAGAATTAGGGGTAAGGTTCAAGATTCCCATTACCTTGGGGTGTTCTAAAGAAATAAGTTTACCGTTGCAGTTTAAGGTCATTTCTAATTTTTAGAGGGAATAAGTGCCATTTTTCAAGTTTAAACCATCAGCCTTGACGGTTACAAAATTTTAAGCGAAATTTACACAAATTAGAAAGAACTACATGCTAAAAACGGCACAGGAATATGATTCGGTCATTAAGGTTTGCTTGAATCTTTACGAAAAAAAAATGTCGGATTATGGAAGTGCTTGGCGTATTTTAAGACTTCCATCCCTTACGGATCAAATCTTTATAAAGGCACAACGTATCAGAAGTCTTCAGGAAAATGAAGTGCGAAAGGTGGACGAAGATGAGCGTTCAGAGTTTATCGGAATCATTAATTATGCGGTTATGGCACTCATCCAATTGGAATTGGGTGTTGTGGATCAGCCAGATTTAGATATGGATAAAGCGGTAGAGCTATACAAGAAACATATTCTGATAACAAAAGAACTCATGCTGAATAAAAACCACGACTATGGTGAGGCATGGAGAGAAATGAGGGTTAGTTCATTGACCGACCTTATTTTACAAAAACTTTTAAGAGTAAAACAAATAGAGGATAATAAAGGTAAAACATTGGTGAGCGAAGGAATTGATGCTAACTATCAGGATATGATCAATTATGCTGTTTTTGCCTTGATTCATTTGGGTGGGGAAACAAAAAAATAAAACGTGATAATGAAGTATTTAGTAGGGTTCGTAAGAATATTCGTTGGTGTTCTCTTTATCATCAGTGGTTTTATAAAGTTGAACGATCCCGTCGGATTTTCCTTTAAATTAGAAGAATATTTTAGTCAGGGCGTACTTGATCTACCATTTTTAACGCCCTACGCCCTGGCGATTTCAATTTTGGTCGTGATTATAGAAGTCATGGTAGGGGTTATGCTTATTCTGGGGTATAAGCGCAAGATTACCGTATGGACTTTAATCGCAATGATAGTGTTCTTTACTTTTCTTACATTTTATTCGGCGTATTTTAATAAAGTGACCGATTGTGGCTGTTTTGGAGATGCCATTAAGTTAACACCTTGGGAATCTTTTACTAAAGACGTGGTTCTATTGGTATTGATACTCATTTTATATATTGGTAGAAAATACATCACTCCATTTTTAAAACCTCATACAATTACTGCCTTTTTACTGGCTTCATTGTTGATTTGTATCGGGTATGTGTATTATGTTTTGAATCATCTCCCTGTGATTGATTTTAGGCCTTATGAAATCGGCAAAAATATCGAAGAGGGTATGAGTGTGCCAGAAGGGGCGCCCAAAGCCATTTTTGAATATAAGTGGAAATTCAATGTGGGTGGTGAAGAAGAAATTTATACGACCACAGGAGATTATCCCACTGTAGATGGTGAATTTATAGATGTCGAAACAAATGAAATTCAGGCGGGCTATGAACCTCCTGTCCATGATTTTACCATAGAACAAGAAGGCCAGGATTTTGCAGCATCTTTACTACAGGACCCCATGTTGGTCATGGTAATTGCGTATGATCTTCGAAAATCAGATTTAGAAGTTTTTAGCAAGATTAAATTGATGGCGGATGAAGCACTGAAAAATGGATTTAAAGTAATCGGAATGTCCGCTTCCGGTCCAGACCAAACAGCCTTGCTAAAGGAAAAGTATGATTTGAATTTCGACTTTTACTTTACCGATGAGACTACGTTGAAGACTATTGTAAGATCTAATCCGGGCGTATTGGTTTTGGAAAAGGGAACTATAAAACAAAAAGTACATTATAACGATTTAGAAGACTTGAACTTTGAATAAATATTTAAAATCTATTTACGAATAATTAGAAATAAAGAGAAAATGAGATCAAAAATAGTAGCAGGAAATTGGAAAATGAATAAGAACTTGGCTGAAACGGACTCACTGTTGACCGAGTTATCGGCAAAATTGCCCGATACGGATGCCGAGGTTATGGTAGCGCCGACTTTTGTAAACTTAACTAGAGCTTTGCAAACACTTGAAAGCTCTAAAATAGAGGTTATTGCACAGAACATGCATTATGCGGAGAGCGGAGCTTTTACAGGTGAAATATCTGCGGATATGTTATTGAATATAGGCATCGATACGGTAATTATCGGCCATTCGGAAAGAAGGGCTTATTTTGGAGAAAGTGATGCTATTTTATCCAAAAAAGTAATTACCGCTCTTAAAAACGGAATGAGGGTCATGTTTTGTTTTGGAGAGGAATTGGATGACCGTAAGTCTGGAAACCATTTCAATGTGGTAGAGAGTCAATTGAAAAATGTATTGTTCAATTTAGAACCGTCAGCATGGACGAATATTATTCTGGCCTATGAACCGGTTTGGGCCATAGGTACAGGAGAGACCGCCTCACCTGAACAGGCGCAGGAAATGCATGCTTTTATCCGTAAAACAATTTCAGAAGCATTTGATAGCACAATAGCTACCAATGTATCCATTCTGTACGGAGGCAGCGTTAAACCAAGTAATGCCGAGGAAATCTTTTCGAAGCCCGATGTTGACGGTGGTTTGATTGGTGGCGCATCCTTGGTGGCGGATGATTTTATAGCTATCGTTAAAGCTATTTAGTGCTATTAGAATTCCAAAAAGTATAATGAGCAATACCATATATATAGAATACCGTTTTACGATAGTACCTCCAGAACCGGCTTCCGATATTCTTATAGCGGAATTGGGCGCAGCTGGTTTTGAGAGTTTTGTGGAAGAGGAAAATGGAGTTTTAGCCTATATCCAGAAAGAGGATTGGTCTCCGGATATTCTTAATGACATAACAATCCTCTCTAATTCTAAATTTGATATCGATTACGACTATAAGGAGATTGAACAGGAAAATTGGAATGCCACTTGGGAGCAGAATTTTCAGCCCATTGTCGTGGATGGAATATGCATGGTCAGGGCTCCTTTTCATGAACCGATCGATGTTGAATATGATATTATCATCGAACCTAAAATGAGTTTTGGTACGGGGCATCATGAAACAACACACATGATGTTACAGCACATTTTACAATTGGATGTAAAGGATAAATCTGTTCTAGACATGGGAAGTGGTACAGGTGTTCTGGCTATTTTAAGTGGTATGAGAGGAGCGTCCAATATTGATGCTGTTGACATAGATAATTGGTGTTACCTGAATGCAAAGGAGAATGTGGAGCGTAATCATATGGATTTTATTAATGTATATGAAGGCGAGGTGGCCTTGCTAAAAGGTAAAAAATACGATGTGATTATCGCTAATATTAATAGAAACATTTTATTGGCAGATATTCCGGCGTATGTTGAAGCTTTGAACAAAAATGGAATTCTGCTTTTAAGTGGTTTTTATACAGAAGATTTGGTTATGATCAATGAAAAATGTTTTGAAGTAGGATTAAAGTTCGAAAAAAATTTAGAACGAAATAACTGGGTTGCCGCAAAATATGTAAATTAGAAGGTATTAATTGTAATGGAATGAGCACGAAAGAAGAAATTTCCGAAGAACTACTTTTAGACGAAGAAACGGTTCAGCAAAATGAAATCGTTCTTTTCAATGATGAGGTCAATACGTTTGACCATGTAATAAACACATTGATGTCCGTATGCGAACATACCCCTGAGCAAGCGGAGCAATGTTCCCTAATTGTACATTATAAAGGCAAATGCACGGTTAAAACAGGTGAATACAACGATTTGAAACCCCGTTGTTCTAGGTTATTACAAGCCGGTCTTAGTGCTGAGATTGTTTGAATGGAAAAAGGAAGGGTAAAGGTCTTGACTTTATTGCTTCTTAAATTCGAACAGATTCTTCTTAAAGCGCATAAATGAACAATATTAAGAAAGACATAGTAAAACAAAAAAGCGCAAAGAAGGGGAGTGTATAATTATTTAGCAAATTATACGCATCCTTCACCTTCTCCAAAACATCATTTGCAACACGGCTCATAAATTTGTTGTTTTAAAGCTGTAAAGTTCCTTTTTATAAAAATTGTAAACGTTTTTTTTAGTTGAAATGAACTTTCTTTAGTTAAACGGATAATTGTAGTTGATTTATGATTTAGATGTGACATAAAACAAAAAACCCCTTATCGATAAGGGGTTTTTTGGATTAATCTAAAAAAAATAAATCAAATTTATATAAAATGTGTTACTTTATACCAATGGCACTCCGTTCAATCTTTTTTCAATCTTTTTCTTTTTCTCGGTTAATCGTTTCATAACATCCATTAGACTAGGATCTTTGGTTTCTTTATAAACCTCATTGATGCTTAAGATAAGTGCTTTTGCCTCTCTTGAAGCTTCTACTCGGTCACTAGTGGACATGTTGCTCATTTTTCGACTTTCAAATTCTTGAGCTTTTTCAAGTAACTCCATGTGATGCTTTTTTTTCAAAGTTAACATAATATTCAAATTACGCAATTCTTTGGTAATTGTATCTACTTATAGAGCGATTAGATAATAGTATTTATGAACAATTTAACTAAACAGGTACATAATTGATTTAGAAAGGGGTATTTATAAAAGATTTGAGCCGTTTAAGATGATGTACACCATATAGTATTTATGCTTAAAATTGCTTTACGTTCAAAAATTAAGCTTAATATTGAACTTTATGGTATTTTAGCGATTAATATATTGTCGAATCTTTAAGATTCTTTATATTTATGTAATCGATTACATAAGTTGAATATGATGAATTACGAATTTAGATATGCTGCTAACCCTGAAGACGCAAGGGCTTATGGGACAGATGATTTGAGAAGACACTTTTTAATCCCAAAATTGTTTGTGAAAAATACGGTTCAATTAACCTATTCTATGTACGATAGGTATATTGTAGGGGGAATAATGCCGGTAGATGAAGCCGTAAAATTAGAAACGATTCCCTATTTGAAATCGAAGAATTTCCTAGACCGTAGAGAATTGGGAATAGTCAATGTGGGTGGAAAAGGTACTGTATCTGTTGATGGGACTATTTATGAACTATCTAAAAAAGAGGCGCTATATATAGGTAAAGGTGCAGAGGATGTTGTTTTTGAATCCGTTGAAGAACAACAACCCTTGTTTTATATCAATTCTGCTCCTGCGCATAAAAGTTTTCCGACAAAAAAAGTAGGTAAAGACGAGGCTGAGGTGATTCAATTGGGAGATGAAAAGTATGCGAATAAAAGGGTTTTGAACAAACTGATAGTGAATAGTATTGTAGAAACTTGTCAGTTACAAATGGGCTTGACAGAGTTACTGCCAGGGAATGTGTGGAATACGATGCCTGCGCATACACATAATAGAAGAATGGAAACCTACTTCTATTTTGAAGTAGAAGAAGGACAAACGGTTTGTCACTTTATGGGAGAGCCACAACATACGCGCCATATTTTTATGGAGAATAATCAAGCGGTTCTGTCACCGGAATGGTCCATTCATTCAGGGTCAGGTACTTGTAATTATTCTTTTATTTGGGGAATGGCAGGTGAAAATTTAGATTATGGAGACATGGATGTTTGTGCTCCAAATGAATTAAGATAGTATAGTGAAGTTATTTGATTTAAAAGGAAAACGTGCTTTAGTTACCGGTGGAACCCATGGTTTAGGAATGGCTATAGCCGAAGGCCTGGCCAATGCAGGGGCGGAATTGGTCATTACGGGAACCACACCTTCTAAAATGGACAATGCGTTGTCTCATTATAAAAGCAAAGGATATACGGCATCAGGTTATATTTTTGATATTACGGATGATGAACTGGCCGCAGTCAAAGTTTCTGAAATGGTATCGGAAATTGGTGAAATTGATATTTTGGTCAATAACGCCGGTATCATTAAAAGAGAATTGGCGACTACAATGCCGGTTGACGATTTTAGACGTGTAATCGAGGTGGACTTGGTGGGTGCGTTTATAATGTCCCAATTAGTGGGTAACCGTATGATAAATAATGGAGGAGGTAAAATCATAAATATCTGTTCCATGATGAGTGAATTGGGTAGGAACAGTGTTTCGGCCTACGCAGCTGCTAAAGGCGGATTGAAAATGCTAACCCGAAATTTAGCTACAGAATGGGCTAAGCACAACGTTCAGGTAAACGGTATTGGCCCAGGTTATTTTGCGACGTCCCAAACGGAACCTATTCGCGTTGACGGCCATCCTTTTAACGAATTCATTATCAATAGAACTCCGGCAGCAAGATGGGGAGACCCAAAGGATTTAGCTGGAACTGCTGTATTTTTGGCTTCAAAGGCAAGTGATTTTGTCAACGGCCAAATTGTTTATGTAGATGGTGGTATATTAGCTACTATCGGAAAACCATCAAACGAAAATTAATGAAGACTTCCACTTTAACCAATAGTACTTTTATTAACGAGGACTTTCTTTTGGAAAACAAGTTTTCCCAACGGTTGTACCATGAATTCGCATCACGGATGCCGATCATTGATTACCATTGCCATCTTCCTCCCAATGAAATAGCCAACGACCGTTCCTTTGAGAACCTTACGAAAATTTGGATCAATGGTGACCATTATAAATATAGGGCGATGCGTACCTTCGGTGTTGATGAAAAATTCATTACTGGCAATGCTTCGGACAAGGAAAAATTTCAGCAATGGGCGAAAACAGTTCCTTATACTTTAAGGAATCCATTATATCATTGGACTCACTTGGAGCTGAAACGCTATTTTGATATAGATGTTTTGTTGAATCCTGATTCGGCAAATGATATTTATGAAGAGGCAACGGCAAAATTACAAACCTCGGGTTTTAGTTGTCAAAGTCTAATAAAAAATATGAATGTAGAGGTGGTCTGTACTACAGAGGATCCAATAGATTCATTGGATAACCATGTGAAAATCGCCAAAAGTGATTTTGATGTAAAGGTAAGCACTGCTTTTAGGCCCGATAAGGCTATTTTGATTTCAAGCGAAACTTATCTTGATTATACTTCCAAATTGTCAGAGGTAAGTGGCGTTAACATTGATTCTTATAAATCTCTATGTGATGCGTTGTCCTTGCGATTAGATTATTTTGATAAAAACGGATGCAAATTATCCGACCATGGTCTTAGTTACGTTCCTTATAGAACATTTACAGATGCTGAAATAGACGTGATTTTTCAAAAAAGAAGAGCGAAAAAACAACTGAACTTAGAAGAGGATGAAAAGTTTCAAACGTCTCTGTTGTTGTTTTTATGTGAACAGTACCATAGTCGAAATTGGGTTCAACAATTTCACCTAGGGGCTTTACGGAATAACAATGCAAGAATGACCAGGCTTCTAGGTCCTGATACAGGTTGGGATTCCATTGGTGATTATCCGCAGGCATCCACATTGTCCAGTTTTTTAAATGCGCTGGATGCTAAGGATAAACTAACTAAAACGGTTTTGTACAATTTAAACCCTGCCGACAACGAAGTATTGGCTACTATGATCGGTAACTATAATGACGGTAAAATAAAGGGTAAAATGCAGTTTGGATCGGGCTGGTGGTTTTTAGACCAAAAGGACGGAATGACCAAACAACTCAATGCGCTATCTAACATGGGATTGATAAGTTGTTTTATAGGAATGTTAACCGATTCTAGAAGTTTTCTTTCGTATCCCAGACATGAATACTTTAGGAGGATACTCTGTAATCTTTTCGGACAGGAAATGCAAAAAGGAGAATTACCACAGGATTTTGACTTGGTGGGTAAAATCATTGAAGATATCTGTTATAACAATGCAAAAGAATATTTTAATTTTTAAGTCAAGCTTCAATTAAATAAACAGATGAATAAGGTAGTTACATTTGGCGAAATGTTATTGAGGTTATCCACTGAAAGACATTTACGGTTCTCACAAGCAGGGGCATTTAAATCGACCTATGCAGGGGGAGAATTCAATGTATCCGTCTCTTTGGCAAACTATGGTGTGGCTACGGAATTTATTACGAGACTACCGGATAATGATATAGGGCAATGTGCCTTAATGGAAATGCGTAAATGTAACGTAGGTTCAGATAATGTGCTTCTTGGTGGCGAACGATTGGGTATTTATTTTTTGGAGACTGGTGCGGGTACCCGTGGGAGTAAGGTCGTTTACGATCGGTCACATAGTTCACTTTCTACCATAAAAACTGGAATGGTTGATTGGGAGAAGGTCTTTAAAGGTGCCACCTGGTTCCATTGGAGCGGGGTTACCCCGGCAGTATCTGAAAGTGCAGCACAGGTTTGTTTAGAAGCGATAAAAGTGGCCCATGGCCTGGGTTTAACAATTTCATCCGATTTGAATTATCGTTCAAAACTGTGGAACTATGGGAGTACCCCTGATCAGGTAATGCCAGAACTTTTGAACTATAGCAATATCATTTTAGGGGATTTGGATACTGCTTTCTTTATGTTAGGAAAGGAACAAGTGAATCCTGATTATCAAAATAAAGAGTCACTACCTGAATTGTACGATTTGCTTTTTAAAGAATGTCCCCACTTACAAAAGGTTGCCACGACGTTACGATATTCAGTAAGTGCTTCCCATCAAAAAATAGGAGGGGTACTTTATGACGGAAAAGACTTGTTAACCGCCCCTATAAGAGAGGTTACTCCCGTAGTCGACAGAGTAGGAAGTGGTGATGCCTTCATGGGCGCACTTATTTATGGTCTTATGAATTTAAAGGGAGATCAGCAAAAAGCACTGAACATGGCCGTAGCTGCATGCTGTTTAAAGCATACCATTTCTGGAGATTATAATTTGGCCACGTTGGATGAAATTGAAAAACTAATGGCCGGTGATTCATCGGGAAAAGTAATAAGATAATTAAACAATAAAAATTAAGTAGAGAACAATGGCTCAATTCTCAAGACTAGAAGTCGTAGCAATGATGCAGAATAATGGAATGGTTCCTTTATTCTACCATCCTGATATTGAACTAGGTAAAAAGGTTCTTAAAGCTTGCTATGATGGTGGATCACGTTTGTTAGAATTTACTGCGCGTGGCGATTTCGCGTATGAGGTTTTCGTTGAACTGAATAAATTTGCCCTTAAGGAACTTCCGGGCATGATGTTGGGCGTGGGCTCCATTACGGATGCTGGTGCGGCTAGTCTGTTCATGCAAATGGGCGCCAATTTTATCGTTACCCCTTCCTTGCGTGAAGATATCGCCATCGCCTGTAACCGTAGAAAGGTTTTATGGTCTCCAGGTTGTGGCTCTTTGACTGAAATTAATAGGGCAGAGGAGTTAGGGTGCGAAATCATTAAACTCTTTCCTGGTTCTACTTACGGAACGGAGTATGTGAAGGCGATAAAAGGTCCACAGCCATGGACAAGTGTGATGCCTACAGGGGGAGTAAGTACAGATGAGAAAAATCTTAAAGGTTGGTTCGATGTAGGGGTCACATGTGTGGGAATGGGTTCAAATCTAATCAGCAATGACATTCTTGCCAATAAAGACTTCGCATTGCTTGAAAAAAGGGTTTCCTCAACTTTAGCGCTCATCCAAAAGATTAGAACAAATTAATGCAATGACCTATAACAAGCTTTTTATCCTATTGTTTTTTACGATTATACTCATGGGGTGTTCTGGTGAAAATGAGGGCAAAATTTTAAGATTAGGACATGGTTTAGATGTGAGTCACTCCGTACACAAGGCGATGCTAAAAATGAGCGAGGATTTGGAAAAACGTTCGGGTGGAAAGCTCAAGTTGGAAATATACCCTAGTCAACAGTTGGGTACGGAGCGGGAATGTTTGGAGCTTTTACAAATAGGAAGTTTAGACATGACCAAGGTTTCGGTTGGGGTATTAGAAAATTTTGCCCCGAAGATGAAAGTCCTTGGACTTCCATTTTTATTCCGAGATCGTCAACACTCGTTTGATGTGTTAGATGGCCCTATCGGAGAAATGTTGCTGAACGAAGGAGTGAAATATAGGTTAAAAGGTCTTGGCTATTATGATGCCGGAAGCCGTAGTTTTTATACCATGAACAAGCCTATTTTAGAACCTTCTGATTTAGAAGGTGAAAAAATAAGGGTCATGGAAAGTGCCACTGCAGTAAATATGGTCAAAGCATTGGGAGGTTCACCTACGCCTATCTCTTGGGGCGAGCTATATACTTCGTTGCAACAAGGTGTTGTGGACGGCGCTGAAAATAATCCACCGAGTTTTTATCTCTCCCGACATTATGAAGTCTGCAAATTTTATTCTTTGGACGAGCATACCGTTTTACCAGATGTGCTTTTGATAGGCACGTATGCATGGGAAAAACTGACGGAACAGGAGCAAAGGTGGTTGAGCGATGCCGTGAAAGAGTCGGTAAAATACCAGCGTATTCTTTGGGCGGAGGCTGAAGCGGAAGCCCTGCGTGAAGTAGAAAAAGCAGGTGTAGAAATTTTCAGACCAGATAAAACTTTGTTTGCTAAAAAAGTGGAACCTATTTTCGAAAGTTATAAGGACGATGCCGAAATATATCCACTCATCAAAGAAATACAGAAAAACAACTGAACCGTTATGCGATCTAAAATTGATGCCTTTTTAGGCAAGACCTTGGTGCTGATCATGTCCATTATGGTCATCAACGTTCTGTGGCAAGTATTTACAAGGTACGTGACAGGTAACCCAAGCTCTTTTACCGATGAATTGGCCAGATATTTAATGATTTGGATCGGTGTTTTAGGAGCTGCTTATGTCTCAGGGCGAAATTTACATGTGGCCATTGATATATTGCCAACAAAGTCCAATAAAAAAACACAAAAACTACTTAAGACTATTGTTACACTCTTGGTCATCCTTTTTGCATTATTTGCTTTCGTGATTGGAGGTTCCCGCTTGGTATATCTCTCCTATATGTTAGGGCAACAATCCCCTGCATTACAATTACCGTTGGCTGTAGTTTATGTGATTATTCCTGTCAGCGGACTTCTAATCATCTACTATAAACTATCCGACTTAAAAAAGCTATTATCATGATGGAGCACATTCCCATTTTAGTACTCGTAATTAGCTTCATTTGTTTGTTGTCGATAGGAACACCGGTAGCTTGGAGTATCGCCATATCTTCCCTGTTGACCATGTTGGTCAGTATTCCTGCCATGCCGGCGTTTACAACGGTCTCACAGCGAATGGCGACCGGGCTTGATAGTTTTGCACTTTTGGCCATTCCCTTCTTTATATTATCAGGGGAGCTCATGAACAAAGGCGGAATTGCACATCGTCTCATTGCCTTCGCAAAAACCTTAGTGGGTTCACTTCCGGGAGGTTTGGCATTGATCAATGTGATTGCCGCAATGTTGATGGGGGCTATTGCCGGTTCAGCTATGGCATCGGCGTCTGCCATGGGAAGTATTTTAGGACCTGAAATGGAAAAAGAAGGCTATTCAAGGGAATTTGGCGCAGCGGTGAATATAACCTCGGCCACTACCGGATTGATTATTCCACCAAGTAATGTACTGATTGTATATTCACTGGCCAGTGGAGGGGCTTCTATCGCCGCTTTGTTTTTGGCCGGATATATTCCTGGCATTATGACGGGATTGTTCTTAATGATCGTAGCGGCCATTTGGGCCAAAAAGAATAAATACAAAGTTGGTAAACGAAGTAGCGTAAATGAAGTTGTCAAAACCTTCATCGATGCCTTGCCCAGCCTTTTTATGTTGGTCGTAGTAATAGGGGGAATTGTCACCGGAATCTTTACGGCGACCGAAGCATCTGCTATTGCCGTATTGTACAGCCTGATTTTAGGATTTGTTTATAAGGAAATCGGTTTTCCGAAATTACCACAGATATTATTGGATTCATCGGCTACAACGGCGATTGTAATGTTGCTGATCGGATCATCGATGTGCATGTCCTGGGCGTTATCTTACGAAAATATTCCGCAGGACATCAGCTCTGGACTTTTAAGTTTGAGTGATAATAAAATCGTAATCCTTTTAATTATCAACTTACTATTATTGTTTGTTGGAATATTTATGGATATGACCCCGGCAGTACTCATATTCACACCCATATTTTTACCGGTTGTCACCAAGTTGGGATTGGATCCTGTTCACTTTGGTATCATCATGGTGCTAAATTTATGCATCGGTCTTTGTACGCCGCCTGTAGGCTCGGTTTTATTTGTAGGGGTCGGTGTAGCGAAAACAACTATTGAGAAAGTTTTCAAACCTTTACTTCCGCTATTTTTGGCAATGATAGTCGCTTTGTTTTTGGTGACGTACATTCCACAATTAAGCTTATGGTTACCGAGCTTGTTCGATTTATAATTCAAAGACCAATTTCAAGAAACATGCATAAATTAAATAGAGAAAACACAGAAACCCCCTCTAAATTACCAATCAACGTCATTCAATTTGGCGAGGGTAATTTTTTACGCGCTTTTGTGGAGTATGCATTCCAAGCCCTGAATAAAGAAGTTAATTTTAATGCAGGTATTGCCGTAGTTCAACCTATTGAAAAGGGTATGGTTTCCATACTGAACGACCAAGATGGATTATATACTCTATTTACAAAAGGTATTAAAGACGGAAAAGAGGTTGAAAAAAAGGAACTTATTACAAACATTGTTAAGGGAATAGATCCGTATTCGAATTTTGAGGAGTATTTAGACCTAGCGAAGGAACCTGAGTTGAAATTCATTATTTCAAATACTACGGAAGCTGGAATCGCCTATGTGGCTTCCGACACCTTTGAGATGACACCTCCAAATTCTTTTCCCGCAAAATTGACCAAGTTTTTGCATGAGCGATTTTTACATTTTGGTGGTACTGCGGATAAAGGATTGACTATAATCCCGTGTGAATTGATCAACTATAATTCCGATACCTTAAAGCAAATTATTCTTGATTATATATCACAGTGGAACTTATCAGATACATTTAAAACATGGGTGTTGAATTCATGTTCTTTCCATAATACGCTCGTGGATAGAATCGTTCCTGGATACCCAAAAAATGAAATAGAAGCATATAATAAACAATTAGATTATTCAGATAATTTGATTGTAAGTGCAGAAACTTTTTTTCTGTGGGTAATTGAAGGGGGTGAAGATTTAAAGGAAAAATTACCATTTCATAAAACGGATCTGGATGTGAAAATAGTGAAGGATATGCAACCGTTCAGGACGAGAAAGGTCCGTATTTTGAATGGTGCACATACCGCCATGGTACCATTTTCAATATTATATGATAATGAAACCGTTAAGGAAACGGTAGATGAAAGTTTTACCGGTCCGTTTATTCGGTCCTTGGTTTTTGATGAAATTATTCCGACGTTGGATATGGAAAAGGAGGAGCTTGAGGAATTTGCCAATGCGGTTTTTGACCGATTCAGGAATCCGTTTATAAAACATCAATTATCGAGTATCGCCTTAAATTCAATTTCAAAATTTAAGGTGAGGGTATTACCCAGTTTATTGGAATATGTAAAACGGGAGAACAAGCTGCCCGTAAAAACGGTATTTGCTTTTGCCTGTTTGCTACGTTTTTATAAAGGGGACTGGAAAGGGGAATCCTTACCTTTAAATGACGATGCCGAGGTGATGGCTGAATTTGCCGAAATCTGGAAATCTGACCAATTGGAGAAAGTGGCGGAAAAAGCCCTGAAGAATGCCGAATACTGGGGAGAAGATTTAACCCAGGTCGATGGACTTACCACAGCGATGACCATGGCTCTGGAAAGTATAGAGGCCCATGGAATTCAAGAAGGCTTTGAAAAATTTTCGAACCAAATAAAATAGCGAGAAGATGCAGCAAAAATTAATTACCGTACAGCCAGGAGATAACGTTGCCATTGCACTAGTGGATTTGGTGCAGGGCGACCGGGTGCAGTTTGAGGGTGAAGAAATCATTATTTTATCGAATACCAAGGCAAAACACAAAATAGCCCTGACAGATTTGGCTAAGGAAGATAAAATATTCATGTACGGCGTTCTGGTAGGTAAGGCGATGTCCGAAATTAAGAAAGGAGGCTTGTTGACGACCGAAAACGTAAAGCACCAGAGCAATGCGGTAAAGGAAAAGACGACCACGACCGGTTGGACCCCGCCTGATATCTCTAAATGGAAGGACCGTACCTTTATGGGCTACCACAGACACGATGGTCAGGTAGGAACTAAAAATGTATGGTTATTTTTCCCGCTGGTATTTTGTGAGAATAGAAATATTGAACGGTTAAAAGATGTTTTTGAAAAGGAACTTAACCTCGGTAAATCGAACAAGCAGCAAAATCTTCTACGCAATTTGCTGAGTGGTACAACTACTGAAGAAGCGGTAGAACAGGTAGAAAGCCGACGTACGTTTGACAATATAGAAGTAAAGTTTATCACCCACCAGGGTGGTTGCGGCGGTATCCGTCAAGATTCTGAAACCTTGGCAAAGTTACTGGCCGGTTATGTTAAGAATCCGAATGTTGCCGGGGCTACGGTATTGAGCCTAGGGTGCCAAAACCTACAAATAGACATCTTAAAAAAAGCGCTGAACACTTTGGATCCCGACTTAGAAAAACCTGTGCTGATTTACGAACAGCAAAAAATGGGAACGGTTGAAGAAATGTTGAACAAGATCATTGTCGATTCTTTCGAGGGCATCAAAAGAGCAAATGCTATTCAACGAAAACCGGCTTCCATATCCAAATTGAAATTGGGATTGGAGTGCGGTGGTTCCGATGGTTTCTCGGGAATATCTGCAAATCCTGCGTTGGGTTATGCTTCCGATATTCTAGCCGCTGTTGGCGGTTCTCCCATCCTATCTGAATTTCCGGAATTATGTGGGGTCGAGCAAGAATTGGTCAACCGTTGTGTGAATGAGGAGGATGCAAAAAGATTCATCCAACTTATGAAGACTTACGAAGCTTCGGCCGAAGCTGTGGGTTCAGGATTTGATATGAATCCGTCACCGGGAAATATAAAAGATGGCTTAATTACAGATGCCATGAAATCTGCCGGTGCAGCTAAAAAGGGAGGAACTTCTCCTATTACTGCTATTTTGGATTATGGCGAATATGTCACTAAACCTGGACTTAACTTACTTTGTACTCCTGGGAACGATGTGGAAAGCACTACAGGGATGGTGGGTTCAGGAGCAAATATTGTTGTCTTTACCACAGGATTGGGAACCCCTACAGGAAACCCGATTGCACCGGTTCTAAAAGTATCTTCAAATACTATTCTAGCAGAGCGGATGCCCGACATTATTGATATAGATACTGGAGCGATCATAAGAGGTGAAAAGGGAATCGAAGAAATGGGAGAGCAAATTTTGGAGCATGTCATCAAAGTGGCAAGTGGTGAAATAGAAGCAAAAGCTGATCTATTGGGCCAAGATGATTTTATTCCTTGGAAAAGAGGTGTCTCCTTATAGAAAGTATCGATTATGTATGCTCGGGCGCTTCTAGTTTAGAAGAAGATTTTCTGATGATAAGTTTTGCGGGAAGTACAACGATTTTTTGAATTTTCATCTTTTCTTCACTATCCATCTGTTCCAAGAAAACTTGTGCGGTCATTCTGCCCATCTCAACCGGTGACTGATCAATTGAACTGATAGAGGGTTCCATGAATTGTGTAAAAGGTTCGTTACTGAACCCTACAACACAGAAATCTTCTGGTATTCTGATTCCTTTTTCCTGTAAATATTTTATGGCACCTAATAAGCCATTGTCGGTAGAGGAAAATATGGAATCAGGTCTGTTCTCCATATTCATCAAGCGTTCGGCTGCTTCCTTACCAGCTTGAATATTATTTTTTATGGGGATAATATAGTTTGGGTCAAAATCAATGCTGTTTTTGGTCAGTGCATCAATATAACCCTGTGAACGATTTGTATAAAGTTCTTGACCATTGTTCACTTTCAAATGTGCAATTTTTTTACAACCTTGATTAATTAGATGTTGAGTGGCATCAAAACCACCTTGATAATCGTCTATGGTTACAGAACTTATGTTCGAAATATTCAATTTTCTATCGAAAAAAATAAATGGTGCATTTTTTTTAAGAATGGGTAAAAAATTATCTTTTTGAGCATCAACAAGTGATGTAGAAATCAAAATTCCGTCTACTTGAGCATTGAGTAAATTTTGAATGACCATAATTTCTCGGTCAACATCTTCATAGGTCTGTGATATAATCACATGATACCCTTTAGGATAGAGTTCGTCCTCTATGCCTCTAATAATAGAGGAGAAAAAATTATTGTTGATGTAAGGAACTACGACACCAACATTGTTGCTTTTGCCACTTTTTAGAGCCAATGCCAATCGATTTTGTTCGTAATTCATTTTTGCCGCAGTAGAAGCAACAAGCTCACGGGTATTTTTGCTGATTCTTGGGTTGTCATTCAATGCTCTTGATACAGTTGCAGCCGTTATATTTAAAGCACTGGCTATATCGTAGATTGTTGTTTTCTTACTCATTGATAAGAATAATAGGGTAAACTAAAACAGAAATAGTGAAAAATTAAGTTCATTCGAAGCTATCGATTACTCCTATCGAATGTTATGTGATGAAATAATTAAAATGGCAAACGTCAATCTTCAAAAGAAAGTAAATTACAAATATTTTTAGCTAAATAAGGCGAAATTAATTGTAAAATGATATCATAATTATTTATGGATAAATAGTGTAAGAGATTCTATTTTCATTTTATGAAGCTTCTTCCGATTAAATATTAAAATTGAAAAGTTGCGGGTTTCAAAGAAAATCAATGTATTTTTATTAAGTGTATTTGTTACATTTGTTTGCTGTTAATTGTTAGAACTGGTATAAAACATCATGAATAGTGCGGTAAGAAGAGACGGGTTTACAGATATCATTTGATAGTGAAAAGTAATGAATAGTCCTCTGATATTTAGCATTAAAATGAAATAAGCTGTTCTTCACAAGACACCTGTCCAAATAGCATGAACATAGAATTATTTAGACTAAAAAAACGATAAACGTTAAATTAAAAAAGTAGTAAATGCCTTTTCAACAGTTCAAATCATTCATTTTACAGCAAGCTAAAAATTTAAGCTTTTTATTTTTTTTATTTGTTGCTTACGCTGGTTTTGCTCAAATGCACTCTTTTAGGTTGCAAGATGTAAGACTTACGGATGGACCTTTTAAAAATGCTCAAGAGGTTGATATGAAATATATTCTTGATTTAGAACCAGACCGACTTTTAGCTCCTTATTTAATTGATGCGGGATTTCCCACAAAAGAAGACCGCTACGGTAACTGGGAAAGCATCGGGTTAGATGGACATATTGCCGGACATTATTTATCGGCCTTAGCCATGCTTTATGCTTCAACAGATAACGAAGAACTTAAAACACGTTTAGATTATATGCTTTCTGAATTGGAACGTTGTCAAATCAAAAATGCCAATGGTTATGTTGGTGGTATTCCTCAGGGGAAAGTTTTCTGGGAACGTATTCATGAAGGTGATATAGATGGCAGTGGTTTTGGTTTAAATAACACATGGGTGCCTCTTTATAATATTCATAAATTGTTTGCGGGTTTAATTGATGCGTACCATTACACGGGTAGTGAAAAAGCCAAAACTATTGTCATTAAATTAGGTGATTGGTTTATCGATTTAATTGAACCACTTTCTGAGGAGCAAATTCAAAATATTTTAAAAACGGAACACGGTGGTATTACCGAATCTTTTGCCGATTTATATAGTATTACAAAAGATGAAAAATACTTGGAAACGGCTAAAAAATTAATTCATAAAAATTTCTTGGAACCTTTACTGCATAAAGAAGATAAGTTAACTGGGTTGCATGCCAACACCCAAATACCAAAAGTTATTGGTTACGAAAAAGTAGCGGAATTAACCAATAACGAAGAACTATCTGAAGCTGTGAAGTTTTTTTGGAGAGATGTTGCACAAACCAGAAGCGTTGCCTTTGGAGGCAATAGCGTGGCAGAACATTTTAATCCTGTTGAAGATTTTAGCAGCATGATAAAATCCAATCAAGGTCCGGAAACTTGTAACTCCTACAATATGGTTCGGTTAAGCAAATCCTTGTTCCTAAATAATAGTAATTTGAGTTATTTGGATTTTTATGAACGTACCCTTTACAATCATATTTTGTCAAGTCAGCACCCTGAAAAAGGTGGTTTTGTCTATTTTACCCCCATTCGCCCAAACCATTATAGAGTATATTCGCAACCTGCCACCAGTATGTGGTGCTGTGTTGGTTCTGGTTTAGAAAACCATACGAAATATGGCGAACTGATTTATAGTCATGACGAAAACGATGTGTTTGTAAATCTTTTTATTCCATCTACTTTAAATTGGGAAGAAAAAGGCATCGCGTTAACCCAAAACACGAAGTTTCCGTATGAAAATAATTCCGAATTAGTTTTAAATCTTAAAAAGGAACAAAAATTCACACTTCATATCCGTCAACCAGAATGGGCTGAAGATTTTGAAATCTTAGTGAATGGAAACCTTCAAAAAACACAAGAAAAGCCATCAAGTTATATAGCCATAAATAGAAAATGGAAATCTGAAGATAAAATTACTGTTCGTTTTAAAACCTCAACACATTTAGAGAATTTACCCGATGGTTCTAATTGGGTCGCTTTCGTGGAAGGCCCGATCGTATTAGCTGCAAAAACTTCTACAGAAGATTTAGAAGGTCTATTTGCTGATGATAACCGAATGGGGCATGTTGCCCATGGTAGATACCTTCCCTTAAATGAAGCCTATGCGTTGGTCGGTGATAAGAAAAACTATCTTACTAAAGCAAAAGACATTGGAAAACTTCATTTTAGTTTAGATTCTTTAGAGCTTCAACCCTTTTTTGAAGTGCATGATGCACGGTACCAAATGTATTTTCAAACCTACAGCAATAATGACTACAAAGAAAAGCAAGCGCTACTTAAACAGCAAGAAATAGCCGCAGCAGCCCTTGAAGCGAAAACAATCGATAAGGTAAGTTGCGGCGAGCAACAACCAGAAGTCGGACATTTATATAAAGGAGAAAAAAGTAACTCTGGGTATGATGAGGACAAGTTTTGGAGAAGCACCCGTGGCTATATGTCTTATCAACTTTTAAATAGAAACCTGGCAGGTGAATTTTTAGATATTTCAGCGTTGGATGGAATAGAATTAGATGCTATAAAAATTTCTATTAATGATAAACCAGCAGAAATAATTTCGGCTGAAAACAAAACCATTAGAATAAAATTAAACGATGTCGAGGTTATGAACGTCAGAATCACGTCTGCCAATGAAAAACCGTCTCCGCGATTTTATGAATTAAGAATTTTGGAAGATTGATGAATTTAAATTCAAAAACCTAATACATAAAAAATAACATACTATTTTTTTAATTTTCTTAATTCTATACCCCATGGTGGATTATTTAAAGAGTTTTGAGTAAGCTTAAATTAACCGATTTAATGGGAGTAGAAATTATGAATAGGGTTGTCAGTAAATATTAATTAATGCATTCCAATTTTGCGGCTAGGACAAATTTTAGTGAGAAAGTTTAAAGTTTGAAATTAAATCCATCCTCCACTTTACTGTTGTATTTTTCTTCATCAAACTGAAAAAGAAAGGCCCCTTTTTTTGAAGAGCTCATATCCTTTTCATCCGTTTTAATCAAGATATCTAGTGAATTGAATTTATTAATGAAATTTCGTTTGTCAAGTTTATGATCTAGAATGGCTTCATATAGTTTTTGTAATTGACGCATAGTAAACTTTTTGGGCAGTAATTCAAAGCCTATAGGTTTGCTCAAAGCCCTTCTTCGTAAACGTGCCAAACTCCTTTCTACCATTCGATTATGGTCAAATATCAATTTTGGTGCATCCTTTAGCGTAAACCACTTAGAGGATTCCGGTTTTACAAGATTGATGTTGTGTGTTGCAATATCGATAAGTGCATAATAAGCTACAGATAATGTTCTGTCGGCAGGATCACGATCTACTTTGCTAAAGGTGTAGAGTTGTTCCATATAGATGTCATTTAAACCTGTAAGATGGTGTAATACGCGAATTGCAGCTTCGTCAAGGTTCTCTTCCTTTTTAAGAAATCCACCAATAAGGGACCATTTTCCTTTCTCAGGCTCAAAGTCTCGTTGTACAAGTAATATTTTAAGTTCTTCTTTATCAAAGCCAAAAATTATACAATCTACTGCAAGTAATATTTTATCTTCTTTACTATAAGTACCAAGCATCATATTATAAACTAATATAGGAAGCACACAAGCTACTTATTTTGATCGATTTTTTCATATTTATGTAAAAATTTATATTTAAGTGTCTTGCCTACACTTTTTTTATTTATCATTGTTTATTGATATTAATAACGTTTTATTTTGCTAAAACAGTATTATTTTTAATCGGCAATTAAGGATATGTTTTTTTACTAGCTATAATAATAGAAATTTTCCACTAATTAAATAACACTTTTTTAAATGTATAAGAAAATATCATTAACCGTTTTGACTTGTATTTTAATAGGCTATTCCCAAATAATAATAGGGCAGTCAAAAATTGAGATTGAATTAACCGCCGCTGAAAATGCCCCAACAATCAGTAAACATATCTACGGCCACTTTGCCGAGCATTTGGGCAGATGTATTTATGAGGGTTTTTACGTTGGTGAAAACAGTACCATTCCAAATTCTGAGGGTGTTCGTATCGATATTATAAATGCGCTGAAAGAATTACAAATTCCTAATCTAAGATGGCCGGGAGGTTGTTTTGCTGATACCTACCATTGGATGGACGGTATTGGTGATCTTAAAGAGAGACCAACCATTGTAAACACGTGGTGGGGCGGGGTTACTGAGGACAATAGCTTTGGAACCCATAACTTTTTGAATCTATGCGAAGAACTCGGTGCTGAACCCTATTTGTCCGGTAACGTTGGTAGTGGGGGAGTTCAAGAACTGGCGGATTGGGTCCAGTACACCAATTTTAAGGGTAAAAGTCCGATGTCCGATCTGCGACGCGAAAATGGTCGTGAAGAACCATGGGGCGTAAAATATTGGGGAGTGGGTAACGAAGCATGGGGCTGTGGTGGCAATATGCGTCCGGAATATTATGCCGATATCTATAAAAAATACGTAACGTTCATGTCCGATGCCGATGTTGAAGGTGGAATTTACAAAATTGCCTCTGGTGCCAGCAATGACGATTATAACTGGACAGAGGTTTTAATGAAGAACATACCCAAAAATATGTTGCAGGGGGTTGCCCTTCATCATTATTCGGTAATCGATTGGGGTGCTAAAGGTCCCGATGTGAATTTCGATGAAGAAACCTATTTTAAGACCATGAAAGAATCTTGGTTGATGGAAGAACTTATCGTTAAGCATACGGCCATAATGGATAAGTATGATGAGGAAAAGAAGGTGGATCTAATAGTTGATGAATGGGGTGGATGGTATGAAGTCGCGGAGGGTACGAACCCGGGATTCCTTTACCAACAGAACACCATGCGTGATGCCATGATCGCGGGGATGAACCTGAATATTTTCAACAATCATGCAGACCGGGTCAAAATGGCCAATTTGGCACAGGCCGTCAACGTACTACAGGCGGTTATCCTGACCGATAAGGAAAAGATGATACTAACACCTACCTATCATGTAATGAACATGTATAAAGTGCATCAAGACGCGACATTGATACCTTTGTCCTTTGAGTCGCCTATGTATACCTATAAGGAAGAATCTTTACCGGCCTTAACTGTTTCAGCTTCTAAAGACGAAAACGAAAAAACACATATTTCTTTTACTAACATCGACACAAAGAAGGGTAGCACGGTATCTATCGATTTAAACGAACTAGGCTTAAAGAATATTACAGGATCTATATTGAGCTCCCAAAATTTACAAGACCATAATACCTTCGAAAATCCCGACAAGATAGTGCCGAAAGAATTCAAGGATTTTAAATTCAAAAAGGGAATGTTAGAAGTAACCATTCCTCCTTTTTCTGTTATAGTTTTAGAAGGTTCTAAATAAGAAAAGATGCGAATTTAGCACATGAGTAAGTTTATTATATTTTCGATTCCTGCATATTTACCAAGGTACTTTTACTTTAAGGTGAATGAAGGTGAATATTGTGAGCTTAAAGCTTTGGATTGCTAATTGCTATTTTATGAAGAAAAAGTAAATTGTAATAGTTTTAAACTTAAATTCTCAAATACATATCCGCATGGATAAAACTTTGGAAAACGTATGGGATAATGCATGAAAATTGAGTATCTCTAAAAAACAGAACGCGTCGACCATACTTAAATTTAGTATTAAATAATGATAAGTGTTTTTATAACACTTTACATGGGTCGATTAATTATATTTACTCCGCGAAAATTGAAATAAATTGAAAAATTCATATGTAATTGGGTTGGATTATGGTACTGATTCCGTTAGGGCGGTGCTCATAGATTCAACAAATGGAAAGGAAATAGCTTCAGAGGTACATTGGTACAGTAGATGGAAAAAGGGGATGTACTGTGACCCCTCCATCAACCAATTTCGTCAACATCCTCTAGATCATATCGAGGGTCTTGAAAAAACGGTAGCGGGGGTAGTTTCAAAAAGTAAACTGAACCCCGAGGATATAAAAGGAATTTGTGTCGATACCACCGGTTCTTCCCCGGTACCGATAGCAAAGAATGGGACCCCATTAGCCTTGGTGGAGGGTTTCACCGAGAACCCGAATGCGATGATGGTCTTATGGAAAGATCACACGGCCATTACCGAAGCTGAAAAAATCAACGAATTGGCAGGCACTTGGGGTGGTGAGGATTTCACCAAATATGTGGGTGGAATTTATTCATCGGAGTGGTTCTGGGCCAAGATAGCCCATGTAGTAGAAGAGGATAAAGCAGTTAAGCAAGAAGCCTATACGTGGATGGAGCATTGTGATCTCATGACCTATTTGCTTATTGATAATAAAGATTTAAAAGGCTTTAAACGTAGTCGTTGTGCCGCTGGTCATAAGGCGATGTGGCACGAGAGCTGGGGAGGCTTGCCCCCTAAAGATTTTTTGGGTATGATACACCCATATTTGGCAGATTTAAGGGACAATCTGTATACTGAAACCTACACGTCAAATAAAATAGCAGGTAATTTAAGTCAAGAATGGGCAGATAAGCTTGGTTTGACTACCGGTACGGTAGTAGCGGTGGGTACTTTTGATGCGCATTCTGGTGCAGTAGGTGCTAAAATTGATGAAAATGCCCTGGTGAGGGTGATGGGTACTTCTACCTGTGATATTTTAGTAGCCAAAGATTCGGATGTCAATGGTAAGACCATTAAAGGTATATGTGGTCAAGTTGACGGTTCCGTTATACCCGGATTAATTGGGTTGGAAGCTGGTCAATCCGCTTTTGGTGATTTACTGGCATGGTTCAAGGATGTTTTGTCTTGGCCGATTGATAACTTGGTGATGACCTCGGATATTCTTTCCGACCAACAAAAGGAAGATTTGAAGATGGAGATAGAAAGTGGCTTTATCCGAAAACTTTCGGATGCCGCAGAAGCTATTCCGCTATCGGAAAGTATCCCAACGGCCTTGGATTGGATTAACGGAAGACGAACCCCCGATGCCGACCAAAATTTAAAAAGTGCCATATCAAATTTATCACTGGGTTCAAAAGCGCCCCATATTTTCAAGGCCTTGATCAATGCAATATGTTTTGGTTCCAAAAAAATAGCGGATCGATTTCAGGAAGAAGGTATTAAGATAGAGTCGGTCGTTGGTATTGGAGGTGTCGCAAGAAAGTCTCCATTTATCATGCAGACCTTGGCCAATGTCATGAACATGCCGATTAAAGTAGCGGCTTCTGATCAGGCGCCTGCTTTAGGTGCCGCTATCTATGCCGCCGTAGCCTCCGGAATTTATTCCAATGTCATTGAGGCCAGTGCCCATATGGGCAGTGATTATGAAGCTGAATATCTCCCAGAACCTAAAGCGGTAGAGGAATTTCAGAAATCCATACATTCCTATGAAAACCTTGGGGTCTTTATGGAAAATGCAATCAAAAAGAATTAAAATGAGTTCAAAATACAGCCAATTAAAACAGGAATGCTTTGAGGCCAATATTGAATTGAACGACTTGGGTTTGGTCATATATACTTTTGGTAATGTCAGCGCGGTCGATAGGAAGAATGGTGTTTTTGCCATCAAACCAAGTGGGGTGCCTTATGAAAAGCTTAAACCTGAGGATATTGTTATCCTCGATTTTGACAATAACATAATCGAAGGATCGATGCGACCTTCTTCCGATACCAAAACTCACGCTTATTTATATAAAAACTGGGACCATATTGGAGGAATCGCACACACTCATGCCACCTATTCGGTAGCCTGGGCTCAAGCGCAAAGGGACATTCCTATTTTTGGAACAACACATGCCGATCATTTAACGGCAGATATTCCATGTGCCGAGCCTATGAAAGATAGTTTGATAGAGGGGAATTACGAGCATAATACAGGCATTCAAATATTGGATTGTTTCAAGCAGCGTGGATTATCTTCAGAAGAGGTCGAAATGATACTTATCGGTAACCACGGTCCGTTTGCTTGGGGAAAGACAGCAGCAAAAGCAGTGTATAATAGCAAGGTCTTGGAGACAGTTGCGCAAATGGCGTATCTCACCTTACAGATTAATCCAAACGCGCCAAGATTAAAAGATTCATTAATAAAAAAACATTACGAACGTAAGCATGGCAAGAATGCATATTACGGACAATAATTATATAGGAATAGTATGAGTATAACGATGAAGGAAAAGGAGATATGGTTTGTAACGGGAAGTCAACATTTGTATGGACCTGAAACCTTGGAGCAGGTAGCAAAAAATTCTCAAACGATTGTTGAGGGTTTTAATGCCTCTTCAGAAATACCGGTAAAGATTATTTACAAACCAACCGTTAAGACACCTAATGAAATAACGGATGTGTGCCAAGCGGCTAGTGCGAATAAAGATTGTATAGGAATCATTACTTGGATGCATACCTTTTCCCCTGCAAAAATGTGGATCAAAGGATTATCGGTATTGACCAAACCATTATGTCATTTACATACCCAATTCAATGCAGAGGTGCCTTGGGAAACCATTGATATGGATTTTATGAATTTGAACCAATCCGCACATGGCGACCGTGAATTCGGCCATATGATGACCCGTATGCGTAAAAAACGTAAGATTATCGTTGGGCATTGGGAAGAACAGAAAATTCAACAAAAAATAGGTAATTGGACACGAGTTGCGTTGGGTTGGAACGAGTTCCAGAATTTGAAAGTGGCACGTATAGGGGATAATATGCGTGAAGTTTCCGTAACCGATGGCGATAAAGTGGAAGCACAATTACGTTTCGGTTTTTCAGTGAATGGCTATGACTCTTCTGATATTACGAAGTATATCAATGAGCTGACTGATCAACAAGTGAACGACTTGGTAAAGACCTATGAATCGGAATATGATTTGGCAGATGCATTATTGGAGTCTGGAAGCAAACGTAAATCACTTATCGATGCTGCAAAAATAGAATTGGGCTTACGCTCCTTTTTGGAAGAAGGCGGATTCAATGCGTTTACCGATACATTTGAAAACTTGGGTGAACTGAAACAGTTACCAGGAATTGCTACACAACGTCTTATGGCCGATGGATATGGATTCGGTGGAGAAGGGGATTGGAAAACTTCTGCCCTGTTGCGAGCCATGAAGGTAATGGCTACTGGCCTTGACGGCGGAACCTCTTTCATGGAAGATTATACTTATCATTTTACACCGCAGAAAGCCTATGTCATGGGATCGCACATGTTGGAAATCTGTCCGTCCATAGCCGATAAAAAACCTTCTTGCGAAGTTCATCCTTTAGGAATTGGCGGTAAAGAAGATCCGGTTAGATTGGTCTTCAATTCACCGGCCGGTCCTGCAATCAATGTTTCCTTGGTAGATTTAGGAAATCGGTTTCGATTGATCGTTAACGAAGTTGAGGCGGTAGCTCCAATGGGAGAACTACCAAAATTGCCCGTAGCTCGTGTACTTTGGGATGCAAAACCAAATCTGGAAACTGCGGCAACCGCTTGGATTTTGGCAGGTGGTGCACATCATACTGTTTACAGTCAGGCCGTTACTACCGAATTCATTGAGGACTTTGCCGAAATAGCGGGTGTTGAGGTAGTTGTAATCGATAAAAATACTACGGTAAGACAGTTCAAAGACCTATTAAATGCCAATGAGGCGTATTACCATTTATTTCAACATAACATGTAAATTTCGATATTATGAAAACATTAAAAACGTCTTTTCCCTCATTCTTAATTCTTGCCGTCATAATGGTGAATTTGGCTTGTAAGGATGATAAAGCGAAAAAAGAAAATCAAGAACCTGAACAAATGGAAAAATCCTTAAGCATTACAAAAAGTGGTTTTGGCAAAACGGCAGATGGTGAAGCTGTAGCTAAATATACCTTGGAAAATAAAGATGGAATTCAAGTAGATATTATTACCTATGGCGGAAGAATAACATCACTTCGTACACCTGACAAAGGCGGAAAAATGGAGAACGTAATTTTAGGATTCGATTCCATAGAGCAATATGAAAAGGACAATCCTTTTTTTGGAGCACTGGTAGGCAGATACGGCAATAGAATCGCGAAAGGGAAGTTCAGCTTGGACGGCACCGAATATAAACTTGCACAGAACAACGGAGAAAATAGTCTCCATGGTGGGGTAAAAGGATTTGACAAACAAGTATGGGATGCAAACACGGAGGAAGGTGATGATTCCGTAAAATTGATATTGACCTACCTAAGTGCCGATATGGAAGAAGGTTTTCCCGGAAATCTCAACACTACTGTTACTTATACCCTTAATAAAGATAATTCGCTAGATGTATTGTATGAAGCGGAAACCGATAAAAAAACGGTTGTCAATTTAACACAACATGCTTATTTTAATCTATCCGGTGATTTTTCTAAACTTATTTTAGACCATATGGTTGAAATAGATGCGGATACATTTATTCCCGTTGATAGCGGTTTAATTCCTACCGGGGAACTAAGACCAGTTGAAGGAACCCCCTTTGACTTTAGGGAAGCTAAATTGATAGGAAATGATATCGACGCGGATAATGAACAAATCAAGTTGGGCGGAGGCTATGACCATTGCTGGGTTCTAAATAGTCAAAGTGCAGGTTATAGATCCGTCGCTTCAGCCTATCATCCTGAAACAGGAAGAAACTTAGAAGTATTGACCGATGAGCCGGGAATACAGTTTTACACCGGTAACTTTTTAGATGGTACCCTACCTGCACCCAATGGCGGCACTTATGCCCAACGTTCAGGTTTCTGTTTAGAGACACAGCACTACCCAGATTCACCTAACCAACCTGAATTTCCTTCGGTTACTCTGGAACCTGGAGATACCTATAGTACTAAAACTACATTTAAATTTTCTACTAAATAACGACCACCATGCAACCATTAGATACATTAGACTGGATCAGTATTACCTTATATTTCTTGGTCCTAATTGGAATTGCCATTTGGGTAATCCGAAAAAAGGAAGAGAACACTGAAGACTACTTTTTAGCGGGTCGAAATGTAGGATGGTTCGTGGTTGGTGCTTCTATTTTTGCCTCTAACATAGGCTCGGAACATGTAGTAGGTCTAGCTGGTACGGGTGCAAGTGATAAATTGCCCTTGTTGATCTACGAAATACAGGCTTGGGTTGTATTGATCCTGGGTTGGGTGTTTTTACCTTTTTATGCCCGAAGTGGCGTATTTACGATGCCAGAATTCTTGGAGAAACGTTTTGATGCCCGATCCAGATGGGTATTGTCCGTTTTTTCAATAGTCGCTTACGTACTTACCAAGATATCGGTAACAATCTATGCCGGTGGGGTTGTAGTAGCCGCCCTGTTAGGGATCGATTTTTGGACGGGAGCGATCGCTACGGTGGTCTTGACCGGTATTTATACCGTATTGGGAGGTATGCGCGCCGTGGTCTATACCGAAACCTTGCAAGCCGTACTTTTGATCATAGGAGCTGCCGTCTTGACCTATATCGGTTTGGATAAAGTTGGAGGGTGGAGCAGTATGCAGGAGACCTTAGGGCCTGAATATTTTAATATGTGGAGGCCAGCAACAGACCCCGATTTTCCATGGCCATCGTTATTGATTACCAGTACGATTGTGGGGATTTGGTACTGGTGTACGGACCAGTACATTGTACAACGGACCTTGACCGCACGTAATATTAAAGAAGGACGACGAGGAACAATATTTGGCGCCTTGTTAAAATTATTACCTGTCTTTTTATTCTTGATACCAGGTATCATAGCCTTGACCTTAAAAATGAGGGGGGAATTGCATTGGGACAGTCCAGATGAGGCATTTCCTGTTTTGATGAGTAACCTACTTCCATCCGGTTTACGGGGATTGGTAGCGGCAGGATTGTTGGCGGCCCTGATGAGTTCTTTGGCCTCGGTCTTTAATTCATGTTCTACCTTGTTCACGGTGGATATCTATAAGAAATTGAACCCAAATACCCCAGAAAAGAAATTGGTCCGTACCGGACAGATCGCGACCGTATTCGTGGTCATCGTGGGGATTATTTGGATACCGATTATGGCGAACATTTCCGGGGTACTGTATGAATACCTACAAAGTGTACAGGCGTACATCGCACCACCCATAACGGCCGTATTTATCTTGGGAATTTTTTACAAACGGATCAATGCCACCGGGGCGTTCGCGACGCTGATCATGGGAATCGTAGTCGCTTTTTTCAGGATTACCTTGGAATTGGTGAAGGGTGATTTAAATCCTGATGGCTTCCTGTACCATCTGGGTGCCATGAACTTTTTAAGTTTTGGGGCATGGTTCTTTTTATTCTGTTTGATTTTCTTGGTGGTCGTCAGTTTACTGACCAAGGCACCGGACAGGGAACAAATAGTCAATTTGACCTTTGGAACCATAACCGAAGAAGAGAATAAGAACAACAAAGCCAGTTACAGTTGGGTAGATATCGCCATTTCCATTCTAATCATTCTTATCGTTATCGCAGTAATGATATTTTTTAACGGTTCCTAAAAGCCATTGGTTGTATACAAAGCAATTGAGCATGTGAAATATTAAATTTTCACACGCTCAATTAATTAATTAATTTTAAAAAGGTTTATTACTTTATTAAATAAATTTTTTCTAAAAAGCTAATATTCAAGCTTGTTAAAACTTAATCTATTTGAGAATCCCTGCATAGGATAAGCGCGCCGTATCCAGCAATCGAAAATGTAAGTTTATGTTGGTGACTATCATAAGGTATATTTTCGGAAACTGTAATATCGGTATGTACAGTATCAAAATCCTCTTTATCATACCCTTCCCAACTACTATTGAACACGGTCTTCCAATTACCGATTACGGGTATGCCAATTTCGTAGGCATCAAACTGTGTATTGGAAAAATTTAGAATTACAATTACTGGGCTTTCTTCCAGTCCTTCCCAAACCCTACTGTACACTAATATTTTGTTTTCCTGATTATAGTGGAGAAAATCGGTTTTTTGTCCTTGTAATCCCTTTAACTGATCTTCAGAATCAGCACGCCTTAGTTTGATGAGGTCCCGGTAAAGTTTTGTAATTCCTTTAAATTCTGAGAAACGCTCCCAATTCAATCCATCGGTATCCTTAAAATATTTATCCTCCAAAAATTCCTGGCCCTGAAAGATCATGGGTATGCCTGGAGAGGTCATTACCAGAACGGCGCCTAAAACCGAACGTTTTTTGGCATATTCGCTATCCGCTTCTCCGGGCTGAATTTCTTCTGGGATACGTGCTTTACCATTAGCTACTTCATCATGTGACTCGGTATAGATGACACGTTCAAATGCATCGTTATTGTACTTGAATAGTACGGCGTTCACGACTTGTTGCATGTTTCTGTCCGCATCGTTAGTATTGACCAAGACTTCTTTAATAGGATGAACGAATTCAGAATCCCATTGGGCGTCGAACTCCAACCCGTCATAACCTTCTGTGGTGACTTTAAAATCTGCTTTTAAGTCTTCGGCAATTAGGATCTTACCGGGAAATTTTTCGTGAATTTCTCTATTAATCTCCTGTATCATTTGTTTTCCTTCCTTAATTTCCTCGCTGCTATAACCAATACCACCGTCCACATATCTAATATAGGACGTGGCATCCCAACGTAAACCATCGCACATGTAATCTTCTAACCACATCATCGCGTTGTCTCTCAGGTACCTTCTAACTTCGGGTCTGCCATAATCAGGTCTGGTATCTCCCCAAGGTGTAGTGGAGCGGTGATCATTATAAAAATAAATTCCTCCTTTATCATTTTCCTGCCACTCATCAAATTGCCATAAATCTGTATCTGAAGGGCCAAAATGATTGTAAACAACATCCATGATTACCGCAATGCCCAAGCCATGGGCGGTATCTACTAAGGATGCAAAATCATCTGGCGTTCCATAATCGGATTCAATTGCAAACGGAAATGCCGGGTTATATCCCCAAGAAATTCCGCCGGCGAATTCTGCTACGGGCATTATTTCAATGGCATTAATGCCTAAAGCCTTTAAATATCCTAATTTTTTTTCTGCGCTTTTAAAGGTTCCGGGCTTTTCTTGGTTTTTATCTTCTCTATTAAAAGTGCCGATATGGAGTTCATAAATAACCAAACTATTAAAATTATCGATTTTAAAATCCTTGTTTTGCCATTTAAAATCGTGGTCCACCACCACAGAATTACCACTACTATTGGTCATTTTTTTCGCATACGGGTCATTCCTCAAAACTGTTCCGTAAGGTGTATGTAGTGCGTATTTATATTCAGTACCTGGCTTTAATTTACTTACATGACAAGCCCAATATCCGTTTTCTTCTTTTTTAAGAGGATTTTTTTCTTCGTTCCATTTATTGAACTCTCCTACCACGGCTACTTTCTCGGCATTAGGTGCCCACACTCTAAAGGTGACACCTTTGTTCTTTTGAACAATTGCACCCATGCCTGGAGCCAAAATTATTTTTTCCGATTTTTGCTTTGTCGTTGCCATTATTTTTTACCTAAAGGAATTCATTATTTTGAGTAATAATCATCCCTAAAAAAAAGATTAGTATCTCTAAAAAATAATTCTGCAGTTGTTGGTGAACGGTCATCAAAATATTGCCCTATATTAAAGGTGTGGAAAGGTATTATCCTCCACTAATTTTAACTTTATTCAAAATTTCAGAAAGATGCAAAAACCGAATAAGCGTTTAGAAAGACAGACTTGTATCGTTACGGGGTCTAGTGACGGAATAGGGGAAGCTGTCGCAAAATCAATGGGTATGGAGGGAGCCAATATTGTCGTAAACTATCACAGCAGTAAGGCAGAGGCCGAAGAAGTGGCCGATTGGATTATAAAAAACTCACAATGTGGTGATGCTATTGTGGTAAAATGTGATGTCAGTAAAGAAGAAGATGTAAAGAAAATGTTCAAAACTACCATTGCTGAATTTGGAACGGTAGATGTTTGTGTTGCGAATGCGGGGATGCAATTGGACCATCCATTGCATGAAATGCCACTCAAGGACTGGCAGCGGGTAATCGATGTAAACTTAACTGGACAATTTTTGTGCGCGAAAGAAGCTATTCTCGAATTTAAGCGCAGAGGGATGCGGCCCGAAATTTCGAAATCTTTAGGAAAGATAATCCATATGAGTTCCGTACATGAAGTGATTCCATGGGCGGGTCACGCAAATTATGCGGCCTCAAAAGGGGGATTGGTCATGTTGATGCAAACCATTTGTCAAGAATACGGTCCCGAAAAGATTAGATGTAATTCAATAGCTCCCGGAGCTATCAAGACAGATATCAATAAAGATGTGTGGAGTACCAAAGAAGGTAGGGAGGGGATGTTGAAATTGATACCCTATAAACAAATTGGAATTCCGGAGGATATTGGAAGTGTGGCCAGTTGGTTGGCTTCTGACGAGTCTGAATACATCAATGGAACCACCATTTTTGTTGATGGCGGTATGACCTGTTATCCTGGGTTTACGAAGAATGGATAATTATCGAAATAAAAATGCCACCTCAATGGGTGGCATTTTTTATTTTCGATAAACTCTGGTTATTTCATTTCTGAAGCGTCAGTAAGCGGAGTAAACTCGAATTTTTGCCCACCTACTGATGCATCGGCCATAAGACCTGCTTTGGGCAATGCAAAGACCGCTACACCATCTTTATATTTTGCGTTTACAGCAACACCCGATTTCAAGGCAACTGCCGAAGCTTCAGCGGAAAATTCAAAATCACCTTCCTTAAACCCAGCCAAATCAGATGCTGTTTCAAAGAAAATAATTTCAGTGATTGCCTGCCCACCTGCTTGTAGGCCGACACTTAATTTCTTTAAATCTGCCATACCGATCATGGTGCCATTTTCGTAAACGACCCCGTTTCCAGAGGCACCTCCAATAATTAAACCTCCTTTACCCACGTTCGGAAAAATAACATAACCTGCTGAATTAGAGAAAAATTGATCGAGACCGACCTCCATTTTCATCAATTTTTCCTTAGCCTTTTTAGCATCTTTAATGATTTTTTGGTCTTTAGAATTTTGTGCATTTGCACCAACGGCCAAGAAAAGTAGCATGGCGAAGGTAATCGATTTTAGAATTTTCATATGTTCTATTTTTTAAATTATACTTGAGTTTGACTTCGTTAATAAGTCGATTCAAAGTTAAAAAGGTGTTAGAATTTTATTTGACTTTTTCAAATTAATACTTGATGCAAAAAACATTTAAAGTATTGTTTTTCAGTTAATTATAAGTTAAAAATTTAACTCATATTAACAATTTTCATTTTTTTGAACATTTATAAAAGATTAGCCCACCTTTTTTTTAAAATCATTAATTAATTTTAACAGGTATACGTTATTTCTGCAAATGAGACACTTGATGATGGCTCAGTTTACGGAAGCTATAGAAAACTTATTTGATTCGAACGTCGTCACCGATATATTGATTGCCTTTACCATAATAGTCTCTATAGTATATTATGTTAATTACTCGAAAGGTATTGAAGAAGAGATTAAAGCTGTTATCAGTAATTCCTTAACGGACGTGAATTGTGATCTATCCAAGCAAGAACCCGTTCGTAGCTAAAAGAAATTTCAAAACTTTACCCTAGTCTACCGCTTTCATCAAAACGGTAGATTTTTTTGAATATAAAGATAGTTCCATGTCAATTTATGAGCGTCTCCCAACGAGTACATTAGATACCAAGGCCCCAACGATCATCATGATACCAGCTAGACTCCAAAATGTGTATAAATCTCCAAACCAGAAAACACCAAGTAAAATGGTAAAGAGCACTTCGATATATTTTAATGGGGCTACAAGATTGGTCTTTGCGATTTGAAAGGCCTTGGTCATAAAAATTTGGCCAAAAAAACCAAAAAATCCTAAACTTAATAAACGCCACCAGTCATTACCAATAGGGGTCGTCCATACACCAATACTCAATAATCCCCCAATAAGTGTTCCAGTAAACATAAAGTAATTTACGATAACCAATGGATGGTCACTGTTTCCTATTTTCCTTATGAGGACATAAACTAATCCGCTGAAAACGGATGCGGTAAGTACTAAAAGTAATCCAGTGGTATCAATACCTTTATCGAATCCTTTTAAAATTAAAACTCCACCAAATGCTATTGCAAAGAGTAACCACTGTATGGGTTTTAGTTTTTCACGAAGCAAAAAAATGGCAAAAATAGCTGCAAAAATAGGGGAGAGGTACCGTAATGATACAGCTGTACCTACAGAAAGATAATTAAGCGACATAAAGAAAAGGCTCATGGCCGATAATCCGGCAATTGCCCGTAAAAGCATCAATTTTCGACTATTGCCCAAGATAGGTATTCGTTTAATCAAAATATAAGTGGTGGCCAAAATCAAGGAACCTAGAGACCTGAAAAATACAATTTCAAAGGTAGGATAGCTATTTAAATGCTTTACAAAAGCGTTCATGAGTGTGAACGAGAATGTACTGATGATCATGAATAGAATAGCTTTCTTCAATGTTGTTTTTTCTGGTTTCGGTAAAGTTAACCTTG
The DNA here is from genome assembly GCF_048537565.1 of Maribacter sp. X9. Taxonomy (GTDB): domain Bacteria; phylum Bacteroidota; class Bacteroidia; order Flavobacteriales; family Flavobacteriaceae; genus Maribacter. Next base: position 1,919,675 of record NZ_CP183215.1, read on the forward strand.
AAGAATCAGTTATTTCCAATCCAACACTTTAAATCGTGCAATTGGTTCCATTTTTATAAAACCTTTATATTTTAGGTTAAAAAGGTTTCGATTTGGTATCAGGTTTATTGAAATTATCTTTTCTCTGTGGTAGAAACTCCTATTGTACATTCTTATCTTTAACGCTAAATTGATTTTATTTCATGCTTACTAAATTAATTCCCCTATTTATTATTGGATGTCTTTTGATTTCTTGCCAGACTTCTTACGAGAACCAAATTTCGTTAGATCCCTATAAACTTGAAGAAGGTTTTGACCTAAAAATCGTTGCCGCAGAACCCCTGCTAAAAGCTCCTGTTGCAATTGATTTCGATGCGAAAGGTAGGGTTTGGGTCGCCCAAATGCCAGGTTATATGAACGATATACAGGGCTCAGGGGAAGAAGCTCCTACGGGAAGTATACGCATTTTAGAGGATTTGGATAAGGACGGAGTAGCCGATCATGCGAAGATATTTTTGGATAGTTTGGTCATGCCAAGGGCTTTGGCACATGTATATGGCGGACTCCTGTATGCAGAACCGCCTTACCTATGGTTTGTTGAAATTGAAGACGATAAGCCTGCTAACCGTGTTTTGGTAGATTCGACCTATGCGGTAGAGGGAAACCCAGAGCACCAACCTAATGGGTTGTTATTAAATATTGACAATTGGATCTACAACGCAAAATCCAATTTTAGATATAGAAGAAAGAATGGGGTTTGGTATAAAGAACCTACAACGTTTAGGGGACAGTGGGGTATTTCCCATGATAATTTCGGAAGGTTATACTACAATGATAATTCAAGGATTCTGTTAGGAGATTATGTATTGCCTAATACGCTAATCAACAATAAATATTTTACTCCAAGAGCAAGCGTAGATAAATTGTTGACCACCGACCAACGGGTATACCCGTTACACGCAACTGCCGTGAATAGGGGTTATGCCGAGGGCGTTTTAAATGCAGATAGTGTCTTGGTTAATGCAACCGCTGCTTGCGGTCCATTGGTGTATAGGGGAGGTGCGTTTACAGGGTCTCATGATGAAAATGTTTTCATTTGCATACCTGAAGGTAATTTGATAAAGAGAACCGTCTTGACCTTTACGGGTGATTCGACGATAGCTAAACAAGCTTGGGAAGAAAAAGAATTTTTGGCTTCAACCGATGAAGGTTTTCGCCCGGTCTCCCTTAAAAATGCTCCTGACGGCAGTATTTATGTAGTAGATATGCACAGGGGTATGATTGGCCATCATGCCTATTTGAGTCCTTATTTAAGGGAAAAAACCAAACAAAAACATCTAGACACCATCGTTGATTTTGGAAGGATTCTAAAGATACAACGAACTGATGTTGATATTGATCCAATTCAAGATTTCGACAGCTTGGATGGAATTGACCTAGTGAACCTATTATCGAATAATAATGGATGGATCCGTGACCGGGCACAACATTACTTGGTTTTTAAGAAACTCAAACAGCTGACCCCAGTAGTTAAAGATTTGGCTCTTAATGCTAATAATAAGTGGTCCCAAATTCATGCCCTCTATGTACTCGAAGGGTGGAATGCACTTAGTTTTGATTTTTTGGTAGAAGTTATGCAAACCAATGATCCCAGCGTTGTTGCTCATGCCATTGTTTTGTCGAAATCTTTTATATCTGAAGAAAATACAGAAAAAGCTGCTGAAGTTTTCCATACCATCTTAGCAAGAAATCAACTTGAATTAGATCTATATCTAGGAAGTAGCTTAGGGAGCTGGGTAAATGTAAACGAACAACGATTCACTCCTTTCATGATGGAAATTTTAGAAAGACACCGCAACAACAGTACGGTCAATGAGGCTTTGCTTAGTGGTATGGAGGGCGTACAATCTAAAATTTATGAGAATAAAGTGATTATGGATACCCTTAAGCATACCATGTTCGTTAACAAATTGGCAAAGAGTATTGCGGATATGAAAAATGAAAAAGCAAACCCTATCTATTCTGGAAAATCGATTAGTGAGGATAATAGAACTAGGGGGGCGAAAATGTTTTTTCAGATCTGTGCTTCTTGCCATGGAGCCAACGGTCAAGGTATAGATGGGCTCGCCCCTCCTTTAATGAATTCTGAACACGTGAAGAATACAGAACGGTTGGGCCTTATTATGTTGCATGGTCTCGAAGGCCCCATTCATGTAAACAATGAGGAATACAACATCAATTTAGCTATGCCGGGTCTTATCAGAAATGAAGCTATTTCAGATAAAGATATCGCAGCTATTATCTCTTATGTGACCAATGCTTTTTCAGATGTTCCAAAAACGCTTACTCCAGAACGTATAAAAGAGTTGAGAAGCGTGAAGTCTTCATCGGGTAAGGAGTTTACAGAGAATGAGTTGAAAGAATTAACCGCTAGATAGCTAAAGCTTCGCTTCTATTTTTACTGCTTTCGTATTTATAATGCAAGTAAGCGGAACAAAAGCATTACAATGATGGATTTTTATTCAATTTAGCTTTTCATGTTCCGTTAAATTCATACAAATATGGAGTACCTGTCGGAATTGGGATTTTGGGTATTTCGCTATTAGAAATATCTTCTAATTTTGGAATCAAAGCTCTTTTAACGAATTTCCGTGGGTCGTTAACAATACAGTTTTATCCAGATAGGGTACAATCATTTCATGAAAATAATTGATGCCCCCCTAACAAGGTATTTTTTAAGGATTCTGTGGTGAGTAGTGCATAATCGCCTGATTGCTTGTAATTACTGTCCGATTGCGAATAGTATTCTGTGTCAAATAGAATCTACCCAAAAACTACCCATCTTTTATAAAAGTTTGTCACGATAAAAAATCATAAATTGCATAGAATGGGGGCTTTATGAACAAAAGAATTATTTATAGCCTCCCCTTGAATTAAGCGCAACGCTATTTGGGAGAGATTTCAATAAAATTTTTAACCAACCCATTAGATTTTAGAACTAGCTTTATGGCACTCAATTAGGTGGAGCTTTTAGAGAAGCTCCCCCAGGCTTTGGCTGTTTTTTAAAAGACATTAGTAAGGAATATAATAAAAAGGGCACATGGAAGAACGGTGGAGCAGGGAGTGGTTGATTACAAACGGTATCGGGGGTTATGCCTCAAGTACGGTCAGCGGAGCTAATACAAGACATTATCATGGACTACTGATAGCTTCTTTAGATCCACCGACCGAGCGCATGGTAATGGTCGCTAAAATAGAGGAACGGGTATGGTTCAATAATCAATATTTTGACTTGTCCACCAATCAATATCCCAATTCGGTGTATCCCAATGGAACCGAATATCTCAAAAGTTTTGCACAAAAACCCTTATTTAATTGGGAGTACGCCGCCGACGATTGGCAACTCAAAAAGAGTATTTGTATGGCTAAAGGTAGTAATACGACCTTTGTAACGTATACAAATACAGGGGATACTGCTTTGACATTAGAAGTACATCCATTATATGATTATTCAGATTACCATGGTGTCTTTTATGAAGATCCCTCTTTCGATTTTTATACCCAATTCGCTGCGGACCATCTAAAAATCTATCCACGATGTGGCTCACACCCTATTTTTACAAAATGGTCGGCGGGAGAATATAAGGAGGCTCGCAGTTGGTACAAGAACATTCAACTCTCTAAATCGAAAGCACGTGGATTGAAATATGTCTGTGATTACTATCGTATCGGTTTTTTAACAAGAGAATTAGAACCAAAGCAACATCTTACGATACTTTTCTCTACTGAAGAAGACAGCCTACAAAAAAATATTGAAAGTGAATGGAGATCTCAAAGCCGAAGAGCTTCCTCTGGCGCATCAAAATTTTCATCTCAATTTTATACCGATTTACTTAACTCGGGCGAACAATTTTTAGTTAAAAGGTACTCTACTAAAAGTGAAACGATCATGGCCGGTTATCATTGGTTTACAGATTGGGGTAGGGACACCATGATCTCTATGCGAGGGCTAACGATAGCTACCGGTAGAAAAGCGATTTCAAAATCCATTCTATCCACTTTTTATAAAAGTTTGAATCAAGGTATGTTGCCCGTTCGTTTCCCTGATAATGGTTCTACCATACAATATAACAACATCGATGCGACTTTATGGCTTTTTATAGCCACTTATGACTATTATAATAAATTCGATGATATAGCTTTTATACAAAATAACTTTAAGGCACTCGGTGAAATAGTGGATTGGCATATCAAGGGTACCCGTTTTAATATCCATGTTACAGAGGAAGGCTTTTTATATGGTGGTCAAGAAGGAGAACAGCTCACATGGATGGATGCTATTGTCGATGGTGAGGTTATAACTCCCCGTATCGGCTGCCCCGTTGAGGTGAATGCATTATGGTACAATACGCTCAAAATTTACGAATTCTTCTGTAAGAAGCTTAAATCTCCTTTTGGTAGGAAATATTTGGACATCATCACAAAATTCGAAAACAATTTCCCCAAGTATTTTATTAATCCCGTTGGTACGCTCTATGATGTTATTATACCCAATGTTTCGGTAGATAATAGCTTTCGCCCAAACCAAATATTTTGGATCAGCCTTCCCTTTACGGTATTGGATAAAGAAATGCAAATACAAATTTTCGAGGCTATCAAAGAGAAACTTTATACGCCTTATGGATTGCGAACCTTGAACCTCGAAAATCCAAATTTTGAAGCGGTATATGCCGGTGACCAGCTGCAACGCGATCATTCTTACCATCAAGGAACGGTATGGCCATTTCTGCTTTACCATTATTACCATTCTTTCTTTAAGATTTATGGCAATACCAAAAAAAACCGTTTACAGGTTAAATTGGCATTGAACGATTTAAAAGAACATTTTTACAATCGAGAGGGTTTGCATTGTATATCAGAGATTTTCGACGGACAAAATCCGTACGAAGGTAAGGGATGTATTCAGCAAGCATGGTCGGTCGCTGCGTTGATTAAATTGTATACCGATTATAAGTTCTATGAATTAGATGAATTTTAGTCCTTAAAAAATGTGCTAACTACAGGCGCGAATAAAATGTCGGAGTTTCTATATTAGCGATCTAAAAACACTTTTTCTTATGTTTACCTCATTTTATGGGATACTTCCATTATTACTTTTCTTAATGCTTGTCATTTGGTTCGTTTGGTTTAGACGGACAGAGAGTACAAGTGTCTTTAAAATAGAATGGAGAACCTTACTTTCCGATAAAGTCAAATTCTATAGACAGCTATCAAAAAGGGACAAAGACAGGTTCGAGAAAGAAATTGTCTATTTCTTAGATCATGTTGCGATAACCGGGGTTGATGTAGCTATTACCGATGAAGATCGTCTTTTGGTTGCCTCGAGTGCAGTAATACCGCTCTTTGGATTTATCGGATTAAGATATCGAAACATAAACGAAGTATTGCTGTATAAGGCTCGTTTCAACAGTGATAATCAGACTGAGGGGGAGGATCGGAATATTTTGGGAAAGGTAGGTTCAGGAGAAATGAACCGTTTGATGATACTTTCATTACCGGCATTGCGTTCGGGTTTCGAAAATGAAAATTCTACCTCTAATGTAGGGATTCATGAGTTTGTTCATCTTATAGACAAGGCAGACGGAGCGACCGATGGCTTACCGGAAAGTCTAATGCAGAAACAATATGTACTCCCTTGGTTAAAGGCGATGCATAGTGAAATTGAAAAAATAAAATCCCATAAATCGGATATCAATCCATACGGCGCAACAAGTGAAATAGAATTTCTGAGCGTTGCCAGTGAATATTTCTTTAACCAACCGAAAAAATTCCAGGAAAATCATCCGAAATTATATGATTTAATGGTTGAGATGTATAAGCAAAATCTTTGAATTTTTATTCTATTAGTTTCATATTGAGTATGATGAGCTTTTCTTTATAGGGTAAGCCGTTGTTTAAGCCTTCAGGCCCGTTTTGCTTAAATTCTTCTGTTCCATAAGTTATTTTGAACATTGAACCAATAAGAGAATCATCCTCTAAATTAGACTTGATATGTAAACGGGGTCTTACTTGGTCAAATAAAATGGGGGTATTGTCCAACCGATTGATAAATCGATATCCTCTATCTGTTTTTGCATCATACGTGCCTTCTATGATAAAATTAATTTTCTCGGTTTTGTCTTGACTCCATACTATATTTATAAGTAGCCCTAAGGTCAATACCAAAAAAACATTTTTCATTCCACGAACATTATTCGGTTCAATTATAAAAATAGAATTTAAAAATTGTTTTGAACACTAGTTGAGTATCAAATGTATTTAACTCTTATAATTTTTTTGAAATGCTAAAAGAAAGTAAATGAATAAAATAGTATTTATGTGATTCTGAATTAAGAACATAACTTGAATTCATGTTTGTGAACCAGGTTTAGTGCTATTTCATAGCTTCAGCATCAATTTTTCATTTTGCTTCTATACTGAATTATAAATCGTATTGACGTTAAGAAAACTGACTTTGTAATTATAGTTTAACTGTATCCAACTCATTTGGATAGAAACTATACTGAAATTTGGAAAGTTATTGTCAGTTGACATCTAAAAAAGACTTCACATTAGCGTTAAACAATGATTTTTATGAGCCGTACTTTACCATACTTACTACCTAAATTTATTCTGAATCAATAAAAAAAAATGTGTTATGAGTGGTACATCCAAAAAATCAGAGAAGGATAGCAAGAAAATTGAGCAACTGCAGGATTATATGAGCGATGCAGATGGAAAAGTAATGCGAACTCGCCAAGGTCTAAAAATTAACGACACCAACAATTCACTAAAAGCCGGACCAAGGGGAGCTACGCTTTTAGAGGACTTTTTGTTAAGGGAAAAAATCACCAGTTTTGACCATGAGCGTATTCCTGAGCGGATCGTACACGCGAGAGGTAGCGGAGCCCATGGTATTTTCGAACTGTATGAAAGCCAAGGTAAATATACCAAAGCGGGTATATTTAATGATACCGATAGAACCACACCCGTGTTTGTACGGTTTTCTACCGTAGCGGGATCGAAGGGTTCCCCAGATTTGGCAAGGGATGTACGTGGTTTTGCCGTAAAATTTTATACCGACGAAGGTACTTGGGATCTGGTAGGTAACAATATGCCGATCTTCTTTATTCAAGACGCCATGAAATTTCCCGATCTTATACATTCGGTAAAGCCCGAACCACATAGAGAGATTCCACAAGCTGCCTCGGCACACGATACTTTTTACGACTTTGTTTCGCTGACCCCCGAAACGCTTCATAACCATATTTGGGCCATGAGTGATCGCGGTATTCCCCGAAGTTTAAGAATGATGGAAGGTTTCGGTATCCATACCTATAGACTTATAAATGACAAAGGAGAGTCTCATTTCGTAAAGTTTCATTGGAAACCGGTTTTGGGCGTTCATTCTGTAACTTGGGACGAGGCCGTGAAAATAAATGGTGCCGATTCAGATTTTCACAGACGCGATCTTTGGGAGGCCATTGAAGCTGGACAGTTTCCTGAATGGGAATTGGGTTTTCAAATCGTTGCAGAGAAAGACGAGCATAAATATGATTTTGATCTTTTGGACCCCACCAAACTCATACCGGAAGAAATGGTTCCGGTGACATTGGTCGGTAAAATGACCTTGAACAGAAATCCCGAGAACTTTTTTGCAGAAACGGAACAAGTAGCTTTTCTCCCAGGAAATATTGTACCAGGAATCGATTTTTCTAACGATCCATTACTTCAAGGACGTTTATTCTCTTATAGAGATACCCAATTGTCCCGTTTGGGAAGTCCGAATTTCCACCAAATACCAATTAACCGTCCTGTTGGTGATAGCCATAACAATCAACGTGACGGACATATGCAAATGGATATTCCTAAAGGGAATACGGCTTATTTTCCGAACACCTTGGGCGGCGGTTGCCCGCACATGGCAAAAATTTCAGAAGGGGCTTTCAATTCTTTTGAAGAGCGTATCGATGCATCAAAAATCCGTACGAGAAGTAAGAGTTTTATAGATTTCTTTTCGCAGCCTGCTCTTTTTTATAGAAGTCTTGAAACTTGGGAAAAACAGCATGTAATGGAAGCCTATTCATTTGAACTTGGGAAATGTACTCATGAACATATCGTTGAACGGATGCTATGGATGATTAAGCAGATCGATGGTGACCTGGCCAAAAAAGTCGCTAATAATTTAGGTATGGATATTCCTAAAAGTATTGATCAACCCATCAATCAGGCCATCGGTGCTGATGCAAATGTCAGTGATTACCAACCAGGCAAAGCCAAGAATTATTTGGATAAATCACCGGCACTAAGCCAAGCGAACACCAAATTCAGCACTATAGCTACGCGACAAATCGCCGTACTCGTAGCTGATGGTTTTTCGATGAAGGATTATAAGGCAATGACAGAAGAACTAAAGAAGGAAAAAGCAATGGTTAAATTGGTCGCACCCCATGGAGGTACCGTAACATGTGATTCAGACATGGAACATAAAGTCGACGCGGCCATTTCGACTACTGAAAGTGTTCTGTTCGATGCCGTCTATATTCCCGGAGGGAAAAAGTCCATAGAGACCTTGATAAGTACTGCCAAATATCTGAAGTTTATAAACGAGGCGTTGAAACATTGCAAGGCAATAGCGGTAGACAATGAAGGCGAGCAATTACTTGATAAAACATACGGAGCAGACTTCAAAAAAGATAAAGCTATTTTCATAAATAAAAGTCCTAAAGACTTTATAAAGGCGATAGCGAACCATAGAAATTGGGAGCGTTTGGATGGAATCGATAAAATTCCTGCTTAAAGCCTAAGAAATACGGTTTGGAGGAACGTAGATTAGTAATTCCTTATTTTATTCTGAAGAGATTTTTTGATTATAGTTCTTCAAGATATTGACCTTTTATTTTAAGGAAAGTCTTCTTTAAACGAATAAACAAAGAACGTTTTTTAAGCGTTCTTTGTTTATTTTATACCGATTCTATCACTAGCCAACTATAACAGAATAGGGAAAGGTTCTTTTGGTTTTTTACCATAGGATTGTTGCAGCGATAACCTCGTTCCAATGAATAAGAGGAAATAGTGAACTGCCAAAGCAGCTTCAATACTACTTCTTCTCTTTCTTTTTTTCGTTATCGGTATCTACCTCACCATTTTTAATTTCTTCGTTCTGTGAATGGATGGTGTTTGTATCATCAGGATTATGGGCTTTTTCCTTAGATTTCCTAGTGGTATTTAATTTATTTTTTTCCTTGTTCATAATGCTAAATATTGATTTATACCTACTAATGTAGATTTAAACAAGGGCAGGTATTGCACTAATCAAATAATATACTAACCCTCTCGAATAAAAAGAGATAGTAATTTATCAACGAAATTGATGTCCGAGAATCAAGGGCATGGCTCTTATCGAATTGCCTTTTTTTGTTGCAAGTCTAAATATTATGATTAAAGGGTAAGACGGTTCTATCAGGAATTAAGGAACAAACTGTTTTATTTTGTATCGGTTCTTAGTAATCCCGTATAACTTCTTACTGTATAGCAAGTGAACGGAAAAAGGTCCCGAATACGTTCCAAGCGCTCGATAGGAAATTCATAATTGGCCAAATTGGATAGTTCATTTTCCGAAAGAAACTCCCTGTCCGTCTTTTCAAAGGTCATTTTCCAACGTCGAACAGATCCTTAACGAGCCATTCCAAACAATAGGCCAAGCGTATCATTTTCCGAAGTCTTTGAATATGTTTCATCGCGGTATTATGGGCCATCGCACGGAAACGGTCTTTTGGATAGGATCGGTACATGAAACTTTCAAAATCACAGATGAACTTGTAGTTCAACCTGGAAAGATGGATGTTCTTGAGCTTGATGGATTTCAGAAATTTACGGATATAGTCCTCGATTTTCTTGCTATGGTATTCGATTAACTCCAAGAGGGTCTTGGTACGCTTATCGTCCCCCGTGAAATAGTCCTTTACCATTTGGGCCGTAAGCAGCTTACCGGTACCTTTCAGCTCTTGATAGCTCTGGTACAATTGAGATTTTGCCAGCTTCAGGTAGTGGTTCATTTACTTTGTCGATACCGGGTTTTCAAGCACTCTTTTGTACTTGCTGCCCCAATGCTCCTAGGTGACCTTTCGTTTTAGACTGATGCTTAGTCTTTTTTGTTCCATAGTGATCCTTGCATAGAGAAGTACCTCACCGTTTTTGGCCTTTGCAGTATCGGCCCAGAATTGAATAGAAAATGTTTTTACGGTTCGCATAACCTTTGATTTAAATTAAACTTGATTTTTACGAAAGTCAAATCCAATTTTAGCAAAATAGCGGAGTCCCATTTTTCTTAAAGGGTAGCTCGAGCTACCGGATAGCTACCATTTAAGAGCAAATCATTCCAAATCAAATGAAACCATAAAAAACCAAAACCAAGCATTTAATAAAAAATGCTTGGTTTTGGTTCCTTTAATTTTAATCGTCAGTGGACGATATGGTACAAAACTCGAACCAATTAATAGAGGATTTAAAGCTTTTGGCTGATAAACTGGCTGTTGAAAAATATCAAACCTCTTATTCACGAATGGTTAAACAAGTTGTTTTTGGGCAATTACATCTTTATTGCCCCTTTGAAGAAATATAGTATGTTCTCTCTCTCTCTTTCAATGAACTTCCTATATTAATCGTTCTACTTGAAGTTACCAGTTATTGAAATTTACTTTTGGAGTGGTTTAAATTATTTCCATTTCGATAAAAAATTACTTTTATAACTTTCCCCAACAGGTAATTTGTGGTCGCTATGCAATACAATTTGATTTCCTTCCAAGTATTTTATAGCTACTATATTGACAATATATGACCTATGGATTCTTATAAAAAAGTTAATCGGAAGGGAATCTTCAACAGATTTCATTGTACCATATACCATTAGCTTTCCTGTAGAGGTAGTGTAGTACATTACGTATTCATTATAGGACTGAATATAGACAATATCACTATAATTAATATTGAATATTTTTTTATTTGATTTTAGTTGAATGCTCTCAGTGGCTTTTTGAATGGGTTCTTTTTTTGAACCGATCAAAGTAGTTTTATTAAGCTCTCTCTTTGCCTTGTTCACTCCCTTCAAAAACCTGTGAAACTCAATTGGCTTAACGATATAATCGGTGACTTCCAATTCAAAACCTTCAACAGCATATTCCCGGTATGCAGTAGTCAATATCACTTTTGGTTTTTTAGACAGTGATTTTAAGAAATCAATTCCTGAAATGTCGGGCATATTAATGTCTAAAAATAAGATGTTAATCTCCTCTTTTTCCAATACATTTAGGCAGTCCAAGGCAGATTTGTAGACTCCCATTACTTCTAGTCCATCTATTTTTTCACTATAGTCTTTCAACAATTTCCTTGCTGGTTCTTCATCATCTACGATAATACATTTATATGCCATTTGCCTTAATTTTTAAGGATACAGTAAATACATTTTTACCTTCCTCTATTTTAAGCCAATGCTGTTCGGGGTATAATAGCTCCAATCTCCTACTTACATTGGCAATACCTATTCCTCCGGTTTTGTCCACATTTTGTTTCTTTTGATAAGAATTGATACAGTCAAACAAAAGGGAGTCATCTTCAGTTTGTATTTGTATTGTTACAAATCCATTGTTGACATCTACGACATCACCATGCTTAAATGCATTTTCAACGAACGGTATCAACAATAACGGTGCTATTTTCTGATTCGGATTCGCTCTGGAATAATCAAATGTAATGTTGGTTATGGTACTGTCCTTTAACTTAAACAGGGCTATAAAATTATTTATATAACCGATTTCATCCTTTAAACGTACCCTTCCCTCTTTCATCACATATAATGAATAATCTAAAATTTTAGAAAGCTGCATAACCGCCTTTGATCCTTTTGGCGAAGTTTTATGGGTTAGTGAGTAAATATTGTTTAACGTGTTAAATAGAAAATGCGGGTTTATTTGCTGAACGAGAAAATTCTTCTCGGCCGTCATAATAGCCAATAGCTTTTCCTCTTCCTGTTTACGCATATGAAAATTGTACATGAAGTAACTGATAAAAATGATAAGGACTATTGGCATAGCATGACTGAACAATTGTTCTATATCAAAAATCTCAAGACTATTATCTTCATACTCGCTATCGAACACCCCCTTTTCAATATAATACTGTTGTACTTCAATAAGTTCTGACTGATAGACTGGGGTTCTTTCTTCCAAATATACTCCGAGGATAGCTCCAGATATGATGAACATCAGGTTAACTACAGCATAGGTCAAATAGCGTTTGGTTTGGTAGTAAACAGGTAAAATCCACTTTAGGTTTAAATAGAAGACAACCACCTGGGTCGAAATGATGGAAAACACTCGAATAAATGCCGATAAACTATCCGAAACCCAGTTAAAAAGGAAATATATGAACGACGTGTAAATGACCCACCCCACAATATGTTGATACCAATTTCCCATACTTCAAAAATAACTATTCTATTAGATGGCCCATTGTTTTTTCAATGAAACCGGTTATAGATTAAATCAACTTCCAAATTTCAAAACAAAACAGATAAAAAACCTCATATGTCATTTTTGAATGGTTCGTTTAAACAATTGACCAGTTGGTTGAAAAAGTTTTCAAAGGTGTGGGTACTTGTCCAATTTTGACCCGAGTTTATTTAATGTAAATGAAATTGAAGTGATTTAAACTTTTTTTGAATCGAAAGGGTTACGGGCATTTGTGTCGCCAAACATAAATCCCATAGCCCATTTATAAAGTACTCGACAAAGATACAATAGAGATGGAAATAGTGCCGTATATACCGCTCCCGAAACGTGGTTTTGCCCCGACCGCACCCCTGTACGAGATCATCAATGCGGCGATTTGCAAGATGAAGACGGGCGTACAGTGGGAATATCTTTCACCCGCCTCGCTGTTCGGCGAAAGGGTGCTGAGCTGGCAATCGGTCTACCACCATTACCGCAAATGGTGCCTTGATGACACATTTCTGGACTGCTGGACGGGCATTCTGCACAGCTACGGGGACATCCCAGACTTCTCCAGCGTCGACCTTGATGATAGCCATACCCTGGACATGCACGGCGGCGAGGCCGTGGACTACCAGGGCGGAAATAAACGGAGGGCCACCAACGCACTTTACCTTACCGAACGCCAACTCCCCTTGGTCATGTTGGAGCCCGTGGCCGAGAACCACAACGACCTCTTCGAGATCGAGGTACGGTTCGAGGTGGTCGCCGCCACGCTCGAAATGGCGGACATAAAAATGGACGGACTGTTCGTGAACGCCGATATAGGATTTGATTCGAGGGGCTTCAGGACAGCATGCGTACCCAAAGAAATCAATGCGGACATCTGTTTCAACAAACACAACGGAAGCATCGAGAACAGGGACGAATACTTTGATCAAGATCCCTATGATGAACGATATTAAGTGGGAGGGACCAACGCGTGGATGGACAGCATCAGGTCTCTTCTAAACAGGTTCGATACGAGCATTGCAAGCTGGGAGGGGTCAACCATCTATCCTTGATCGTGTTCGAACTGAAAAAGATAAAATTGAAAAAGTTTAAATGATTTCCTTATGTAATATGCTGTAAACAAAACTAATTTCTTTTCGATGCAACCTCAAAATCTTCTATTGTCTTTTCTTTTGACCGAATGAAATCGGTTGGGCGAAAGGAAAAAATGAATACACCATAAGAGTCGTTCAAATCTGTTTTTCAAAAAAATAAATTTTAAAAATAGGGTATTCTCGAAGTTGCCTATTGTGTAATAATAAATAGCGAAAGAACGCAATGGCCGGCTTTGGTCGGTGATTGTTCTTTGCCCTTAAAAACCAGAAAAATAAAATGGATGTTTTAAGAACAAAAACAGGGATTGCCATTCTTCTATTATCTATTGGAATATCCGTTAAGGCCCAACGAAAGGAGGACTTAATTGGATATTGGAAATCTTGTGATGAGGGTGACAATATGGTAGTTAGGGTTCAAATGGATTCCGATAACAAACCAGTGGGCCGCCTTGTAGGTTTTCAAAGGGATGATGGGACTTGGGAAAAGGGAAAACCTCCCAAGGGGATTAAGGTAATGTACAATTTTAAATATGATGGAAACTTAACATGGAATAGGGGAAAAATCTATGATCCTTTGACCGATAGGACATACAGGGGCGTAGTGAAATTGCAGAGTAGCGATACTATCAAGGCAATTGGTTATTGGGTTTTTTTGTGGGATGACATATTGTTTAAAAAAATAGAGCTTAATGAAAAAGATGAACCTAACAGTTAATGGCACCATGATAATCTTAGCTGTTCTTTCTCTTTCTTCCAATAAGCTTTTTTCCCAAAACATTACGGGTACCGTGGTTGACATAAACGACAATACTACGATACCGTTCGTGAACATTCATATTAAAGGAACCACGGTTGGGGGGATTACCGATATCGATGGAAAATTTGGGATTGAGTATGATATGGTACGAGGGGAAAAAGATTCGCTTGTGTTCAGTTTCATCGGATATGCAACCGAAACTATGGCTTTAAATGATTATAAAAAAGATGCAATTGTTTATATGGAAAGAGAAGCCGAGCAGTTGAATGAGGTTGTACTAAGCAATAAGGCTTTACCGTACACCGATTATCTGATGGGGAAAATCATCGAAAGCAAAAACAAGAACGACCCCGATAGGGTTAAAAAAGTTCAGTTTACAGAAACTACCCTATTGTCCGTTTACCTCTCAAATATTGAAAATGGGATTACAGAGAAGAAACGGTTCAGAAAAGATAAGGGAGCTTTTATCACCGATAGCGATTCAACGGTAATGATGCCCATTTTACTGACCAAGGAGATTATTAAGCATCAGTTAGATAGAGACAAAAACATGAACAGTAGCAAAACCACTAGCGTCAAGCAAGAGGGTACCCTCAATCAGTTGAATAGCCTGATCAAAACTTCCATCAACAAAAAAATCGCACAAAACGTCAACTTTTATGAAGAGAATATCGATTTATTGGGAAGGAGCTTTCAAAGTCCTATTGCATCAAGCTATAAATCACACTATAAACTGTTCTTGGCGGACAGTTCCATAGTCAACGGGGCCAAGCAGTACCATTTTATGTACTATCCCAAAAATGAAAAAAGTGTTGCCTTTGATGGAAGCTTTTGGGTCGATGCAGAAACTTATGCATTGACTAAAATTGAGGCTTCCCTACCTATTGAGTCAAATATCAATTTTATCAAAAAGCTAGATTTTGAAGTAACGTATAAAAAAATTGAAGTTGACAAGTGGTTTGTGGCTTCACAAAAAACGAACACTGATTTTTCGTTTGTAGAGTCAAAAAATAAAAAGAGACATTTCTCAGTTCAAAAAAATCAAAGTTTTAGCGACTTTATAGTGGGTCGCTTCACCGATGACTCTTTAGCAATTAGTACCCAAAATAGCACATGGGAAAATGCTGCATTTGGGGATTTAAGCCAGGAAACCTCCTTGGATTCCATTCAGGTAAATACCGTTAAGGGCATAAGGCAGCTAAGACAAAATGGATTTATCAAGTTTGTGGACCGTTTCGGAGCAATGACCCTCAACGGATACTACAACCTTAACAAATTTGATTTGGGCCCCTATTTTGACTTCTATTACAGAAATGGAATAGAAGGGTCCCGTTTTACGGCTCCTTTGAGAACCAGTGAAAAATTGGCCAAGAACTTTACCGCAGGAGGTTATTTGGGTTATGGAACCAAAGATAAAAAATTCAAATATGGATTTCAGGCCAAATATCTTCTACCGTTCCCAAAGAGGACAGTTTTCTCCTTTGAGCACTTTGATGATTTTGGAACAATTGCCCAAAACAGGTACATTGAGTTTATAAAAGAAAACCCGTATTCAAGAGGAGGTGGAAATATACTTTCAGTTTTTGGAAGTACAAACAGATTGGATTACAACCTTCTTAAGCAAAAACACTTTGACCTTAGTATTTACCATGAAGCCACGGAGAACACTCGATATCTCATACGAGCTTTTTATGATACTTATAAAGAAAATGAATTTAACCGGCTTGTTCACAACGGTACCAATACCGATGGTTTCAGAACAATTGGTTTATTGGCAGATTTAAGATATTCCAAGGCCAGAAACTTCGACCAACAATTTTTCTCTAGGATATATTATGGAACTACCAAGCCAGTTTACCATTTAACCACCGAAGTAGGGAACAATAAAATTACTGGCGGAGACGATAAAGGGTATGCCAAATATTATGGACGGGTAAATGCTTCCGTAAAAAAGAAATTCTTGTTGGGTTCTACATTTGTAAGGGCATTTTTTGAAGGGGGCTACATTTTTGGAGAAGCGCCATACCCTTTATTAAACAACCCCAGTGGAAACCAAAATATCGGATTGGCGCGGTACAACTACAATTTGCTCAATCCCATTTCTTTCTCCTCCGATACGTATGCAAACCTGCATTTGAGTTTTAATGGCGGTGGGTTTCTGTTTAACAAAGTACCCTTATTGTCCAGTCTCAACATAAGAGAATCAATGTCTTTTAAAGCTTTTTACGGAAAGCTGAGAAGCGAGCATGGTCAATTTTTTCAGTTGCCGAAAGGCCTCATTGAACTTCCAAAAGAACCCTATATGGAATTTGGGGTCGGAATCAGTAATATATTCAAAATACTACGTGTCGAGTATGTTACTAGGCTAAACTCCGGAACCATCCTTGACAATGTTTCCGTAAAGGGAGGACTGAAATTTAGAATAGAGGTAAGTTTTTAAAGTGGAATACAAGGAGTACGTACAATAGAATTGGATAATGTTACCAAAGCACTTAAATAATGCCATTCGGATGGCAGTAAAGATCAGAATCAATGGACAAATACAATTTTATATCAGAGAGTAAACTTATACAGAAAACACATTTTCTAAAATCCGCAGAATTATACCCATTCTTTAAAGAAGTGACTTCTCCACAAACAGATGTTGCTTTTTTTGGAAATAAAAAGGTGTTGATGTTCGGGTCCAACAATTACTTGGGGCTCAATAATCATCCTGACATAAAAAAGGCCGCGCAAGACGCCATTACAAAATATGGGACTTCCTGCACAGGTAGCCGTTTCATGAATGGAACATTGAATCTCCACAAACAGTTAGAGAATGAACTCAAGAATTTCCTGGAAAAAGAAGCTGTAATAGTTTTTCCTACCGGTTTTCAGGTCAATCTGGGCGTTATACCTGCGTTGGCGGGTAAAAATGACTGCATTTTTATAGATGAACTAAATCATGCCTCGATTATAGATGGTTGTCAGCTTAGCTATGCCAAACGGGTTAAGTACAAACATAACGATCCAGATGATCTTTTGAAAAAGTTGGAACTGTTTTCAAATGATTTTTCAAAAAATCTAATCGTAACCGATGGTATTTTTTCAATGGATGGGGATATTGCCCAATTGGATAGGATAGTTGAAGCGGGAAGAAAGTATAACGCCATTACCATGGTAGATTGCGCCCATGCCATTGGCGTAATCGGTAAAAATGGCGCAGGTACGGCCTCGCATTTTGGAATTTCAAATGAAATTGATCTTATAGGGGGAACCTTTAGCAAATCTCTCGCATCCGTTGGTGGGTTCATCGCCGGAGATGCAGATATGATAGAATATTTGAGTCATGCCTCCAGATCTTTTATGTTCAGTGCAAGTCTACCACCGGCCTCGGTCGCCAGTGCGTTGGCCGCATTAAGGATAATGAGAACCGATTCGAGTTTTAACCAAAAACTATGGGAAAACACAGATTTTGCCATTCAAAAGATGAGGGCTTTTGGATTGGATATAGGAAAAACTGAAACACCCATAATCCCAATCTATATTAGAAACAGCGAGAAAACATTCAGGGTGGCCAAAAGACTTTTTGACAATGGGGTCTATGTCAACCCTGTAGTATCACCTGCGGTAAAGGATAGTGACTCCCTTTTACGGTTCTCGCTTACATCGGCACATGATAAGGAGCAAATAATGTTTGCAATTACCGAGGTGGCAAGGGCCATCAAACATTTTTCAAAACAATTGAACGGTAGTTATGTCCATACGGATTAAAAAGATCGTCGGGGGCAAAAAGGATTTAAGGGCCTTTATACATTTCTATAACAAGCTCTATGGTTCGAATCCACAAGTAGCTTTTCCTTTGGAGTTCGATGAGCTATCCACCCTCACAAAAGGGAAAAATCCCGCTCACGATATATGTGAGTCGAGCTATTGGTTGGCTTATAGGAACAACAAGGTGGTGGGCAGAATCGCAGCTATTATCAACCCTATCGAACAGGAAAAATCCACAGAAAGCATCGGGAGGTTCGGATTTTTTGATTTTGAGAATGATCATGAGGTATCAAAAGTGCTAATGCATACTGCTTTGAACTGGTTGAAAAGAAAAGGGGTCAAAACCGTTCATGGGCCTTTGGGATTTACAGACCTTGACAGGCAAGGGATGCTCATCTATGGTTTTGACAGGGAAGGGACGATGGCTACAAATTATAATCACGAATATTATATTGACCATATTGAAAAACTGGGATTTAAAAAGAGTGTAGACTGGATTGAGTACCGTTTCGAAATTGAAAGCGATGTACCTGAAAAAATACAAAAAATCTCCCGGTTTGCCCAAAAAAGATATGGTGTAAAGCCGCTAAAGGCAAAGTCAAAGAAAGAATTGAAGAGGTACGTTCCAGATATGTTCAATCTAATCAACGATAGCTACAAAGACATCTATGGCTATACAAACCTTACTAAAGAACAGATTGATTATTATGGTAAAAACTATATAGGATTTGTCAAAAAAGAACTGGTTTCACTGGTTTTGGACAAAGAAAACAAGCTAGTCGGGATTGGGATAACCATGCCCTCTTTCACAAAAGCCTTACAAAAGGCAAGGGGACGATTATTGCCGTTTGGGTGGTACCACATGCTCAGATCCTTAAATAAAAATGATACGATGGATATGTATCTGATCGCAGTGGATACAAATTATTTCGACAAAGGAGTGGCAGCGGTAATTATTGATGAAATCTATCGGTCTGCTATCGATTTCGGTATAAAAAAGGTGGAGACCAACATAGAGTTGGAAGATAACCATAGGGTACAATCCATGTGGAAGTATTTTAATGCAGAACAGCATAAAAGAAGGCGCTGTTACATCAAAAACATTTAAGGAGAAGATGGATGGACGCAAGAAAAAGGTTTTAATTACCGGAGCTACAGGTTTTATTGGAAAGTATATTGTCGAACAAGCTTTGGAGAACGATTATGAAGTTTTCCTTGCACTTCGTAAACAAAGCCACACCCCAAGTATAGACGGCTTGAGCTTCCGAAAAATATCGATGAATTTTTCATCTCAATCTTCCATTGCATCATCTTTGCCATCCAATATAGTGTTTGATACAGTTGTGCATAACGCGGGTGTAAAAGCATGTTCAAACAAAGAGGATTTTTACAAATACAATACGGAATTAACCCAGAACCTTTGTCATGCCCTTCGGGAAAAAAAAGCACTTAGAGGTAAATTTATTTATATGAGCAGTTTGGCCGCCTTGGGGCCTGGTGACGAAAAAAGCCTGGGTGATTTGACAGAAATCAAGGAGGAAAAACCCATTTCCCATTATGGACGAAGTAAATTATGGGCAGAAAAGGAAGTTTTAAAATCCGGATTGGATCACATCATTCTTCGTCCTACAGCAGTATATGGAAAGGGAACCTCAGATTATAAGTATTTGATCAAGCTGATAAAGAAGGGCTTGGCCGTATATACGGCCAAGCCTCATCAAAAATTATCATTTGTACATGCTAACGATGTCGCCAAAAGTGTTTTTATGGTTGACAGTATAGCCAACGAAAATCAAGTTTTTAATGTTTCAGATGGTGTTGAATATACATTGCAATCGGTTCACCAAACAATTGCCGATGCCTTAGGCGTAAAAATCAAGTTCAAGGTAAGGGTCCCTTTTTTTATGGTAAAAGGCATGGTGCTGTTCAATCATTATCTCAAAATAGAAAACGCGTTGGATAGTGTGGATAAAGCTCGTGAAGTCACTGCATTAAACTGGAAGTGTTTGGCCCAAAAGCTGAAAGATGAAATAGGTTTTAAAGCGTCACATTTATTAAAAGAAATTATTGATTGAGCTCGCTTCAACAACAATGTCCAACCCGATGAGGAATGTTTTACAGCGTCAAAAACATAAGAAAAAGGAGGTGACTCACCAGAGTTTCGTAAAAAGAAATGTCATAGGTTCCTTGAAAAAAGTGGATGTACTTTTTTTCGTTTTTTTTATCGTCACGACAATACTATTGGTGTTCGCCGAGAAACAAACCTCTTGCCTACAGAGCCTTCTTTTAAGAAGAGGTTACATCCTACTTGCTATTTTGGGCTTTATTTATTTAAATAGCCTTAAAAATTGGACGTTGCTAGGAATACTTAGAAATGCCTATCCTATAATTTTTAGCGGTTACTTTTATTCAGAAACCGTTCATTACAATAATGCTTTCCTTGATAATATCGACCCTTTTTTGGAAAATGTGGAAGGTTATTTATTCGGAATGCAGCCGAGTGTGGCATTTTCGGCCCATTTTTCATCACCTATTTTAAGTGAACTGATGTATTTGGGGTATTTTTCTTTTTATTTATTGATTTTGGGGTACACGCTCAATGTCTTTTTCTGGAAAAAAGAGTATGCCTTGAAGGGTATTTTTCTGTTGAGTGCCTCGCTGTATCTCTTTTATTTTTTCTTTGGGTTGGTTCCTTCCGCGGGTCCACAATTTTATTTTTCCGCTCCGGACAACATTTTGCCCGATGCATATTTTTTTGACAAGATCATGCATTTTATACAGCATGCCGCAGAACAACCTACCGGGGCATTCCCAAGTTCCCATGTAGGTATATCGTTGGTTATACTGTTGTTATCCCGTAAAAGAATGCCAGTTTTTTTTCGAGTGGCTCTGCCCTTTACAGTCTTTCTCATTTTGTCAACGGTATATATTAAGGCACACTACGTAATCGATGTTATTGCTGCCATAATTGCCGCCCCTTGTGTACTGTGCCTATCCCATATATTATACGGTATTCCTTCAAAATATCCTGATGATGGCACTTGAGAAAGGTAAGACTTATCATTAAGGAATTTAATTCAATCAACTTCCAAATTTCAAAACAAAACAGGTAAAAAACCTGATTTGCCATTTTTGAACGGTTCGTTTAAACAAATTACCCATTGGTTGAAAAAGTTTTCAAAGGTGTAGGTACTTGTCCAATTTTGAACCTAGTTTATTTAAGGAATTTAATTAATTATGAAAATATTGAGGATTATACCCTCTTTGATGCTTTTTCTACTAAGTGCATATTCCATCGAGGCCCAGATACGGCCTGTAAAGGAGGATGCACGAGAAGTTGTTACTGAAAACGATAGCTATGAATCTAACGAAAGACAATTCAGGGGCATCATAATGGATTTCAATACCAATGAACCCTTGGAATATGCTACAATATCGGCAATCAACAAAAAAACAAGTGTTATTTTAAAAGGAACTATTACAGATGAACAAGGGAAATTTAGCCTTACTATTAACAAAGAAAAGGAGGATTACTATTTCTTAATAGAATTTTTAGGATATAAATCCCAAGCTATTGGTAATCTGGATTTTTCACAGGATAAAATAGATTTGGGCACTGTTTTAATGCTACCGGAAGATAACCAATTGGATGAGGTAGTTATTACTGCGGAAGTTTCCAAGACCACTTTCAAACTTGATAAACGCGTATTCAACGTAAGTAAAGATTTAAGTAATTCCGGGGCCAGTAGCCTGCATATTCTTGAAAATGTGCCTTCGGTAAGTGTAGGCATGAAGGGCGACATTTCTTTGCGTGGCAACAGTAACGTAAAAATACTGATAAACGGAAATGCATCCGCCAATAAAAGCAATGGTAAAGCGGCTTTGAACGGTATTTCATCAGATATGATCGAACGTATTGAAGTCATTACTAATCCATCTGCAAAATATGATGCCGCTGGATCCGCAGGTATTCTGAACATCATCTTAAAAAAAGAACGCAAATCAGGGCTTAATGGTACATTTACAGCAACTTCAGGTACACCTGAAAGTTATGGGTTGGGGATGAATTTAAATTATAGGACTAATAAAATTAATCTTTTGGGAGGCATCAATGGTGAATATACTACTATGAAAAGTTATGATAAATCCGTAACTGTTGATAAAACACAATCACCAAATGAAAGTCGTTTTTCAAATGGGAATGGTTTGGAAAAGAGAAAAGATTTAAACGTAAATTTTGGTATGGACTATAATATATCGTCAACCGATTTTTTAAGTATATCGACCTCGATAGGCACCTCCAAGGGTGATAGTAAAAATAGTTATGATTACAGAACTTTAGTAGGTAATAATGATGTAACCCAAGCCAATCGAACAGAAACGGGCAATAACAAAAGCCCCAATTATGAATTAAACGCTAACTATAAAAAGACTCTTGGAGGAAAAGATGAACACACTTTGGAAGTACGTTACAGCGGATTTAATTATACCGAAGACAAAAAATCAGGTTTTATAAATACTGGGGACTCCAATATTCAACAACGTTCCAATACAGCGTTTAATGAAGGCTCCAACACAGCCCAAGTAGATTATAAATATCCTTTCGGAAATGAGGAAGAAGAAGGCACATTGGAATTGGGCGCAAAGTTTAGCAACCGAAAACTTAAAAACGACTACAGTGTGGATGATTGGTCAGCGGGAACTTGGAAAAATAATACCAGCTTTACCAATGTATTTAAATTTAATGAAAACCTTTGGGCTGTTTACTCAACCTATGGACAGGAATTTGGAAAATTTGGTATAAAAACAGGGTTACGTATGGAAAATACAAGGATTTCAACCAAACTAGAGAATATCAATCAAATAAATAGACAAAACTACACTGATTTGTTCCCCAGTTTACATACTTCATATAACTTAACTGACGCTCTTTCGCTGCAGTTAAGTTACTCACGCAGGATATCACGTCCAGATATGTTTAGTTTAAATCCGTTTGAATCGATTAGCGATCAATTTAGTCAGTTTCAGGGGAATCCTGCTTTAAAACCAGAGTACAGTAATTCCTATGAGTTTGGAGCAATAAAGAATCTAAAAAAAGGATCTTTATTCACTTCTGTATATGCTAGAACCACTAACAATACGGTTGAAGAAACCCAGCAATTGATTAACGGAATAACTGTTATGAAACCCCTGAACATAGGTAAACGCAATGATTTAGGGATTGAATTTAATGGTTCTTACCGTGTGACCGATTGGTTTAAAATGACCTCAGAATTTAATTGGTTTTACTATGAAAGAACAGGTAATTATTTAAATCAGGTCTTCAACTTCAATAGTAACCAATGGTCGGCTGGACTCAATGGCACTTTTAAAATACCCATTGATTTGGATGCTGAAATAAGTTTGAACTACACCTCTAAAGAAAAGCAATTGCTACAAACACAAAGGAGTAATTTTTATTCCAATTTAGGACTAAAAAAGAAACTATTTGCCAATAGGGTCGCGTTGAACGTATCTGTAAGGGACCTATTTAATAGCAGACGCTGGAACACGATCGTAGATCAACCAAGTCTTTACAGAAATCAGAACTACTGTTGGGGCGGAAGACAAATAAATCTGGGCGTAAGCATTAAACTTGGAAAAGCCGCTGTTGAAGATAGTGAAATGGGTAGTTATGACAATGATTATTAATTTTTGAACGTACCTGATCTAAATACTTATTAAAAAGTTTAGATTCATGACATGTACCTTTAGCCATAACCTAGTGCAGCATACCAGTCATAAACTGAGATTCGTCTTTTAAGACTAAAGTTAGCCCTACTCCCATTTACAGTAATTCGAGCACAAATAGAAACCTGATCATTTTTGATTCTAGAAGAACAAACCCAAAAGATCAGACTAAATGTTGACCGGTTTTTCATCTTTCAACGTCTTTAATTAAACCTTTTTAAAGCTGAAAGCCAAAATCAAAAGGTTCAATATAAGCGTTTTTAATAATTTCTGTTGGTTTTAAATATAATAACAAAAACATAAAACCCTGAAAATAATATGATTTTCAGGGTTTTGGGTTCAATTAAATATGTAAAATGTGACCTCGACTGGATTCAAACCAGTAACCTTCTGAGCCGTAATCAGATGCGCTATTCAGTTGCGCCACGAGGCCATAATTTTCCCATTTAACGGGGTGCAAATATATTTCTTTTTACATTTACCACAAAATTAAGACCACTATATTCTATGTATTTAAAGAGCTTTATTAGAGATGTGCCTAATTTCCCTAAAGAAGGAGTCATTTTTAAGGACATAACCTTATTGCTACAGAATCCTATAGCTTTAAAAAATGCCGCAGACGCCTTGGTGACGTTTCTAACGAATCAAGCCATAGATAAAGTGGTTGGGATGGAGAGTAGGGGTTTTATATTCGGACCAATTTTAGCCGAACGGTTAAATGCAGGTTTTGTTCCCATTCGCAAGCCCGGTAAGTTACCGTCTAGAATTATAAGTGAAACATATGATTTAGAATATGGCAGTGATAGTTTGGAAATTCATGAAGATAGTATTGAAAATGGAGATAAGGTTCTTATTCATGATGACGTTTTGGCTACAGGAGGTACCGCTAGCGCGGCTTGTAAATTGGTTGAACGATTAGGTGGAGAAATCGTGCAATGCAATTTTTTAATTGAACTTACCTTTTTGAAAGGTGCGGAAAAAATTAATAATTATTCGGTAAAATCACTTTTAAAATACTAGCTAATGGCATTTTTAGTTACAAAATAACGCCACCCTATAACTGCCAGTTGTAATTTACTAGCTTTAGCCAAATCAAGTTTCTTTTTGGTAAAAGAAGGAAGAAGTAACTTATTAAGCTTGGCAAGAAGCCTATAGAATTTTATTTTCACAGATATTTTTTTTAGGTATAAATAAAAAAATAGCTGCGCTTTATTTGCAGCTATTTGTAGTCTCTCTTAATTATTGAAATCCTAAGGTCACAATCATACTTAGTATTAATACGATTAAAATTTTGATCAGTGTTATCATGCTTGTTCGTTTTTTGTTGATTAATTCAATGTTTTTTATTTCGTTCAACTAATATATTTCAGAAAGTACTGAGTACCAATCTATTTTAGTTAAATTAATGTAATTGCATATGAATTTGTAAGTCAAAAAATGACTTTTATTCTAATTTGATACATTTATTCTATCTCTTTATGTTGTTTTAATAATAAAAATTCCCTTCAAGGTTATAATTTGAAACTTTTGTAGGGTTATATATGGCGCATTTGTGGTATGCAAGAGGAATTTTCCTCATATGATTGCTTAAAAGTTACTTTTCGTTTCTTTAGAAAAAAGGCGGGCGATATTTGATATATCGCCCGCTTGTTGATTTATTGGAATGGATTTACAGAACTTAATTTTTTGTGGTTATTTCCACCACTCCATATTTAGCTTTTTTTCCAAATTTGTTGACTGCTGTATCACCCTTCAAAACATTTACTGATTTTATCTTATTAGGGTCAATTTCTTTAATTGCCTCTGAACTACTCCTTTTGCCATTTAGATAATAAAGGGGCTCATGTTCGTCGTTATCAATGAATAAAAACCCATTCCCTTCCTCTTCAATAATTTCAATATCATGTTCTTTCGACGGGGAAGTTGTAATGTATACTTGCTTGTTGTTACCCGATTTTATTGTGGCTGTATTCTCTTTGTTGTTCTCGATAATAAGAGTAGTGCCATCGCTAGCATGAATGTTCATTTCTGCCAATTCTTCTTCACTGACTTTTTTGCCATTAATGAGAACTTCTTTTTTACCATCAACATTTTTTACGATTATTTTTTCTTGGTTATTTCCATTGCCCCTTTGAACCCATACAGTTGAGTTGTTTGGTTGTTCTGCTTTAAGTATGTCACTTTTACCGATCGAAATAGTATTGCTTTTTGTGTCGATAAAAATAACCGTGGAATCAATTGTGTCATTGTCTGATGCTGAATTGTACCTACTGCTTACCTCGCCAGTAGTTGGGTTACCCCCTGAAATTTCCAAAGTAATATTTTTAATTTCTCCGAGATTGTTTCTGACTGTCGTGTATGAAAAGTCAAAATTCTCCTTTGACAGATCACTTTTCATTTTAATTAATTCTTCATCAGTAGTATTTTTATTTATGATGAATTCAATAGTAGCCGATGGGTTTTTTAAGGCTTCAAGATTGGTAAAGGAATATACTTTTTTTACATTAAAACTTAATAAGAAAAGAGCGAGCAATGGGAGAATTACTAGACTTTTAATTGCTTTAGATTTGTGCGATTGATTTTGATTGATCATGACTATTCGTTTTTTGATGATTGAATTAAAAAATGGATTTACGATTGATAATTGGTTAGGACCTATTGTACTTTTAAGTAAAGTGTATTGATACTCTTTTTTATTTATTTTAATGTGACTGTTATGTGTATCGGCCAGAAATTCAAGGTTTTGTTTTAATGCGATTCTGTAGAGCCAAACTATCGGATTAAACCAATGGAATACAACTATAAGTTCCATCAAAATTATATCCAATGAGTGTAATTGCCTGGCATGTACTTCTTCATGTGCAAGTATCGCCAGTAAATCTTTTTCAGGGTAGTTTGTAGGATTGTAGACAATGGTATTAAAGAATGAAAAGGGATGTATTTGGGTATCACTTTTGAGATGTACAAAATTACCATCCTTAAAGCGTTGGCCTCTATTGATAATCTTATTTAGATGAAAACCTTGTTTAATAAGGTTAAAAAGTAAAAAAAGTGTTCCTATTAAATATATTGCCATGAGTACCGTGTAAAACGGTGAAATGTTTGAAGTGGATTTATATATGAAATCAGCATTGAATTGAGGATCATTGTTTGCTTGTGAGAACGACATCGTAATGATCTTGTTGATAGTAATAAAAGGTAAGATAAAGGACGATAAAAGTCCTAAAAGAAGAAAAAATCTATTAAAAACAAATAAGGTTTCTTTTCTAAGAAATATTCGGTAGCATCCATAGAAAAGGACTAATAGCACGCTAGATTTTAATATATATTGAAAGAGAACTTCCATCTATTTATTATTTTCAATCAGATTGATAATTTCTTTTAACTCTTCTACCGATATTTTCTCTTCTTTGGCAAAAAACGAGACCAAATTTTTATAGGAATTATCGAAATAACCGACCATGTCTTTATTCACATGGGTTCTGTAGTAGTTTTCCTTTGTTACTAAGGGGTAATATTGATGTGTTTTACCGTAAGCGGTAAACCCTACAAAATTCTTCTCTTCTAAATTCCTTACAATGGTCGATAACGTATTGTAGTGGGGTTTATCTTCTAAAATCTCCTCCATGATATCTTTGACAAAAGCTTTTTTAAGCCGCCAAAGTATTTTCATAATAGCTTCCTCTTTATTGGTTAGTTTCTCCATGATACTTTCTTGATCGAGTTTAAGTAATGCTAATATAAACTGTTTTTTTAGTTACACAACTATAAAAATAGTTAAATAACTGTAAAATTAGTTTTCAGGTAGGTCCATTAGTTTATTATGGTCGCATTTCTTCCAGTATATTTGTGAAAACTTCATGTATGGTCAATTTGATTTTCATCCTAGGCGGACTAACATTATTAATTGCAGGAGGTAATTGGCTACTAAAGGCCGCAGTAGATTTATCGTTGAAATTGAATATCCCAAAAATCGTCATTGGTATGACGGTAGTCTCTTTTGCAACTTCTGCACCAGAATTGATTGTTAGCATTAATGCTGCTTTAGATGGCTTTCCAGATTTGGCATTAGGTAATGTAGTCGGTTCTAATATTGCAAATTTAGGGTTGGTATTGGCCATAACCGTTCTTTTGAGCCCCATAGACGTCAATCGTAATTTCTATACTACAGACTGGCCGGTGATGATGTTGGCTTCACTTTTATTCTTCTTTTTTATATATTTTGATGGCGTTATCCAACAATATGAGGGAATCATCATGGTAGTGTGTTTGTTTCTATTTTTGATTTATTTGCTACGGTTTCAGAAAAAGGCAGTTGTTGAAGAGCTTGAAGAAGCAGTTTTGTCATTACCACTCTACAAAACCGTATTGTTTTTAGGATTGGGAGGTGTTGCGCTTTGGGGCGGTTCAGAACTGCTTATTTCGGGTGCTGTGGGTATGGCTACTGCGTTTGGGGTTAGTGAACGTATCATAGCTATCACTATTGTGTCAGTGGGTACCAGTATACCAGAGTTAGCGGCTTCGGTCATTGCCATAATTAAAAAGGAGAAGGCAATTTCACTAGGGAATTTAATAGGATCCAACATATTTAATATTCTTGCGGTAATAGGCATTACATCGATTATAACCCCGATAAACGTAGTGGATCAAGGGTTGCTTTCAAATGATATTTTTTGGATGTTGGGAATATCCTTTTTGATACTTCCTTTGGTGTTTATTCCAAAAGGCTTACGCCTTGGCTGGCGAGACGGTATAATTCTTGTTGCGGTATATCTTACTTTTATTTTTGTGACAGTAACCTAAAATCACTAATAGGATGCAGAATTTTTTAAAATTGATTTTCATTTTGCTGATGAATTTTCAAGTTCTGTATGCTCAGAAAACTGATTATCTGTATGGAACAATACTCGACGCTAACACTAATGAACCTATTGTTTTTGCAAATGTATATTTAAAGGGTAGGGAGGTTGGCACCACTTCAAATATGGATGGCGGTTTCAGGGTCCCTTATAAATATAGGGAAATGGGAACAGAGCTCGTTATTTCCTCAATGGGATATGAATCAAAGGAACTTTCTATTTTAGAATTTTCAACGACCGAAAATACTTTGATAAAATTAAAACCAGCCCTATACCTGTTAAATGAGGCAGTGGTTAAGGCACCATCGAAAACGAAAACTCTTTCGGCAGAAGATATTGTTCAAAGGAGTATTAATTCAATACTTGATAATTATCCCGTAATACCCTATTCGCAAATTGGATATTACCGGGATTATCAATTGGATAAGGTTGGATATGTTAATTTAAACGAAGCTATTCTTGAAGTTTTTGATCAAGGTTTCAATTCAATTGATTCCTTAACTTCAAAAGTTTTGATCTATAGTCTTCAACAAAATTCAGATTTTCCTATTGATTCCATTGCTATAAGACCCTATGACTATGATTTGAATGAAGGAGGTAAGGTTATTGACAATGCTTATTTAGATTCGCATGGGGGAAATGAATTTACTCTTTTACAGGTTCATAACGCTATTAGAAACCATGTCATAAATTCTTATTCTTTTATAAATCGCTTTGATAGGGATTTGCTTAAGAATCACACATTCACAAAGAAGAAAGATACTTACATTGAAAATGAACTGCTTTATACCATCGAATTTAAAAAGGTACTTCCGAAAATTGTTGCATTAGGGAGACTCTATATCTCAAAGTTTGATTATTCAATCTATAAATTGGAGTATTTCGTTTATAATGATTCAAACAATGATCAATCAGGAACACCCAGTAAAAATGAAATTGATAATCGACTCATTTTTGAAGTGATTACCGAATACCGAAAAAAACAAGGTAGAATGTTTTTAAATTTTATTTCGTTCCATAACAAATTTAAGGTAGTGCAACCGCCCAAATTTAAATTGAAAAATGTGGATATAAACTTTCAAGGTAATACCCTTGAAAAAAATAATCTAAAAATAGATGAACAGAGTTTTATCTTGACTTTTGACAATGATTTAGATGTGGCTTCTTCGGAATATTTGAGAAATAGAAAAATTTCCTTTAAAAATCAAAAAATAAAGATTAAGCGTGTTTTGATTTTGGGAAATCAAATGGTGATCTACCCAAATTTGGAAAGTGTTAAATCCAAAAAAATATTCGAAAAAATAGAAATTTCTGCTAAGAATAAACGGTTGACCATTGATTTGTTCGATTTCAACATTCATGACTTAAAGGATGTAGATGGAAACAAATTGGATGTTTGGACAGAAAAAGGCTTTGACCAGTTTAGAGAATTTTTTGTTCAAGAGACAATTTTTAAACCTCCAGTAATTGAAGCGGAGCTATTTATGAAAAAAGATAGGCCAATATTTGATAATCAACCTATGTCCAAGCCTGAAGATTTCAAGGATTATTGGATGAATACTCCTTTGCCTAATATCAAAAACTAAAAACGCCTTGGAATGGTCCAAGGCGTTTTTTAGTATAAAAAAACAATTAATTTGGTTTTAAATCTTAGCAGATTTAACCGTTTTAACGATTCTTCCCGCTATTTTGTAAGGATCACCGTTAGAAGCTGGTCTTCTGTCTTCCAACCATCCTTTCCAACCACTCTCAACAGTAGCGATAGGAATACGGATAGAAGCTCCACGGTCAGAAATTCCAAAAGAGAAATCGTGAATAGAAGCAGTTTCATGAAGTCCGGTCAAACGTTGGTCATTAAACTCACCATATACGGCAATATGTTCTTTAACTACTGGTCTAAAAGCCTCACAAATTTTCTCATAAACCTCTTTTGAACCTGCAGTTCTTAAAGTACTGTTAGAGAAGTTGGCATGCATACCAGAACCATTCCAATCCATATCTTTTCCGAGTGGTTTCGGGTGGTATTCAATATAGTAGCCATAAGATTCTGTAAGTCTGTCTAATAAATAACGGGCTACCCAAAGCTCATCACCGGCGAGTTTAGCACCTTTTGCGAATAATTGAAATTCCCACTGTCCGCAGGCCACTTCTTGGTTAATACCTTCAAAGTTGAGTCCGGCGGCGATACATAGATCGGCGTGTTCCTCAACAATATGTCTTCCGTGCGTATTTTTACCCCCTACTGAACAGTAGTACATTCCTTGTGGTGCAGGATAACCCCCTCTTGGGAAACCTAAAGGAAGATCCGTAGCGGTATCCATGATAAAATACTCCTGTTCGAAACCGAACCAGAAATCGTCATCCTCATCATCAATGGTGGCCCTACCGTTAGATTCGTGTGGCGTACCGTCAGCATTAAGAACTTCTGTCATTACTAAATAGGCATCCTTTCTTGCGGGGTCAGGAAAAATAGCTACTGGCTTCAACAAACAGTCAGAAGAACCACCTTCGGCTTGTCTTGTGGAGCTACCATCAAAAGACCACATGTCGCAGTCTTCAAGTTTACCGCCAAAGTTATTAACCACTTTGGTCTTACTTCTCATGTTTTGGGTTGGGAAATATCCATCTAACCAGATGTATTCTAATTTTGTTTTGCTCATAATAGCTAGTTTGTTTTTAATTAATAAGACAAGTAAAAATAAGTTTTTTATGATATTATAGGAATTTTTAAGGGGTAAAATCTGTTATTATTCATATAAATCATATATACCCCTTTAATTGTTTGGGTATTTTGTCAAATTTATATTTTTTGAACGTAATTTTGCCAAATTAATAATTACATCACTTATGTCATCAGCACGATTTAAAGCAATTACTCAAAGCCAGAATAGAAAAAGCATCGCTATAAATGAAAAGGGAAGACGTTCGGATCTCTTTGGAATTAATGTTTTTAATGAACGGAAAATGTTACAGTATCTTACGAAAGATGCTTTGGAAAGCTTAAAGGGTGCTATTGTTTCAAGTTCTAAAATCGACCGTAAAATCGCGGATCAAGTTGCAGAGGCAATTAAAGGGTGGGCAATTACAATGGGGGCAACCCATTACACCCATTGGTTTCAACCTTTAACGGGTTCAACTGCCGAAAAACATGATGCTTTTTTTGATTTGATGCCAGATGGTACCGCTTTGGAAAAATTTGGGGGCGGTCAATTGGTTCAGCAAGAACCCGATGCATCCAGTTTTCCAAGTGGGGGTATACGCAATACGTTCGAGGCAAGGGGGTATACCGCGTGGGATCCTACTTCACCTGCATTTATTTACGGTACAACGCTTTGCATACCTACGATTTTTGTTTCCTATACCGGTGAAGCTTTAGATAATAAAGCACCATTATTGAGGGCATTGAGCGCTGTAGATGATGCGGCAACGGCGGTTGCAAAATATTTTGATAAAAATGTTTCCAAGGTCAATGCGACATTAGGTTGGGAGCAGGAATATTTTTTAATAGATAAGGCCCTGGCCCATTCAAGACCTGATATTATGATGACCGGCAGAACGCTGTTAGGGGAGACCCCGGCAAAAGGTCAGCAATTGGATGACCATTATTTTGGGGTCATTCCCAGTCGTGTACTAAGTTTTATGAGCGATCTGGAAAAAGAATGTACCAAGTTGGGAATTCCCGTAAAAACCAGGCACAATGAGGTTGCTCCTAATCAGTTTGAATTAGCGCCGGTATTTGAAGAGGCAAATTTGGCGGTAGACCACAACCTTTTGCTTATGGATGTCATGGACAAAGTAGCGGATAAACATCACTTTACGGTTCTGTTTCATGAGAAGCCTTTTGCAGGAATCAATGGCTCTGGTAAACATAACAACTGGTCCTTATCCACAGACACTGGTGTGAATCTGTTAAGTCCGGGTTCTACGCCAATGAAGAATTTACAGTTCCTCACTTTTTTCATCAATACGATTAAAGCAGTCGATACCTATGAGGAGCTTTTACGTTCCTCGATAGCTTCGGCGAGCAACGATTATCGCTTAGGGGCAAACGAGGCGCCACCGGCAATTTTTTCCATATTCGTTGGTAAGCAACTAAGTAGTGTTTTAGATGAATTGGAAGGGGTTTCGCAAGGCAAGTTATCGCCAGAGGAGAAAACGGAACTTAAACTGAACGTAGTCGGTAAAATACCTGAAATTCTTTTAGACAATACCGATCGTAATAGAACTTCCCCTTTTGCGTTTACAGGAAATAAATTTGAGATGCGCGGAGTGGGATCAAAATCGAATTGCGCTAAACCCATGACCGTTTTAAATACCATAGTAGCCAAGCAGCTGAAGGATTTTAAAAAGGAGGTCGATGCCTTGATCGATAAGAAGAACTTGAAGAAAGATGAAGCGGTGTTCAATATACTTCGTGAATATATAAAGACCTCGAAACGTATTCGTTTTGATGGGGATGGTTATAGTAAGGAATGGGAGAACGAAGCCAATCGAAGAAAGCTGAGCAACAATAGAAATACACCCGACGCTCTTAATGTACTGACTTCAAAAGAGAGTTTAGCGCTTTTCCAGACGATGAAAGTGATGAGCGAGGTTGAGGTACGTGCACGCCAAGAAGTAGATTTAGAAAACTATATCATGCATGTGCAAATAGAGGGTAGGGTCTATAATGAATTGGTCTATGGTTATATCATTCCTGCCGCGGTGGCCTATCAAAATACATTGATTAAAAACGTTTCAGGCTTAAAGGAAATTTACGGTGCGGCACACAAGAAGTTTTCCGAGGGACAATTGACCATGATCGAGGAAATTGCCGAACATTTGGTTAGTTTAAAGAAAATGGCCGATGCCATGGCCGATGCGCGTAAAAAAGCAAACGGACTTAAAGAAACAAAAAAGAAGGCCGATGCTTATTGTAATAATGTGAAGCCTTATTTTGACGACATCCGACTTCATAGTGATAAATTGGAAAAATTAATAGACAATAAATTATGGCCCCTAACAAAATATAGGGAACTATTGACCTTGAAATAATTCAAGGAATTTAAATCGGTTGAGCGGTAACTATTTTAAGGATTCTTTTATTTTTGCCACAAATTTAAGTTATGTCGACATCAAGCAATGAAAGATATCAGCAGCGAGGCGTTTCAGCGTCTAAGGAAGATGTCCACAATGCCATTAAGAATATTGATAAGGGTCTTTTTCCAAAGGCCTTTTGTAAAATAGTACCTGATTATCTTACCGGAGATGAGGAGTATTGTTTGGTGATGCATGCCGATGGGGCTGGTACAAAGTCGTCTTTGGCTTATATGTATTGGAAAGAAACCGGAGATATATCGGTATGGAAAGGAATTGCGCAAGATGCGTTAATTATGAATATTGATGACTTGATCTGTGTAGGCGCCACGGACAATATCATGCTATCTTCGACTATCGGAAGAAATAAGAATAAAATTCCGGGTGAAGTTTTATCAGCTATTATAAATGGTACCGAGGAATTAATTCAGGATTTAGGACAATTCGGAATAACCATTCATTCTACAGGCGGTGAAACCGCAGATGTTGGGGATCTAGTGCGAACTATAATCGTTGACTCTACCGTGACCGCACGTTTAAAAAGGACAGATGTTATTGATAACGCCAATATCAAAGCAGGTGATGTTATTGTAGGTTTGGCCTCTTTCGGTAAGGCAACCTATGAAACGGAATACAACGGCGGTATGGGAAGTAACGGACTTACCTCTGCGAGACATGATGTGTTCTCGAATTATTTGGCGGAAAAATTCCCAGAAAGCTACGATGCCGAAGTACCAAATGAACTTGTTTATTCTGGGAATATTAAATTGACAGATGCCGTTGATTCATCTCCTATTGATGCGGGTAAACTTGTGCTTTCGCCCACCCGTACCTATGCGCCGATTGTGAAGAGAATCCTATCTCAATACAAGGCTGATGCTATTCATGGGATGATTCATTGTAGCGGCGGAGCGCAGACGAAGATTCTGCATTTTATAGATTCACTACACGTGGTAAAGGATAATTTATTTCCGGTACCACCGCTCTTTAAACTGATCCAAGAACAATCTAAAACTGATTGGAAGGAAATGTACAAGGTTTTCAATTGTGGTCATCGATTGGAACTTTATGTACCGGAAGAAATTGCAGATGACATCATTGCCGTATCTGAAAGTTTTGGGGTAGAAGCTCAAATCATTGGCAGGGTAGAATCATCCACCGAAAAAAAACTGACTATTTCCAGTACTTACGGAACCTTTGAATATTAAAACATACGATTAGGTTAAATAATTCGTTCTATAGTGTAAACCTATTTTTGCTATGGAACGGAAGGAATTTTTACGAAGTCTTGGCGCTGGTGCCGCTTTTGCCATTACATTTCCTTGCTTAGGGAGTTGCTCAAAAGATAATGGTATTGAAGGTGAAATAGTGACCCCACCGACCGATGTTGATTTTACAATTGACCTTGACTCTGCAGAAGCCGCTAAATTGGCTAATAACGGGGGTTTCATTTTGAAGAATCTTGTCGTAATAGTCAGAAATCTAGAAGGGGAGTTCGTCGCCGCTACTCAAATATGTAGCCATGAACAGTATGATCAAGTCCGTTTTATAGATCAAGAAGGCGGAATTTTTTACTGTGATGTGCATGGGTCCAAATTTTCACAAAGCGGAACTCCGTTAAATCCTACCGGAAATAGGGCTAAAAATGCATTGAAAATATACAATACAAGTCTTGAAGGGTCATTGTTGCGCATTTTTGAATAGTGCTTTCAACACCTAGAAAAGCATACTGTATTTTGACCATGCCAACCTAACTTAAAATTCTGAACTCAATTATTTATCTCTAAATAGAGAACATAAGTGAAAACAGTTTATGCCTTATTTTTTCTTTTAATGACATGCATTGCATATGGTCAAGAGGAAAACTATGTTACTGTAAAAAAATCATTTAATTTAATGGGTGGACCATTGGATATCACGGTGGTATCCATTAATGAGGAGCTAGGCTATATCAACATTCAGGAGGCGGTATCCGAAATTCAACGAATCGAAAAATTAATTTCTTCTTGGCACCCTGAGTCAGAAACATCTAAAATAAATGCAAATGCAGGAATTAGGCCTGTCGAGGTGAGTTGGGAGTTGTTTAAGCTTATTGAAAGGTCTGTACAGATATCTGAAATCACCGACGGTGCTTTTGATATTTCCCATACTCCGCTAAATAGTCTTTGGAGGTTTGACGGTTCTATGACATCTTTACCTTCAAAGCAAGATATCAACGAAGCGGTAAATAAGGTAGGCTTTAAGAATATTATCTTGAACAATAAAGACCGTACCGTATATCTTGCGAAAAAAGGCATGCGCATTTCTTTTGGAGGGATAGGAAAAGGGTATGCCGCCGACAAGGCAAAGTCACTCTTGATATCTAAGGAAGTTAAGGCGGGAATTATAAATTTAGGGGGAGATATTACTACCTGGGGTACTAAAGCTAGTGGGGAAAAATGGATGATAGGGATTGTAGACCCAAAGAAACATGACGGTCTGTTTTCTTGGCTTCCCATTTTGGAATCTTCGGTAGCGACCTCTGGTGGTGATTCTGATTTTATGATGGTAAACGATAAAAAATATACCCATGTAATGGATCCAAGAACGGGTTATCCGTCTTCTGGAATCCTTAGTGTTTCGGTTTTTGCAAAAAGTGCCGAACTATCGGATGCATTGGCTACTGCAATATTTGTAATGGGTATTGATTCTGGCCTATCATTGATTAATCAGTTAGGTGATACAGAGGTTATTATAATAAGCGATGCCGATATAATGTTCAAAAGCAACGGAATTATCCTCAATTGAAAAGACTTTTGCAAATGCTGTGTGAATGCAAACATTTTAGGATGGGTCCGACTCTATAATCATTTGATGGCATCCGTAAATTTATCGTAAATTCGCACTACAAGTGAAGTAAGTATATGATAGAAAAGTTAAACATTGTAAAACAACGTTTTGATGAGGTTTCTGACCTTATAATTCAGCCCGATATTATATCGGATCAAGAGCGCTATGTTAAGCTGACAAAGGAATATAAAGATTTAAAGAATCTTATGGATAAGCGCCAGGAGTATCTTGAGCTATCCAATAATATAACCGAAGCAGAGGAAATTATTTCGGACGGTAGTGATCCTGAAATGCTAGAAATGGCAAAAATACAATTGGAAGAAGCCAAGACCGGTCTTCCTAAATTAGAAGAGGATATTAAATTCATGCTGATCCCCAAGGATCCTGAGGATGCTAAGGATGTCGTAATGGAAATAC
Source organism: Maribacter sp. X9 (assembly GCF_048537565.1). Classification (GTDB taxonomy): domain Bacteria; phylum Bacteroidota; class Bacteroidia; order Flavobacteriales; family Flavobacteriaceae; genus Maribacter. The sequence goes on from NZ_CP183215.1 coordinate 1,956,708, forward strand.
GGGCTGGGACCGGAGGAGACGAGGCCAGCATATTTGCGGGCGATTTATTTAGGATGTATACTAAATATTGTGAATCCAAAGGATGGAAAACCAATGTCATAGACTTGAGTGAAGGAACAAGTGGCGGATATAAGGAAATTCAATTTGAAGTAACAGGTGCAGACGTTTACGGAACCTTAAAATTTGAAGCAGGTGTTCATCGCGTTCAAAGGGTTCCCCAGACAGAAACCCAAGGCAGGGTTCATACAAGTGCGGCGACTGTAATGGTACTGCCAGAAGCCGAAGACTTCGATGTTCAGATCGATCCTAAAGATGTGCGAATAGATTTTTTCTGTTCTTCTGGTCCGGGAGGTCAATCCGTTAATACCACCTATTCTGCAGTCCGTTTAACACACCTTCCTACAGGTTTGGTGGCCCAATGTCAAGATCAAAAATCACAGCATAAGAACAAAGACAAGGCATTTCGGGTATTGCGTTCTAGATTGTATGATATGGAATTGGCCAAGAAGCAAGAGGAAGATGCTGCCAAGCGAAATTCGCAGGTGAGTAGTGGCGACCGTTCTGCGAAGATCAGAACTTATAATTATCCACAAGGTCGGGTAACCGACCACCGTATAGGTCTCACTTTGTATGACCTATCTAATATCATAGATGGAGACATTCAGCGTATCATTGATGAATTAAGCTTGGTTGAGAATACCGAAAAATTAAAGGAAGCTTCTGAAATTTTTTAAGTTATGACTACCCAAGAATTAGTTGCTCAGATACACAAAAAAAAGTCTTTTCTGTGTATAGGTTTGGATACTGATTTGGATAAAATTCCAACCATTCTTTTAGAAAGCGATGATCCAATCTTTGAATTCAATAAGGCCATAATTGAGGCTACATACCATGTTTGCGTGGCCTATAAGCCTAATATCGCATTTTATGAGGCATATGGCATTAAAGGATGGTCTGCCTTGCGAAAAACCATTGATTATTTAAATCAATACCATCCCGATATTTTTACCATTGCCGACGCTAAAAGAGGTGACATAGGGAATACGTCGACCCGATATGCAAAGGCTTTTTTTGAGGACCTTGATTTTGACTCCCTAACGATAGCTCCCTATATGGGCCGTGATTCTGTTGAGCCGTTTTTGAAATTCAAGGATAAGCATACCATATTACTGGCTCTAACTTCCAATAACGGAGCTTTTGATTTTCAAACCAAAAAAGTGGAGGGTGTTGAATTGTATAAAGAAGTAATTGCTATATCAACGACTTATGAAGGTTCGGAGAATTTGATGTATGTTGTGGGGGCCACTAAAGCCGAATATTTGAAAGAGATACGGAAGATTGTTCCCAATAGTTTTTTATTGGTGCCTGGGGTAGGGGCACAGGGAGGTAGTCTAGAAGATGTTTGTACCTACGGCATCACAAAAGATGTGGGCCTTTTAATAAATTCCTCACGAGGGATTATTTATGCATCCAATGATGCAGATTTTGCCACCGCCGCACAGAAAAGTGCCGAAGAACTTCAAAAATTGATGCAAATCGAGTTGACCAAAATCAGCTAAACCAAACTTTCTAAAGCTCTTTTGATTTTCTGTGCCTTAGAATCAAAAAATTCCAATAATCTAGTGTTCGATTCTTTACTCGTTGCCTTTTTCAAAAAGTTTTGATATTGATACTCCAATAACGTAGCCACGTCATTTGCTGCTGAAATGGGGGTTACCGTTCCTACTTTGCAATATTGATTTTCCATAGTTAATGTCTTATAATTACTAATATACGAGCGTAATCATTTTTTGGATGTGGGCCAATAGGTTCTTCGGATAATTAATTTTCACTCAATCCTTTTTTAAGATTCAGACCAATGGTCAACCACTTTTAGTAGAAAAATAGAAATAGTATTGAACAAAAAATTTGCATTCAAAAAGAATCGATACATTGGTCGAAATATCTATTTTAAACTTTTTGTAATTCTCCTTTATTGTTAAACTACAGTACTTACAGGCATAAAAGTTATACTACTTGGGTAGTTTTTGTACATGGGGCAGGGGGCAGTTCTTCCATTTGGTTTAAACAAATTCGAGAGTTTAAAAAACATTTTAATGTATTACTCTTAGACTTAAGAGGTCATGGTAATTCTAAGTCAAACTTAACAGATGTGTTTAATGATCACTATACTTTCGATGCTATCACGAATGATATCGTAGAAGTGATCGATTTTGAAAAAATTGTAAAGTCACATTTCATAGGTATTTCATTGGGTACCATTCTAATCAGAAATTTGGCTGAAAAATTTCCTGATCGGGTGGATCGCATGGTCATGGGGGGTGCCATTATGAAATTGAACTTTCGCTCACAGTTATTGATGCAGTTAGGGGTGTTTTTTAAATCTGTAGTACCCTATTTATGGCTCTATAAGTTTTTTGCCTTTGTGATCATGCCTAATAGCAATCATAAAGAGTCAAGGCTGCTTTTCGTAAAGGAGGCAAAAAAATTATATCAACAAGAGTTTATCCGTTGGTTTAAGCTTACCTCAGAAATAAACCCGCTACTTCGATTTTTTAGATCGGCAGATATTCATGTTCCCACGCTTTACATAATGGGAGAGGAAGACTATCTCTTTTTGCCAAGTATTCGCAAAATAGCAAAGGTCCATCAAAATTCGGAACTTCTAGTTATAGCAGATTGTGGGCACGTTGTGAATGTAGAGCGGCCCGCATTGTTCAACAAAATGGTTATTGAATATTTAAACCCTCTGAAATAATTTTTTCTATTCATTTAAAAAAAATCATTCTGAGCAAGTAAATAAAATAAAAAAAACCGATGCTCCCACCGGTTTTTAACTAACTAACTCAAAAATAACTAACTCAAAAAATTGAAAATGAATACGTTGATGTAATGTTCTGTTTAAATTTTAACGCAGTTATTTTTAAGTTATTGTTGTATTTGTTAAAAAAATAATTTTAGTCTTGTAAGGCGAATACTTTTCTTAGTAGATCGGTAGTACGTGAAGATAATTTGGTCCTAATATCTACCTCTTCTACAGCTATCATTTTGTAAACTCCTGAAAGTGCTTGCTGGGTAACATAATCGGTTAAATCGGGGTTCACTTTGTTAGTTAGGGGAATAGCGTTGTAACGAGTAATAATCGAACTCCAGATTTTATCGGCACCAACTTTTTCAAAGGAGGATTTAATGACAGGTTTGAATTTTTCATACAAGGCCGTATTCGTCTTGTTTTGCAAATAGGTCGTGGCCGCATTGTTGTTTCCTAGAAGAATATTTTTCGCGTCTGTAAAGGTCATTTCTTTAACTGTGTTTATAAAAATGGGTGTTGCTTCTGAAACCGCATCTTCTGCAGCCCTGTTTAGAACTTTAAGCCCCTCATCGGCTAAATTCCCTAATCCGATATCCCTTAACGTTTTGTCAACTTTTCTTAGCTCTTCCGGAAGTAAAATCTTTACCAATTCATTTTTGTAGAATCCATCAGTTTGAGTGAGCTTCCTTACTTGCTTGTCGATACCTTGGTCCAAGGCCTCTTTTAATCCATTTGCAATAACTTCGTTACTCAAACCTGCTCCAGAAGAGCCCGGTAATTGATTGACCACTTGTTGTAGTTCATTACAGGAAGTTGCCAGTAGTATTAAAAGCACTACGCCTATTTTCTTTATCATCTGAATTAAATAAGATATTTATTATAATCGTAGCTTACGAAAAAATAACTGTTTTATTGTTGTATACCATTGTTTTTCTCGCAATATGAAGCTTCACTGCTCTAGATAACACTATTTTCTCTAAATCCCTTCCTTTTGTAATAAAGTCTTCGATAGAATGCGAGTGCGATACCGTAGTTACATCTTGCTCTATTATTGGTCCTTCATCTAATTCTTCTGTTACGTAATGACTTGTGGCCCCAATAATTTTGACCCCTCTTTTAAAGGCGGCATGGTAGGGTTTTGCGCCTGCAAAAGCTGGTAGAAATGAGTGGTGGATGTTAATTATTTTATTTGGAAATTTAGTGATGAGATCTCCACTTATTATTTGCATATATCTTGCCAGAACTATAAAATCTATCTTGTACTTTCTAAGTAGCTGTAATTGTTCTTGTTCCGCTTCAAATTTGATCTCCTTCGCAAAAGGAACATGAAAAAAAGGAATATCAAATTGTTCTGCGATATATCTTAATTCGTTATGATTACTTAAAATAAAAGGTATTTCCACAGCTAGCTCACCAGAGTGATATCTGCTTAATAGATCATAAAGACAGTGGTTGTATTTGGATACAAAAATCGCCATTTTAGGCAATCTATCATCTACATGTAAACTCCATTCCATTTGGTATTTCACCGCCAGTTCTTTTTGGAAAAGTGGTTTGAAAATTTCCAAATCTGTAGATTTCTCATCGAATTCACTAACAATTCGCATAAAAAAAACATTGGCAGGTTTATCAACATGTTGATCTAAATAAACAATATTTCCATGATTTTTATGGATAAATCCGGTAACGGTACTAATTATTCCAGACTGATCTGGACAATGGACAAGAATAGTAGTTTTCAATTGAATCGTAATTAAGGCACCAAAAATAGGCGATAATTCTTAAAATAAGCCTGATTCGATTGAATTAAGAACTTAAAATAAAGTTCTATAAATGTTCAGATTTCCATTTTTTATAGAATTTTCTGAAACTTTTTATTTCTGCGCGAAGTAGATTAATATATTCCGTTTCCTTAACACCATCCTTTTCCAAACCCATACAATAAGAGTTAATGTTTCGAATGATGATATTGATGAATGAGATATTCTCTAAACGTTCAGAACTACAATTTGAGTATTCCACTTTTGCTATTTTTTGGGGAATAAGAATGGCATCTGTCAAGATGGAATTGGCCATGATGTCACGAAGACTTTTAGATTCGTACAGACGAACAAGGTCTTTGTTCAGCGATACATATGAGGCAATCTCTCTACTCATGGTGCAGAGCTCCAACGCTTTCCTATAAATAGGTAAATTTTTTAGACTACGATATGCCATTTTGTGGGGTGCAAATTAAATCGATATAAATTTACGTTAGTTATCCTATTATTTTCTATCGATTACAAATGTAATTTGTAATTTTACTTTATTTGCAAAATATTTAAAGTGATATTCTTTTGAATCCAAAGATAGATGAGCTTAATTGGAAAATACTCAACCAACTGCAGCATAATGCTCGTGAATCATTTGCGAATATTGGTAGGACCGTTGGCCTAACTGCACCTGCCGTTGCCGAACGGGTGAAAAAAATGGAGGATGCCGGCATTCTTTTGGGTTATAAAGCTACGGTTTCACATGCCTTAACGGGGCACCAATTAAAGGCGATTATTACCTTAAGGGCCTTTATGGGCAAGTTGAAACCGTTTTTGGCCATCGTCGGGACTTTGGAGGAGGTGATCAATTGTTATAGAATTACAGGGAATGAAAACATCGTCATGGAGGTGGTCTTAAAAGACCAGTTTCATCTAGAAAAATTTATTGACCAACTTATTCAATACGGAGAGACCAGAACGCACATTGTACTTTCTCAAGTGATTTCAAATGCCCCAATGCATAAGATAAAATGAAAACCATTATGGTAATTTGATTGTTTTTAAATCATTTAGAATGTAATTTTATTTTGAAAGTTTAATTAATCAATTTTAACTGCTGTAAATAAATATTGTTTGGCTGGATTTTTGATGCAAATGAAATGATGAAAAAAATAACAATTCTTGCTTTATTTCTTCTAGCTACTTCAATCTTTTCGCAAGAGGTACGCTTATTAAAAGGAGCTATTACTGAAAATTTAGTCGTAAACGATTCTTTAGGAGAGACGTATTCAATTTATTTACCTACATCATTTGAACTTTCAAGACCTTGGCCCGTTGTCTTTGTTTTTGATATGAAAGGGAAGGGAAGGGCTTCTATGTCAATGCTCACAAATGCTGCCGAGCATGAAGGCTATATTTTGGCAAGTACCGATAATTTGAACGATAGTTTATCAATTGCGCAGAATGTTCTAGTAGCCAATAGATTATGTAATGCGGTCGTCAATACTGTTCCCATTGCAAAAAATAGGACCTATACGGCAGGGTTTGGGTCTGGGGCTAGATTTGCGTCCATTCTTCCAACATTTATAAAAGAAATTGATGGTGTTATTTCTATAGGTGCCTCTGTCGGTAATGTTGAAATCTTGAACCCAGAACAAATGTTTCATTTCATTGGAATCGTAAATAGATCCGACTATAATTTCAGGGATATGCTCGAAGTCCGTAAGGTTTTGGATCGATTGAAATTTCCGAATGAATTGTTGGTTTATGATGGTGAGCAAATGTTACCTGATACGGACGTTATTTCGTCAGCTTTGCGAATGTTGACCTTGAATAATATAGCCAAAGGTCAAATTAAACGAAATGATAGTCTTATTGTTGATTCGTACAACCAATTGATGGCAAAGGCAAATTCATTTTTATCAAATGATAGGCCTATGTTGGCCCATTACTGGTTATCTGACATAGATCGCGTATTCAATCCACTCATAGATTTGGATTCACTAAAAACTACACAGAAAATCTTACGTCGTAGTTCTGTCTTTAAACAAGCGAATAGAAGCCAGAACAATTACTTTTTGAAAGAGTCTTTTACAAAAGAAGATTATAGTTATTATTTGGAGGAAGATATACTTACCTATAATTATGCAAATTTGGGTTGGTGGAAATATCAAATGGAAGAGCTTACTAAATTGGACAAAAGTGCCGTGCTTTATGAAAGTCAAATGGCAAGTCGATTAAGGGGATATATAAATGCCCTTATTGCCGATAATATTGATTTTATTGTAGCTGCTAAAGTAGTGGATTTTGAGGCACTGAACTTTTTATATATGCTCAAAACTATTACTTCACCTGCAGAATATACCTCGTACTTAAAAGTTATTTCCAATAGTTCCAAAATAGAGGATTACGGAACGGCATTATTTTATTTGGAGGAATTGTTGAAACATGGGTATGCCGATAAGAAAGAGCTTTACGCTTTGGAGCATACGGCTTTGTTAAGAATAACACCCGAGTTTAATGAGCTTGTGGAAAAATATTTAAAGGATGCCCGTTACGATATTATTCAGCAATAAAGCGTAAAAGCATCATCACAAAGGTTGGTTATAAAGCTGTTCCATTTTTCTTTTGATAAGGTTTAACGGATTTGGGGCTTTCGGATTACAATCCATATGGATGTTCCGCACTTGGTACAACCGACATATTAATGGGTAGCCCATCTTTTGGGGGTTCAAAATCAGGTAGTATATGAACAACTTTCAAATGTGGTAATCGTTGTCAATATATTATTGGTAACGGTAAACGTATTCATTGCTTTAATTTTACTTCGACCCTTGGTGGTTAGAAAATGTCAAATGGTGCGGTAAATTCTATATCATAGGTTCCATCCCTTATCAGAAAGGTAAGAGTGAAACTGGTAGGAGTCAGTATTGGGTTGTTATATACTGTAAGCTTTGAACGAAGACCGTTAAAACGATTTAGAATAAGATGAATTGCACCTACACCAGTGAAGCTCATAATGTGCGATTATATGAAAAAGGGAAGAATGAATAAATTGTATTTTTGTACTCTAAACTAAGAAAATGAGGGGAGTTGTAATTTTAGTGATACTGTGCGTATTGTTTTCATGTAAACAGGAAAAAAAATATCATGATGTTAAAAGGGAAGAAACGGTGCTTCCTAAATCTGACAAGATAGCCGACATTCTGAAGTTTCAAGAGGAATTGAATGCTGAATATAAAGACCCTGAAACATCGCCTTTGCCAGATCGGTATCGCAAAAATTTTGAAACCCTCGATTTTTATAAGCCCGATACTACTTATATTATTGTGGCTGAGTTTGTGCGAACACCTGAAGCCTTACCTTTTTCTATGCCAACGACAACGGACCGTGAATCTACAGAGGTATTATATGGCATCGCAAAGTTTACAATGAACGGAGCAAAGCATCAGTTGGAAATTTACCAAACCCCTGAATTAATGACTCAGGAAAAATATAAGGATTATCTTTTTCTGCCCTTTACAGATGCGACCAACGGAAAGGAAACCTATGGAGGAGGTAGGTATCTTGATCTCAAAATTCCTAATGGCAATAGTATTGTATTGAATTTCAATAAAGCTTACAACCCGTATTGTGCTTACAATAAAAAATACTCTTGTCCACTAGTTCCATCTATTAATAACCTATCTACTGAAGTGAAGGCAGGTGTTAAAGCTTTCAATCACTAAAATATGATCATGAAAAAACCCGGCTTATTTACCGGGTTTTTAGCTTAAACTATAAAATCAACTAGTACTTAAATCCATTCAAATTAGAACGAGTAGATGGCTGCCAAAACAAAAGAAGACAAGCTTTTCTGTGGCATTAAATCGTTATCCAAAAATTTTGCAGAATCGTCGGAAGCAGAATCCAAACGAAGTTCTGGTTTAATGGTTAAGTTGTCTATAACGTAACTTCCTGTTAATGTTACGGCAAAAACACTGGTATCTTCTATGGTAGCAGGTGTGCCAATGGCAACATTTCCATAAAAATCAGTTGCTGAAAAATACTCACCCCTTAAACCAATGGTGAAATCTTCTGAGGCTGCTAATTGAGGGTACAAAGCGACACCGGCAAAACTACCAGAACCGTCACCGTCAAAGTAAGCAGCGTTCACTCCTAAGAAAAAAGAATCCGATACATCAAACCCACCTGTGAAATCAATTTCATAAGTTCCTTCACTAGTAATGAAGTTAAGGTATTGACCACTATAACCTAACTGTGCACCGTAAGCATATTTTCCGTTAGTATTCAATTCGGTGACATCGGTAGGGTTCATGACTCCTAACATTAAACTCCAATCATCGTTCAAAGCAATATCTGCTTTAATTCCAGTATGGGAAAAAGGTCCATAAGAGAATAAATAAGAGGTGCTATAGTTGAAGTTCGCGGTTGGAGAAATTACTTCGTAACCTAAAAAGGTATTGAAGTTACCCATTGTTAATGTAACCGCATCACTTACATTCCAATAGGCGTATAACTGGTTTACAATATTACCTGTAGCTGAATATAAAGGAGAACCAAAAACAGCATCTGTACCTCTTGGTCCAAAAACCAAATCTGCAACAAAACCTACTTTTTCACCTTCGTACCCTGCAATTACATTGGCCATACCCAATGCAAAGCCAGGAAGATTTGCAAAGGAAGAACCAGGGGCTGCATTTGGAGTGCCATTTGGGGCTGAATTGTCCCCATTAAGATTAGCTCTATAATAGGCATCAATAGATCCGCTTAGCGTGAATTTAGGAGTGGTGTCTTCCTCTTCTTGGGCCATTAATCCAGCGGCTGCAAAAAGCATTAGTCCAGATGACACTATTTTTTTTACGTAATTTGTACTGATAACTTTTTTCATAAATTTTGTTTTAAAATCCGGTAAGGATAAATTAGTTTGAGAAATTTAATTTTTTGAGGGAGTTATGTAACGGAGCGTTCTGCAAAACGCTCCGTTTTTTATAGATTATTTATCGTTAGTTATATGTTCTGGATAAGCTTCTAGACCATGCTCCGTAATATCTAAACCTTCCATTTCGTCTTTCTTGGAAACACGAAGACCAATGGTTTTCTTCAAGATGATCAAAACAACGAACGTTCCAAAAGCGGACCAAAGTATGTAGGCAAGTGAACCATAAGTTTGAACCCATAGAAGACTAGCTCCGCCACCGTACAGTAATCCACCGTCTAAGGCGAAAATACCAACTAAAACAGTTCCTAAGAAGCCACAAGTTCCATGAACGGAAATGGCACCGACTGGATCGTCTATTTTGAATTTTTTATCGATTAGCTCTATTGATAGAACGACGACCATGCCACAAATCAAACCAATTGCCAGTGCGCCCCATGCATTAACAGCACCACATCCTGCAGTAATACCTACCAATCCTGCAAGAGCACCGTTAAGTGTCATTGAAAGATCTGGTTTACCATATCTTATCCACGTTAGGAAAAGTGCAGCGATAGCTCCAACGGCAGCAGCCAAGTTCGTATTGATGATTACACTACCAACAGCGATAGTGTCATCACCGCCCCAAGCTAATTGTGATCCCCCATTAAATCCGAACCAACCTAACCAAAGAATGAACACCCCTAGTGCACCGTACATCATATTATGACCTGGGATAACTTTGACCTCACCATCAACATATTTTCCAATTCTAGGTCCGACCATTATAGCGGCTACTAAAGCTGCGCCACCACCAACGGCATGCACTACAGAAGATCCTGCGAAGTCAATAAAACCAGCTGTATTTAGCCACGCATCGTCATCGAAAGGCCAATACCAACTTCCGGAAATCGGGTAGATCAATGTCGTTAATACTGCGGAAAGAATTAAATAGGTAGAAAATTTTGTACGTTCTGCGACTGCCCCAGATACAATTGTTGCCGCTGTTGCACAGAAAACGGTTTGAAAAAATAAATTGTACCAGTCAGTTGCGCTAAAAAAGAAATATCCTTGATCGGCAGGACTGGATCTAAAAAATCCTCCTAGAACTAAATCACTACCGTACATTATTCCATAACCAACGGCCCAGAACATAATCGACCCAATGGCAAGGTCCATTAGGTTTTTCATGATTATATTTCCTGAGTTTTTACTACGGGTAAAACCTACTTCGACCAGCGTAAACCCTGCCTGCATGAAGAATACTAAAATAGCGGCGATGGTAATCCATAATGCGCCCATCTCGCCATTTATCGCTTCCAAAGCTGTATCTATCGATTCTTGAGTTGCTTCATTCATAATTCTATTTTTTTGAGTGGTTCTTATTTAAATTAGTTGATACCTTCTAAGCCATTTTCTTTGGTTCTTATGCGATATGCATCTAACACATCGGAAACGAATATTTTTCCATCTCCAACATCTCCAGAATAAGCAGATTCTAAAATGGTGTTGACGGTTTTTTCCATAAAGTTGTCAGATACTACAATGGAAAGAAATCTCCTTTGTATGTCAGAAGTACTATAGGATATACCCCGATAAACATGTCCTTTTTTTTCATTTCCAACCCCAGTTACGTCCCAATAACTAAAGAAGTTGACCTCTATTTGATGCAATGCCTTTTTGACATCGTCAAACTTGGATTTTCTGATAATTGCCTCGATTTTTTTCATTTGACTAATTTTTTGATGTTGCCAAATATATGTTAAAAAAAATAAGACCCTAATTTTTAAGGGGTTGAAATGCTCATTTTTATGACTATCACAATTTATACCCACTAAATTTTAGGGTATTCTGTTTAAATGATAGTTTTTTTTGAGAAAGTAGATGAAATGAATAGGTTGTTTCTGTTGAATTTTGACTATATCATCAGAAAAATTGTTATTTACTTGCGAATTGTTTAAAAAAACAGGAAATACCTAGAAAAATTATAAATAATAAAAAAGTATGGATTGAATGTTAGTTCTATAACATTTTACAGATCCATAGACCCAGAGATATGGCTAGCATGCCGATACCAACGCTTAAGCCCATGTATAATGAGGCTTGAAGTACTGAAGTTTCTTTAAGTAGATGATTGCTTTCTAGAGCAAATGTGGAAAAAGTTGTGAATCCGCCACAAAAACCGGTGGCCAGTAAAAGGGTCTGATTTTGGGTGATGTAATTATACTTTAATGTGAGTCCAATAAGTAGGCCGATTAACAGACATCCAGCACTATTGACTAAAAAAGTACCTAAGAAGAAATTTGAATAATATGAATTTAAGGATTTCGATATCCAATACCTTAGAATACTACCAAAGCCACCTCCCAAAAAAACAAGCAAAAATTGTTTCATACCTTATAAAGGTAAAAAAACTAAACTGCTTTTTTATAGCTAGAAGTTAGTAAATCTAAAGGATAGATTACCGATGTTGGTTGTTTGGATAATTGTTGTGATGATTTTTTAGATTTTTGAGCTACGCTCAATAAACTGGCGACCACCATCGCAACATTTATACCTATCAATACTAAAAAAATCGTAAGAAATGTCATCATAATTAATTGCCCCTTATAGATGAATAACGCAAAATTACGCCATTTGGTATATTATACGCTTAAAAAGTCTATTTTGTTGTATGGGGATGGATTTTTGTGGTGTAAGTAAAAATTTAACTATCCATTAAGGAAATACTTAATAAAAAATAGAAGTATTAAGAATAAAGCGAAAAAAATACCTACCCACATAACACCTTTGTAATTTTTTTGATGCAGTTTAAAGTCCTTTTTATAAGAAAGAACGATAGTGATAGTGAAGACGATGGCAAAAACTATGGCAAAAATGATTTGTCCGGTACTGAACATAATTCCTAATTTTACACAAAGCTAACGGAAAACAGTAAATTAAAGATGAAAAATAAAATCGATGCCGTAAAAGAGTTTCATAATTCGTTTGGTTTAGGTGTCTCTGAAGTAATGGTAGCGGATTTGGGAGAGGCAAAGAACACTTTGCGTTTCAACCTCATGGATGAGGAAAATAAGGAATATTTGGAAGCTGCCCAAAATAACGACCTTGTTGAAGTGGCCGATGCCCTTGGCGATATGCTATATATTTTATGTGGAACTATTTTAGAACATGGTATGCAGTATAAGATTGAGGAAGTTTTCAATGAGATTCAGCGCAGCAATATGAGTAAACTAGGTACAGATGGCAAACCCATTTACAGGGAAGATGGTAAGGTTTTGAAAGGCCCCGATTACTTTAAGCCTAATATTGAGCGTATTTTGAAAAAATAAAAAAGGGCCAATCAATGGCCCTTTTTCACTCCGTTACTTTAAATCGCCAACCGAATTTGTCTTCAGATTTATTATATTGAATATCCGTTATTATTTTCTTCAAGCGTTTTCCAAAGCTATTTTCCAATTCGGGAAGCTCATAATCGGTTTCCCTGTAGCCAAAACCTGAAATTGGAGATATGACAGCCGCTGTTCCCGCTCCAAACATTTCTTTTAAGCTTCCGTTTTTAGCGGCTTCTACAACTTCATCGACCGTTATTTTTCTTACTTCGGTTTTGATGCCGGCATCCTTAGCGATATCCAAAATACTTTTTCTAGTGATTCCGTCAAGAATACGATCGCTAGTTGGTCCGGTAATTAAAGTATCATTGATACGAATGAAAATATTCATTGCACCGGCCTCTTCGATAAATTTATGATCGGTATCGTCGGTCCATATGACTTGACTATATCCTTTTTCAATTGCCAATTGTGTTGGGTAGAACTGACCGGCATAATTTCCACCGGTCTTTGCGAAGCCAACGCCACCGTTGGCCGATCTTGAATAGTTTTCTTCAATAAGCACTTTCACCTTACCTGAAAAATAGGCCCCTGATGGGGCGCAGGCTATAATGAACTTATATTCGTCAGCGGGCGAAGCATGAAATCCGTTGCCTGAAGCGAACATGAAAGGCCTTATATATAATGAGCTTCCCTCTTTTGTAGGTATGAATTCCTTATCCAAATTCAATAGTGTGGTAAGGCCATCCATAAAATACTCTTGTGGAAGTTGTGGAATACACATTCTTTCGGCAGATATATTCAAGCGTTTGAAATTTTCCAATGGTCGAAATAGAAATACCTCCCCTTTATCGTCCTTGTAAGCTTTCATTCCTTCAAATATAGATTGTCCGTAATGAAAAATCTTTGAAGACGGGTCGAGGGTGATAGGTTGATAAGGTATGATTTTAGGAGTTTCCCATGCTCCTTTTTTATAAGTACACACCAACATATGGTCTGTAAAAACTGACCCAAAGGCTAGATTGTCAAAATCAACTTGATCAATTTTTGAGGTTTTTACCTTTTCGACGATGATATTTTTGGTTTCAATGGTCATGAAATGCGTAACTTTAGTTAGAATAAAATTAAACAAATATCCCAACAGCCTCTTCTTTTTTAGACTAAAATTGATCAGTTTTGTGGGTAAATCAGCATTTTTAAGATTTATGAAAGGATTTAACATTTTACTTGTCTTTTTATTTGGATATTTTTCTTGCTCAGGACAGCAAAGAGCCAATTCCCAACCTTCTCAAGATACTGCTGCAGGTACTTATTATGGTAATCAATTTGTGGTTGATAGACTTCAGGAAGAACATGAAGTCTTGAAGAAATATAATACAATGGCGACCTCAGATACGTTGTCGTTGCAGTTTAAAACTGTTGTCAAAGAAGTTTGCAAGGTAAAAGGGTGCTGGATGATTGTAGAATTACCTGATGGGGAGCAGGCAATGGTTCGTTTTAAGGATTATGGGTTTTTTATGCCTTTTGATATTGTGCAAAAGAATGTTGTTTTAAACGGTTTAGCGTTTGTTGAAGAAATGAGTATTGAAGATCAAAAACATTACGCGGCCGATGCAAGAAAGTCTGCCGATGAATTGACTAAAATAACTACACCACGAAGGACCTTCAGTTTTGAGGCCTCTGGTGTGCTAGTTACCAATTAATTTGAAGAGAGAAGTCATTACTACAGCCGATGGTTCCACAACTATCCAAATAAAGGATTGGCAAGAGCAATACCATTCTAAACATGGTGCTATTCAAGAGGCATATCATGTATTTATTGATTCTGGGTTAGATTTATTTAAGGGTAGGGACATAAATATACTTGAAATCGGATTTGGCACGGGACTTAATGCTTTTATAACCCTGCTCGAATCTGAAAAGCGAAATCTAACTATTTTCTATACCGGGGTTGAAGCATACCCAGTGTCTGAGGAAGAATTGAGCCAACTCAATTATATTGAAGAATTGGATTCTGTTTCACGTAAAAAGGAGTTTGATTTAATGCACACCTCGGTATGGGAAGAGGAAATTGAAATCAGTGAATATTTTCACCTTACAAAAGAGCAAAAAGATTTTAAGTACATCGACCATTCTGAGCTTTTTGATTTAGTCTATTTTGATGCCTTTGGTGCGCGGGTACAGCCAGAGTTATGGACCGTTGAATTATTTCATATAATGTTCAAGGCTATGAAATCTAAAGGGTATTTGGTCACTTATGCAGCAAAAGGAAGCGTACGACGTGCCATGTTAGAAGTTGGTTTTCTTGTAGAGCGATTGCCAGGGCCGCCAGGAAAGCGTGAAATGCTAAGAGCTAGAAAACCTTAAACTACACCGTGATACTTCTACCCTTTTCCTAAAGCAATTTTGTCCAATTGCTTTTGGTACAATGTTAAATCGAAATTAAATAGCATATCAAGACTCTTTAAAAGCAATATCTTTAAGAGATGAAAGTATTGATAACTGGTGCAACGGGTTTAGTGGGCAGCGAATTGGTCTCGCAATGCCATGAAAAAGGTTATGCCATTAATTACCTTACAACCAGTAAACGGAAAATTGTTTCAAAGCCAGATTATCAAGGTTATTTTTGGAATCCGGATACGGGAGAAATTGATGAAGAATGCCTTTCAGGTGTTTCTGTAATAATAAATTTGGCCGGATCCAGTATATCTAAGCGATGGACCAAATCGTATAAAAAAACAATTTTAAGTAGTCGTATTAATTCTTTGGAGTCGCTTAAAAACGCCTTGCTAAGATCTAAAAGTCATAAGGTTACGTCTATAATCTCTGCTTCAGCAATAGGAATTTACCCCAATTCACTAAGTAATTATTATGCAGAAGAAGATAATCAAGTAGATAATAGTTTTTTAGGGGAGGTAGTAGAAGCATGGGAGAAAAAAGTAGATGAATTTGAAGCCATAGGACTATCGGTTTCGAAGGTTAGAATTGGTTTGGTACTTTCTAGACAGGGGGGGGCTTTGCCTGAGATGGCCAAGCCTGTGAACTATTTTCTAGGTGCGGCATTCGGTAGTGGTGAACAATGGCAATCATGGATTCATATTTCAGATTTGGCAGGTATATTTCTTCATATTGCCTCATTTGGTCTTGAAGGAACTTTTAATGGCGTTGCGCCAAATCCGGTAACAAATAATAAGTTGGTAAAAGAAATCGCAAAGAGTTTGGAGAGACCGCTTTTCTTGCCTAACGTTCCAAAATTTATCATGTATTCGATTTTGGGTAGTATGGCGTATGTTTTGTTTGCAAGTCAAAGGGTCAGTAGCAAAAAGATAGAAGAAGAGGGTTTTGTTTTTCAATATTCTAATATTTGTCAAGCACTTGCGGCCATTTATGATAAGCAAGGTGAATGCGAAAATTCGAGAACCGACATGACAAATGAATTTGTATCCTGATTAAAACCATATGTAAAATATAAAATTGAAATCCGCTTATGGCGGATTTTTTTTTGAACTTTTGTGACATTTTGACATTTTTAAAGAATTGGCAGTACTTTTGCCTCCTTTTTAATCGACGTTTAAATTACTATAGATTATGAGTGATAAAGAAAACACATTGGATGATGAGTTCTTGGAAAATGAACTTTTAGATGACGAACTACAGGAACAAAAAGAAGAAGGTGTTATAGAGGAAGAACTTTCGCAAGAAGAGGTTTTAAGAGATGAGCTTTCAAAGGAAAAAGATAAGTTTTTAAGACTATTTGCAGAGTTTGAAAACTATAAAAAACGTACCTCAAAAGAACGTATGGAGCTTTTTAAAACGGCCGGACAAGAAGTAATCGTTTCACTTTTGCCTGTTTTGGATGATTTTGAAAGAGCTATAAAAGAATTGGCGAAGTCTGATGATAAAGAAATGTTCAAGGGTATAGAACTGATCAACGTTAAGTTGAGGGAAACTTTGAAATCAAAAGGACTTCAGATTTTAGAAGTAAATCCCGGGGATGTCTTTGATGCTGAAATCCATGAAGCTATTACCCAAATACCAGCTCCTGATAAAAAAATGAAAGGTAAAATTATAGATGTTGTTGAAAAGGGATTTAGTCTTGGTGACAAGATCATTAGGCATCCAAAAGTAGTAGTAGGAAATTAAAAGATGGGCATGAAGCAAGATTATTATGAAATTCTAGAAATAAGTAAAAGTGCATCTGCTGCCGAAATAAAGAAGGCATATCGTAAAAAGGCATTGCAATACCATCCTGATAAAAATCCTGGCGATAGTACTGCAGAAGAGAAGTTCAAAAAATCGGCCGAGGCCTACGAAGTACTCAGTGATCCTGATAAAAAGGCACGCTATGACCAATTTGGTCACGCGGCATTCGAAGGTGGCGGTGGCTTTGGTGGAGGAAGTATGAATATGGACGACATCTTCAGCCAGTTCGGTGATATTTTCGGCAGTGCCTTTGGTGGCGGAGGTTTCGGTGGCTTTAGCGGTGGTGGTGGCCAACGTAGGGTAAAAGGTAGCAATTTACGTATTAGGGTGAAATTGACCTTAGAGGAAATAGCCCATGGGGTTGAGAAAAAAGTTAAGGTTAGAAGAAAGGTTCAAGCCGAAGGCGTAACCTACAAAACCTGTTCTACCTGTAATGGCCGCGGACAGGTGACAAAAGTGCAGAATACCATACTGGGTAGAATGCAGACTGCGGCAACGTGTAGCACCTGTGGGGGTAGCGGGCAGATTCTTGATGGAAAACCGAGTGACGCCGACGCTCAAGGTTTAAAAGTTTCTGAAGAAACTGTATCGATAAATATACCTGCCGGGGTTGAAGACGGCATGCAGTTAAAAGTTCCTAATAGAGGTAACGATGCGCCTGGGAATGGAGTACCGGGCGATTTATTGGTGGCTATAGAAACCCAAGAACACGAGACCTTAAAGCGTGAAGGCGATAATTTGCACTATGATCTTTATATAAGTATTTCCGAGGCCGTTTTGGGAACTTCTAAGGAAATCGATTCTGTAGGGGGTAAGGTCCGCATAAAGTTGGAGACCGGTATACAATCTGGTAAGATTTTAAGACTTAGGGGAAAAGGAATAACAAGTTTGAACGGGTATGGCGCAGGAGATTTACTGGTACATGTCAATGTTTGGACACCAAAAGAATTAAACAAAGAACAAAGAGAGTTTTTCGAGCGAATGCAGGGAACTGATAATTTTGAACCAAAGCCAGAGAAGTCTGATAAGTCATTTTTTGAAAAAGTTAAAGATATGTTCTCTTAAGTTCAAAATCTTTTGGTTTTAAATAAAAAACGTATATTTGAGTTAATATTGGGCAACCAATATTAATTTTCTTTTTCATAGCAATTTTTTTCCCATCCTTAATTTAATTGAGGGTGGGTTTTGCTTTTTATGTGGATGCTTATTTTTGCTAAGGCCAATAAATGCCTGTAAAAAATAAAGGAAACATAAAGAATATACCTAGTCAAAACAATTCAATATCTTTGAATAAATTGACTACATGAATAACATTTTGGTAACTAATGAGGTCACCAAACAATTTGGGAGCCATACGGCATTAAAGAACGTTTCACTTGAAATTCCCGAAAATAGTATTTACGGATTATTAGGTCCTAATGGGGCTGGTAAGACTACCTTAATACGTATAATCAATCAAATTACTTATCCTGACAAAGGTTCGGTCTATTTTAATGGAGAGCCTTTGAAATCAGAACACATAACTCAAATAGGATATTTGCCAGAAGAACGAGGCCTTTATAAAAGCATGAAGGTTGGAGAACAAGCTTTATACCTCGCTCAATTAAAAGGACTGTCAAAAGCCGATGCGAGAAAACGATTGAAGTATTGGTTTGAAAAGTTAGAAATAGGGGATTGGTGGAATAAAAAAATACAAGAACTTTCAAAAGGTATGGCCCAAAAGATACAATTCGTGGTCACCGTTCTACACGAGCCTAAACTGTTGATATTCGATGAACCTTTTAGTGGATTTGATCCTATTAATGCAAACCTTATTAAAGAACAGATTTTAAATCTAAAAGAGAACGGTACTTCTATAATTTTTTCTACACATAGAATGGAATCAGTGGAGGAATTATGTGAGTACATCGCTTTGATCCACCAATCTGAAAAAATATTGGACGGGAAGTTATCGGATATTAAAAAAGCGTATAAGAACAACATTTTTAAAATCGGGGTTGAAATTGAAAATGCTGACAAATTATTAATTGAAATGAGGGATAATTTTCAGGTATTGAGCAATTCATATGATATAAAGGAAAGGCAGTTGGATTTTAAAATTCAACTTCCTACGAATGAATCAAAGGAACTTTTACAATTTCTAAGTAGCAGGGCAAACGTAAACAGTTTTGTGGAAACGATACCCTCTGCTAATGATATTTTTATCAAGACCATTCAAAATAAAGGTATAGCACATGAATAAATTGCCATTGATCATTAAACGCGAATACTTGGCAAAGGTGAGGAACAAATCTTTTGTGATCATGACCTTTTTAAGCCCTATTCTAATGGTGGGGATGATTTTGCTAATCACCTATTTAACCCAGTTGAACGGTAATGAGAAAAGAGTAATAGCCGTTTTAAATGATAGTGATTTTTTTTCGAATGAATTCGTGACATCTGAGGCAACTTCTTATGTGAATTTTAAGGACGTTACTTTAGAACAGGCTAAAGATTCTACAATGAGTATGGGGTACTATGGACTAATGTTCTTACCCAATGAAGAGAATCTCGAGCAAGTTGCCCAACGTGCATTTTTTTATAGTAAAGATGCACCAACAGCAGCGGTTTTAGATAAGCTTGAAGCTGTCATAACCGGAAGATTAAGGCAAGAGCGCTTGAGGGAATTTGGTCTGTCACCAAAAGAATACGCCGAAATGGATCGTGCCTATGACATTAATATTGCCACGTTTGATGGCCTTCAAAATATAAAGGGTATCAATGAAATAAAAGCTGTGATAGGCGGGGCTTTTGGGTATTTGATCATGATGTTCATTATCATATATGGTGGTTTTGTAATGCGAAGTGTGATCGAGGAGAAAACAAGTAGAATTATTGAAGTTATTATTTCTTCTGTAAAACCGTTCCATTTAATGATGGGTAAGATTATAGGAACATCTTTGGCGGGAATTACCCAATTTGGTATTTGGATAATTTCTGGAGCCATTTTATTATTTATAGGGCTAGCGATTTTTGATATAGATCCATCAACATTGACTAAAGGGGGCATGACACCAGGTATGTCGTCCACTACAAGTGTTGATGTAGATACCGTAACCCAGAATATTCAACTGTACGCCCAAGAGATTTTTGAAATTCCTATTTTTGCCATGCTGTTTTTCTTCATCGTTTATTTTGTTTTGGGATACTTGATTTATAGCTCAATATATGCTGCAATAGGTGCTGCCGTTGACAATGAAACAGATACCCAGCAATTTATTTTTCCCGTAATTCTTCCTTTGATGTTGGCGATTTATGTAGGTTTCTTTTCTGTTTTCAGCAATCCAAACGGGCCTATTGCAGTTGCTTTTTCCCTTTTTCCGTTGACATCGCCTATCGTAATGCTCATGCGTTTACCTTGGGGCATTGGTAATGGAGGTGTTCCGGTATGGCAATTGATAACTTCTATTTTAATTTTAATAGGTACTTTTATTGGTATTGTTTGGGTGGCAGCGAAAATCTACCGTGTCGGCATACTTATGTACGGTAAAAAACCTAGTTATAAAGAACTCTTCAAGTGGCTTAAATATTCATCATGATCCAGGAGAAAACAGAAAAAATAAAGGAAATCATTGAAGATGATATCTGGGGGAGTGTAAAGAAGTTTTTGGAATTGGGTATTCATTTTGGTGAGGGAAAAGAATCTATAAATATTACCATAGGGTTATTATTGTTATTGACAGTAGCTTTTTTAATAACAAGTACGCTTCTGCAAGGCATTCGCAGATTTTTTACTAGAAAAATGGAAGCAGAGGATAAACTTAAGTTTATCAGCATCTTTAAGTTTATTAAGTATCTTGTTTATGTAGTGGTGATTCTGTTCACCATGAGCGCCGCGGGTATCGATATTACAATTTTAATCACTGCTTCTGCGGCCCTGTTCGTTGGTCTTGGACTCGCCCTGCAAGATATTTTCCAAGATATTATCGGAGGTGTTTTTATTATTATTGATAAATCCTTACGTGTCGGCGATATCGTAGAGATAGATAATAAGGTAGGAAAAGTTTTTGAAATAAAGTTACGCACGACAAGAGCGCTCACCAGAGACGATAAGGTGATTATAATTCCCAACCATAAATTTATAAGTGATATAGTATATAATTATACCCAGAACCATACAACAACAAGAGAAACTGTTAATGTGGGCGTGGCTTATAGTAGTGACATTCAGTCGGTTACGCAAATTTTACTGAATGTTGTTAAAAATCAGAGAAGTGTTTTAAAAAGTCCCAAACCTTTTGTTTTATTTGAAGATTTCGGTGATTCTGCTTTACTGTTCTCCTTAAACTTTTATATAAATGATAGTTTTTCGGTGCCCAGATTAAAAAGTGAATTACGATATAAAATCGATGCAGATTTCAGGAAAAATAATATTACCATTCCTTTTCCGCAGAGAGATGTGCATATCTTTCAACCAGCACCTTTTCAACATAGTTCGGTTCAAAATTTAAATACGAATGAAGAAACATAACCGATTCACACAAGTGTGGCTCCTTTTCATTTTGGCCAACTATATGGTTGGGCAAACACCTGATGTGTTCAGGGCAGAATATATGCTCATGCCTAGCAACAGTGCCGATGTAGAAACATCAAGAATAAAACTGGTGGCAAATATTCCAATTCCGGTAAGAGATAAAAAAGACTATATAGTTATAGGGAGCGAATACAATAGGTATAATTTTGAAGTTCCAAATGGGATATTCGTAAGTTCGGATGACATTAAAAAACTTCATGTTGTAGATGTTAATTTTGCTTATGTCTATAAATTAACGGAAGAGTGGCGGTTGATAGGGGTGATAACACCGAGATGGTCGTCCAACTTTGTTGAAGAATTGCAAAATGATGATTTTAATGTGAACTATACCGTGGGAGCCTATAGGGACAAGAAAAACATCGATAAACCCTATAAATTGGTTTTGGGTGTATCCTATAATTCTACTTCTCCTGTACAGATTCCCTTGCCCGTGTTATATTATGAAAAAAAATTCCATCCCAATTGGGCCTACATTGTAGGAGTACCTAAATCAGGAATGAAATATTTTACACCAAAAGGACATTTTTTTCAATCAGAATTATTTTTAGACGGCTATTACGTGAATATCCAGAACGATATATTATTATCCGGAAACAATTTGTCGACCGATGTCTCTTATACGGCATTATTATTGACTATAGGATATCAATATAAAATAACTAAAGATATGTCCGTTTATCTTATTGGTGGGCGATCCTTATTTCAGAATTCAGCATTGAGAGATAGAGACCGTAAAGATATTTTTACTTTAAATGATGCATCCGGACTTTATTTTAGAACAGGATTTAGAATAGGAATTTAATAAAACGTTATGTCAAGAATATTGGTTATTGAGGATGAAGCAGCGATCAGAAGGGTGCTGGTTAAAATTTTATCTGAGGAGAACGATGCCTATCAGGTCGAGGAGGCCGAAGATGGATTAAAAGGTATGGAAACTATAAAGAACAATGATTATGACTTGGTTCTCTGTGATATTAAAATGCCCAAAATGGATGGCGTTGAGGTATTGGAAGCGGCGCGGAAAATAAAACCCGAAATCCCCTTTATAATGATATCTGGTCATGGTGATTTAGATACCGCCGTAAATACCATGCGTTTAGGGGCCTTTGACTATATTTCTAAACCCCCAGATCTAAATCGCTTATTGACTACGGTTAGAAATGCTTTGGATAGAAAGGTTCTTGTTGTTGAAAACAAGAATTTGAAAAAGAAGGTTAGCAAGAATTATGAGATGATCGGGGATAGTAACGAAATAAGTACGATTAAGGAAATGATCGAAAAGGTCGCCCCAACCGACGCAAGGGTATTGATAACAGGTGCTAACGGTACAGGTAAAGAACTGGTCGCACATTGGTTACATGAAAAAAGTGCAAGAAGTGCTCAGCCGTTCATAGAGGTGAATTGTGCAGCGATTCCATCTGAATTAATAGAAAGTGAGCTATTTGGACATGTAAAAGGAGCATTTACGTCTGCAGTTAAGGATAGGGCCGGCAAATTTGAAACCGCTAATAAGGGAACTATTTTCTTAGATGAGATTGGTGATATGAGCCTTTCGGCACAGGCAAAAGTATTAAGGGCCTTACAAGAAAGTAAAATTTCAAGAGTTGGATCGGATAAGGATATAAAAGTAGATGTACGTGTTATAGCCGCTACCAATAAAGATCTTAAAAAAGAAATAGAAGACGGTAAATTCCGAGAGGATCTTTACCATAGGCTTGCAGTGATTCTCATTCAAGTGCCTAGTTTGAATGACCGTAGGGCCGATATTCCTTTGTTAATAGAGCATTTTTCTCAAAAGATTACAGAAGAACAGGGCATACCCTCAAAAACTTTTTCTGATAAAGCTGTGAAACTTTTGAAGGCCTACGATTGGACGGGGAATATTAGAGAGCTTCGAAATGTCGTCGAACGTCTTATTATTCTCGGAGGGCAAGAGGTTACAGAAGATGACGTGAAATTATTCGCGAGTAAATAATAGCCTTAATCATACATTAATGTATTTCTTGAGTACAGTCACCAATTTCTTTTAACGCCGCTAAGGTTATTTCTTTTGTACGAAGGTTGTAATACTTTTTTCCTTCGGATAAATTAGGTTTGAGAAGTTGAGTCTCACATTCTTCGTAAATGCGTTTGGCAAAAGCTTTCGCCTCTTTGCAATTGACCGTTAGAACTACCTGGTTCAGTGAGATTCGATATTTTTCAAGTGAAATGTCGATTTTATCGCTAAGACTAAGTGAAATAGTTTCATTAGAAGTGGCTTTGTTATCAGAACTATTTTTTGAATTCATGGCGAGCATGTCATTAGAATAAGAACTGTCATGAGCGTCATGGGCTTCAAGAACGAACATTGTATTTTCGGTAAGTTCCAATGATTTGCTCAAATAACTCTTTGTGCCCTCTAAGGTTGTTGATTTGGTAGCAAGGATTAATAAATCTAAACTCTCGTTCATGCTATTTCTTGCCAACTTACATCCACATTCTTTAAGTTGGCTTTTTGATTTTTCCATCGCATTCAAAGCCTTGTAACTATAAAATCTAGCTTGGCTAATATCGTTTGTAAGTAGGGCCTCCTTTATTTGCGATTTGGCAAAACCCATATTTGAACTTGCATATTCACAATCTAAATTTGTGCCGAACGAGTAAAGTAGAAGCAAGGTAAAACTGCAGAAAAAATAAATCGTTTTCTTCATTTGTAGGTTTTAATCTGTAAAATTTGGGATTTTACGCTGATAAAATTAGATATAATGAGCGGCCGAAAGTATTATTTTCGTTAGAATGCCTTTCAAATCCGATAAAAATAGCGATGAGCGTTGCTCAAATGGGTAATCATGTGGGTATTTAATTATATTTATAAAGATGGATAGAATAGATATTGAAAAATATAGGGCCAATGACAACTTTAATTTGCGCCAGGTCGAAACCTACGAAGATTTCGGAAAGTCGAATAAAAAATTGAAGAAGGGGCTAGCCGTGATTAGAAAGGAGTTGGGAGAATTTCAAGATATAGTATACGCCCATGGAAAATATAGTATTCTGGTCTGTCTTCAAGGAATGGATACTGCTGGTAAGGATAGTTTGATACGTGAGGTGTTTAAAGATTTCAATGTTAGTGGGGTAGAAGTGCATAGTTTCAAAGTGCCGACCGAATTAGAGTTAAGTCATAATTATCTTTGGCGTCATTATATCGTTTTACCGGCCAAGGGCAAGTTCGGGGTCTTCAATAGAACCCATTATGAAAACGTACTGGTGACCAGGGTCCATCCAGAATACATTTTGAATGAACATATTCCCGGTATTCATACGGTTGCAGATGTAGATCAAAATTTTTGGGATAAACGATTTGAACAAATAAATCAATTTGAACAGCATCTAGCAGAAAACGGAACGCTCATTTACAAATTTTTCTTAAACCTGTCCAAAGAAGAGCAGCGGCAACGGCTTTTAAGGCGACTTGCATTCAAAGAGAAACATTGGAAATTTTCTCCAGGAGATTTAAAAGAAAGAGCACTTTGGGACACTTACCAAAAATGCTATGAAGAGGCTATTGTTAAGACGTCTAAAGACTATGCTCCATGGTTCGTTGTACCTGCCGATAATAAAAAAGCGACGAGAATTATAATTGCCTCAATATTATTACAATCGTTAAAAAAATACAAAGATATCAAAGAGCCCATGTTGAGCGAAAAAATTATGTCTAATTTAGACAACTATGAACAACAATTACAAGGTGAAAAGTAAACTAGTGCTATTGATTGTAGTACTTGGGGCTTATATCGGTATGGCTCAAAGTACAGATGCGGAACAGCTTGAAAAAATTTATGACACGGCGCTGACCCAAGGCAAAGCATATGGTTGGTTGAATTATCTTTCCAACCAGATCGGTGGCCGTTTATCTGGTTCTGTACAGGCGCAACAAGCTGTAGATTATACTAAATCACAATTAGATTCCTTAGGCTTGGACAAGGTTTGGCTTCAACCGGTAATGGTGCCTAAATGGGTTAGGGGAACACCAGAGTTCGCTTATTTCGAAACATCCCCAGGTGTTACCACAAATGTGCCGATTTGTGCTCTCGGAGGTTCTGTGCCTACACCGCCCAAAGGAATTAAAGCAAATATTATTGAGGTAAATGGCATTGAGCAACTGGCGACTTTGGGAAAGGACAAAATTCAAGGCAACATTGTGTTTTTCAATAGACCCATGGATCCTACCAAGATCAATACATTCGATGCCTATTCTAATTGTGTAGACCAGCGTTATGCTGGAGCGATGGAAGCTTCTAAATTCGGTGCATTGGGGGTGATCGTACGCTCAATGAACTTAAGGTCAGACGATTTTCCCCACACAGGTTCGATGGGGTATGGAGATCAGCCCGTTGCAGATAGAATACCGGCCGCTGCCATTAGTACCAATGCCGCAGATTTACTGAGTACATCGCTCAAACTAAATTCAGAAATAAAATTCTATTTCAAACAGAACTGCAAAGAATTTTCAGATGTTGAATCCTATAATGTTATAGGTGAAATAAAGGGAAGTAGTCATCCAGAGGAAATAATTGTGGTTGGGGGTCATCTAGATTCTTGGGATTTAGGAGATGGTTCCCATTATGACGGTGCGGGTTGTGTTCAAAGTATGGAGGTATTAAACCTTCTAAGAAAAACAGGGTATAGGCCAAAACGTACCCTCAGAGTGGTTTTGTTCATGAACGAGGAAAACGGGTTAAGGGGAGGAAACAAGTATGCAGAAGTAGCTACCTCAAAAAATGAGAATCACGTATTTGCCCTGGAGAGTGATTCAGGAGGATTTACTCCCCGTGGATTTACCTTTGACTGTACCGATAAGCAATTTGAGAAGGTGGTAGGATGGAAAGATTTGTTCGAACCCTATATGGTACATTATTTTAAAAAAGGAGGAAGTGGCGCGGATATTGGTCCATTGAAAAAAGAGGGACTGGTGATGGCCGGATTAAGACCAGATTCTCAACGTTATTTTGATTATCACCATGCTGAAAACGATACATTTGAACAGATCAACAAGCGTGAACTTGAACTAGGTGCGGCAACTATGGCAAGCTTGGTCTATTTGGTAGATAAATACGGTTTTTAAATTTATGGAACACATGGACCTTTAGGGTTGTTTCCTAAGCTTTTTTATAATAATAGGATTTGAGAGCCACTTAATGCCTTCAATATGATGTATAAATTTCATCAAAACTTTATCCAAGAAATTGGAAAGTGGAGCAGAAACCCATTTTACGATAATAAAGGAAAGTGAAATCATAAGGATTATAGTACCTGATAAAATCAGATATTTGTTTACATGTCCCATAAGATTGTTGAATATTATATAGCCTATTCTTTGGTGCAATAAGTAAAGAGGATAAGTCATTATACCCAAATGCCAAAAATATGGCTTATTGAGCCAACTTAATTTCCCCATGGTTACCGCTAGCATAATGAGGTATATAGAAAGAATTGCGAAAAAAGCTATGGTTTCTGATAAATCTACATGATAGTATTCCATCGATTCCAAAAGATAGATGTATCGATGGTAAGCTGATAAAACGAAACAAAGAAGTATAGTTACACCTTGGCTTAGTCGTAATTTCTTAGAAGTGTATATTTTAGCCATTACTATACCCGCAATGAACGCTGGAGACCATTCGAACATTAAAAATAGATCAAGTACTTTTGCAATAATGTTGTTTTGTGCGAACACAAACAAAGTACTTAATGCCAACCAAGTATAGGAAATAGTTTCAAGTCTTATTTTTCGGAATTTATAGATAAAAAGATAGGCCATGGCAAGGGCATAGAATCGTAGTTCAACTGACATAGTCCAGTAGGCACCGTCCAATCTTTTGATATCGAAGAAATCCTGCAGTAAGGTCAAATTAAAAAGAAATTGACCAAAAGTTACCGTAAATCGCGGGGCACCAAAAAGAATGGTTACAACATAAGTTATAAAGACACATAACCAATAGACCGAAAAAATCCGCATCACTCTAGATTTAAAAAAGTAGCTTAATGATTTATTTCGTACCGATAAGGTGATTACAAATCCACTGATAATAAAGAAGAGGTCAATGAATACGAAACAATATTTAATCCATTCTCCCCCAAGTTCTAAAAAACTGAGATTTGTAAGGTTATCCGCTTTAAACCCTCTGAAAAGATAGTGTGCTAGCATAATGCCTATTGCGGCTATAAAACGGAGTAGGTCTATTTGGTAAATACGTCTCTTTATGGGCATTTAAATGGACATTAGATAGCAAAAAAAGATATAACCCCACTCGTTTTTTAATCTACTCGACAGAAGTACGAATAAATTGGCTCATTGCACTTAATCCTCTAAATTCTTACAGAATGAAAATTGCTTAAATGAACAAACACCAAAATTCTTTACCTTTGCCACTTATTTAAAATAAGTATAATGAAAGACGGAATTTACGCCAAGTTCAATACGAACAAGGGCGAAATATTGGTAAAACTTACCCATGACAAAACACCTGGAACGGTCGGTAATTTTGTGGCATTGGCCGAAGGCGACCAAGATAATACTGTAAAAGCCAAGGGAGAGCCATTTTACGATGGTTTAAGGTTTCATAGGGTCATTCCAGATTTTATGATTCAAGGTGGATGTCCCCAAGGTAGGGGAACCGGTGATGCAGGGTATAAATTTGATGACGAGTTTCATCAAGATTTAAGACATGATGTGCCCGGTGTTCTATCCATGGCAAATTCTGGCCCTGGATCTAATGGCAGTCAGTTCTTTATTACCCATGTAGCAACTCCTTGGTTAGATGATAAGCATACGGTTTTCGGTCTTGTCGAAGAAGGTCAAGATGTCGTTGATAGTATAGCTCAAGGTGATGAGATTAAAACTTTGGAAATCTTACGCGTCGGTGAAGAAGCAAAGAGTTGGAATGCCTTGGAAGCTTTCAAGAATTTCAATGCTTCTGGAGAAGCTCGTTTAAAAGCTGAAAAAGAAAAACAAGAGGCCGAACTTGATAAAGTGGCTGCAGGTTTCGATTCAACAGCATCAGGACTTAGATATAAAATGATTCAAAATGGTAAGGGTGCCAAAGCTGAAAAAGGAAAAATGGTATCTGTTCATTACGAAGGCTCCCTTTTAAACGGAAAAGTTTTTGATTCTTCATATAAACGAAACGAACCGATAGATTTTCAATTGGGAATTGGTCAAGTCATACCAGGTTGGGATGAAGGGATCGCACTTTTACAGGTTGGGGATAAAGCCCGTTTTGTAATTCCTTCCGAGTTAGCCTATGGGAGTGCGGGAGCGGGTGGTGTAATACCACCCAACGCTACATTGATTTTCGATGTGGAATTGATGAACGTAAGTTAGGATAACTAATTTATAATATAATGGGCACCTTAATCATAAAGATTGGGGTGCTTTTTTTATACAAAAGATATTGGGGCAGTGAAATGAATTGCTTAGCAAGTGAATTTTAAATAAAGCCAGCCTTATTTCTTCCGCATTATTAAACTACTTAGAAGCATTGCGATATTAATAATCAGTAATACGAATAAAACAGTAAAAAATGTAATCATAAATGAATGGATAAGGTCGGGGAACAGTTGATTGTTTTTTTATAAGATGTAAGAACATCAAAAGGTTGCGTGTAAGAAGAAGAATTTTTTGAAATTAATATTCTTTCATAAAAAAACCCGAACCTATTGGTTCGGGTTTCATACTATAAAAAAGTTAAATCGTTACCTAGTCAATTACTTTCACATTAACGGCGTTTAATCCTTTTTTACCTTGTTGTAGTTCAAATTCCACAACATCACCTTCTCGAACTTCATCGATTAAGCCAGAAATGTGTACAAAATGATCTTCGTTTGAACCATCTTCAGTGATAAAACCATAACCTTTGGAATCATTGAAGAATTTTACTGTTCCTTTACTCATAATAGAAAAATTAAATATTAATTAAAGTACGAAGATAGTATATTATTATTTAATATTTAAATATCTTTTATGATATATTAAGGTTGGTTAAAAAAGGTTAACCAATTGACTATGAGACTTGTTTTAAACTTATTCAGTTGGGTCGGGAGTCATTCTCAAATAAGGTTTTACTTCAGTAATTCCCTTTGCGAACATATTCTTTGCATCGGCAGTAGAAATCGACGGGCTCACCACAACATCTTTACCATGTTCCCAATTAGCCGGGGTTGCTACCTTATGATAGGCTGTCAGTTGCAAAGAATCAACTACCCTTAGCAATTCATAGAAGTTTCTACCTGTAGAGGGGGGATACGTCAAAGTTAACTTAACTGTTTTATCTGGGGCAATGATAAATACCGAACGTACCGTATGGTTACTATCCGCTTTAGGATGTATCATATCATATAACATTGACACTTTTTTATCCTCATCTGCAATAATGGGAAAGTTAACAGTAGTATGCTCTACTTCATTGATATCTTTTATCCATTCGGCATGTGATGCAGCTCCGTCTACACTAAGGGCCAGCATTTTCACGTTTCTTTTATCAAACTCATCCTTAAACTTAGCTGCAGTACCTAGTTCTGTCGTGCATACCGGGGTAAAATCTGCCGGGTGCGAAAATAAGATTCCCCAACTATCCCCTAAATAATCGTATAAATTTATTGTACCCATTGAACTTTCTGCTGTAAAATCGGGTGCTGTGTCCCCTAATCGTATTGTGGCCATATTTATGTTTTTTAGTATTTATTTTTTATATCCTATAAAATTAGTAGAATATAAGGCTAGGTCTAAACCTTTTAGGTTAAAAGTCTATTAAAGTTTTTATTTTTATACAATGGAAGATTTAGAAAAATTAAAGTATCCTATTGGTCATTTTGAGTGTCCATCAGAGATTTCAAAACATCATATTGAGAGTTGGATAAAAGTTTTGGAGAGATTACCGGGAAGACTAACGGATTTGGTTCAAGACTTTTCAGAGGAACAACTAGAAACTCCTTATCGCGAAGGTGGTTGGACCGTACGGCAAGTGATACATCATTTAGCCGATAGCCATCACCACAGCTACACCCGCTTCAAATGGGCTTTGACCGAGAATGGTCCGTTAATAAAAGCGTATGATGAAAAGGATTGGAGTGCTATGATGGATGCGAAAAGTGCACCCATTGAACTTTCCTTACACTATTTGACGGCCTTGCATGCCAAATTGGTTTATCTGTTAAATAGAATTTCGTCCGATGATTTTCAGAAAAGTTATGTTCATCCTGATGGAAATGTGATTATATCCGTAGCCGAAAACCTCGGCAAATACGCTTGGCATAGTAATCATCACTTTGCGCATATTTATAATTTGGCCCTGAGAAAAGGTTGGTAAGTTTTTAGTACGATACAATATAAATTCCGCTTAAATTTCTTTTAAGAGAACATACATTGGTTTTTCTTCTTCAACAGCATTTGCAAAAGGAACTTTTGTCATATCGATGATATGAAAGCCATGTGCTAAATAAAACGGAAGGGCCGGTCCTTTTTGCATTGTTTCAAGATAGATGGCTTTTTTTGAAAGCTTTTTACTTAAACCTGTTACGAATTCTAAGGTTTTTCTTCCTAATCCTATTCCTGTAAATTCTTTTTGAATATAGATTTTGTCAATGTACAATGATTCTATTGCCTTGTAATTTGCTATGGACTTATGTAAGATGATTTTTAAAAGGCCAACATAACTTTTGTTCGTTTTGATAAGATATAGGACTGTATTATCATCTTGTTCTTCCTGTAGCAAAACTTCCTTGGTGAAACTACTTTCGATATAAGTGGATGTATCTCCATTTGGCCATAAATGAAGGTAATGTTGATTATAGGCGATTGTGC
Organism: Maribacter sp. X9; assembly: GCF_048537565.1. GTDB lineage: Bacteria > Bacteroidota > Bacteroidia > Flavobacteriales > Flavobacteriaceae > Maribacter. Next base: position 1,988,138 of record NZ_CP183215.1, read on the forward strand.
CTATTTTAATATAATCATCATACAAGTTAGGGGTCAAAGGTTCAAAGAGTACAGTGCCGTTCATTCGTGAAGACCAGAGATATTAATGATATGAATAGTTTTTGGGTAATCTATAACTGGCTCTATTTCCACTTAATATTACATCCAATACTTGGTTTTTGTGAAGAATCAATCGTATTTCCAGCTAACAAACTATCCAAGGCATTTCGTAAGTCCTTGCCGTTAAGCGGTAGTCCGTTACCCGGTCTAGAATCGTCCAGCTGCCCCCGGTATACGAGTTCTAACTCCGCATCGAACAAATAGAGATCGGGTGTACACGCAGCTTTATAATCTTTAGCTACCTTTTGTGTTTCATCATATAAATAAGGGAACGGATATTTTTCTTTTTTGGCTTTAGCCTTCATTAAATCTGGTGCATCTTGTGGATAATTATGAATATCATTACTCGAAATGGCAATAAATCCTATGCCATTGTTTTCATAGTCTTTTGCTAATCGAACAAGTTCAGGATTGACATGAATTACAAAAGGGCAATGGTTACAGATGAACATGATTACCGTTCCATTCTCTCCTTTTAGAGCTTGAAGGTTCGTTGTTTTTTCGGTTACGGTATCGAATAAACTAAATGCTGGGGCTATGGTGCCCAATTCCAACATATTGCTTTCTGTTCTTGCCATAAATTAAGAATTTTGATAATACGAAGTTAAGAAATTAAAAGACCTTGTATTTTGTGATTACAATACTTACATTCATTCAAATAATAAAATTAAAGCGTATGGAAAATTCATATTCGTCATTATCTGTGGCAATACAAGATTTACAGAAAGCAGGGTATACAGAAGATTTTAATTTGTGCGATGCAGGTTTAGAGCATAAACGTAAAAAGCAGATACATCCAGCCGCAGAATTAGATGTTATTAAATTTTATCGATTTGAAGGAGATAGTAATCCAGATGATAACACGATTTTATATGTTATTGAAACTTCAAGCGGGGATAAAGGATTATTGGTTGATGCCTACGGAATGTATTCTGGAAATGTTCCTCGTGATTTAATTGAAAAACTTAAAATAGTAAGATGAAGGATGCCGTTTCTTGGGATGATTTTAGTAAAATAGATATCAGGACCGGTACCGTGGTAGCTGTTTTTGATTTTCCTGAAGCTCGAAATCCGGCATATAAGGTTCATATTGATTTTGGTGAAGAAATTGGGGTCAAAAAAACATCGGCTCAAATCACTACTAAATATACTAAAGAAGAACTTGTGGGTAAGCAGATTGTGGCAGTGGTCAACTTCCCTATAAAGCAAATCGCTAATTTTATGAGCGAATGTCTTATATTAGGGGCTGTAGAGCGTAAGGATGTAATCTTGATCCAACCCCAAATGAAAGTGTCAAATGGATTGAAAATCTCGTGATTTTTTGACAGAAAGCCTATTAGATAACGTTCGAATTAGTTTTGATGCCGGCTCATTGTTGGTTATGAACATGGTTTTGGGTTTGGTCATGTTCGGGGTGGCTTTAGAAATATCGTTCAAGGATTTTAAAGGATTATGGGAAAAACCAAAATCACTGCTTATTGGTTTGTGCAGTCAATTTGTACTGCTTCCGGCAGTAACGTTTTTCTTGGTCTTATTTATAGAGCCAATGCCGAGTATTGCGTTAGGTATGTTCATGGTAGCTGCCTGCCCAGGGGGTAATATTTCGAATTTCATATCTTATCTGGCCAAAGCAAATACGGCACTATCGGTAAGTTTAACTGCGTTTGCAACTTTATTGGCCATTGTTATGACCCCGTTGAATTTTAATTTCTGGTCAACTCTATATGCGCCAAGTTCAACTTTAGTTCAGGAAATTTCGATTGATCCCTTTGAAATGTTCAGATTGGTAGGTCTTCTTTTGGGGGGACCTTTGCTTTTGGGTATGTACATAAATTGTCTGCGCCCCAATGTAGCGGTAAAAATAGCAAAGGCCCTAAAGGTTAGTTCTTTATGGTTTTTTATATTTTTAATAGTTATCGCATTGTACAATAATCGTATTCTTTTCAAGGATTATATTTTGTATGTTTTCTGGATTGTATTAATTCATAACCTAATCGCGTTTTCTACAGGCTATAGCGTAGCCAAACTATTTCGCCTATCGGTTAAAGATTGTAAATCGATTACCATTGAAACTGGTATTCAAAATTCAGGGTTAGGTTTGTTATTGATTTTTACTTTTTTTGATGGGCTAGGGGGTATGGCTCTTTTGGCCGCCTTTTGGGGAGTATGGCATATTATTTCTGGGTTGTTATTAGCGACTTTCTGGAGTTTTGCTCCGGTTCAAAAGAAAAACATAGCTTGAAAGGAATTCTATATACCTCGGTGAAGTTTGTGGTAAAAGTCGGACTCTATTTTTATCACAAACGGATAAAGATCGTTGGTTTGGAACATATTCCTAAAGATAAGCCTGTTATTTTTTTGCCCAACCATCAAAGTGCTTTAATCGATGTTTTGTTGATTGTGACCGATTGTGAACGGAAACCTTATTTCTTGACGAGGGCAGATGTGTTTTCGAATTCATTCTTGAAAACCCTATTCTCTTATTTTAGAATGATTCCCATTTACCGAATCCGGGATGGCAGGAAAACCTTATCCAACAATAATTTGATTTTTGACAAGTGCGCCAAACTGTTGGCAAGCGAAGAAGCACTTGTTATTTTCCCAGAAGCGAACCATAATCTAAGGCGTAAGGTTAGGCCTTTAAGCAAAGGATTTGTGCGGATTATTTTAAGGACTTTAGAAATGTATCCTAATTTGGATATTCAATTGGTGCCGGTGGGGGTGAATTACAAAGATGCAGCCCATTTTCCAGATGAAGTTGCTGTTCACTATGGCAAAGCTATTGCGGTAAAGCGGTTATACCATCAACAAACCTTGATTGAATTCAGTACGGCAATCAAAATTAAAATAAAGGCAAGCTTAGAGGAACTCACCACGCATATTCCAGATGAACTTGATTATGATGCCGCATTAAGAGTCTTGGAAAACGATAATCCGGATTTTCTAAATCCAAAGGAAACTAATGAAAAGATAAAATTTTTTTCAAATGAAAAATTTACGGTTCCTTACAAAAGGTCAAAGCAATTGCAGGGTTCTTGGTTTTTTGGCGTAGTTTTCATCATATTGAACTTTCCGGTCGTTCTCTTATGGAAACTAATGATTAAGCCGAAAGTGCCTGAAGATGAATTTATGGGTACTTTTCGATTTGCAACGGGGCTAGTATTTTTTCCGATATATATGATATTTCTATTTTTCTTTTTTACTTCTTTTTTGAATATTGCGATGGCACTTCTATGTTTGGCTTGCTTTATTTTACTCAATACATTGCTGGTGAAATCGCATAATTTCTAGGAACCTTAAAAACTAATTTGCTTTTTTTGAATTAAAAACGGCCCTTATATATAAGGGCCGTTAATATTTAATAAGTTTAATTGTCTAGATATCCTCAAAACTGACATCTGTAAAACTAGAAGTGCCAGGTGAAGTTTGTTCGATTTCGGCTTCACTTTCTCCTTCTTCCTTTTTAAAATCTTTTTGATGTCTTTCTGAAATTACCTCTTGTCCTTTTTCATTGATGATAAAATCCATCATTTCCTCGACGTTTTCTTTGAACGCATCGAAATCCTCCTTATACAGGTAGATTTTATGTTTTTTATAATGGAAAGATCCATCGTCATGTGTGAATTTTTTGCTTTCTGTTATGGTTAGATAATAATCACCTGCCTTGGTACTTCTTACATCAAAAAAATAAGTCCTTCTGCCTGCGCGTAAAACTTTGGAGTGAATTTCTTCCTGTTCTGATAAATCTCTTTCGCTCATTTCGTATGTTTAGTGTCGTTATACTATCAAAAATGAAAAAAAAAACGCTATCCGACAACAATTTTCTAATTTTCTTTCTCTGAAAGCTGATTATGATAAAGCTCTTTGTAATAGCCTTCCTTGCTATTTAATTCATCGTGAGTGCCTTGTTGAATCAACTTCCCATCCTCTAATACCAGTATTTTATCCGCGTTTTTTGCGGAAGATACCCTATGGCTTACGATAAGTGTGGTTCTGTTCTGGGAAGCTCTTTTTAGATTATTGAGGATATCTTCTTCGGTCTCGGTATCTACAGCAGAAAGACAATCATCGAAAAGATAGATTTTAGGATTCTTGATCAGTGCTCTCGCGATTGATACCCGCTGTTTTTGCCCACCGCTTAAAGTGATACCTCTTTCCCCTAAAATAGTATCGTATGCTTTAGAAAAGCCCATGATGTTTTCATGTACTACCGCCTCTTTAGCAATCGTTATAATTTCTTCTTCGGTCGCGTCTTGCTTCCCGAATTTGATGTTATTCTTAATTGTATCAGAAAATAAGAAGGCATCTTGAGGTACGGCACCAATGGATTCTCTTAAGGTGGTAAGGTCAATTTCCTTTATGGGTTCGTCATCGATTAAAATTTCTCCGGAAGTCGTATCATAGAGACGTGCTACCAAATCTAGAATTGTCGATTTTCCCGAACCTGTTTTTCCGATAATAGCCGTGGTTTCCCCTTCGTTAATGGTAAAGGATAAATTTGTCAAGGCGGTTATTTCGGTATCGTCATACGTGAAACCTACATTTCTGAACTCTATTTTTCCTTTTACCGTGTGTTCATGGGTAGGCGTATTTTTAAGTTCGGGCCTTTCTTTTAGAAATTCATTGATTCTCTCTTGGCTTGCCGCTGCCGTTTGTACAATCGATGTTAACCAGCCTACAATGGCCACTGGCCATGTCAGCATGTTCACATAAAGTATAAATTCGGCAATAAGACCAACACTTATTTTTCCCGCCAAATATTGTTTACCTCCAATATAAATGACCAATATGTTACTGATTCCTATCAACAATATCATCAATGGGAAAAACCATGCATTTACTTTTGCAAGACTAACACTTTTATCTTTTCCACTATTAGCAAGAATTACTAGTTCCTCATTAGTTTGCGGCTCCAGGGCATACGCTTTTACGACCGATACACCTGAAAATACTTCTTGGGTAAAGGTGGACAGCGTTGACAAAAATTGCTGAACAATCGTACTTCTCTTATGAATCACTTTACTGATTTTATAGATCAGTACGGATAGGATTGGTAAAGGCAAAAGGGTATAGGCTGCCAAGGTTGGCGCTTTGATGAACATTAAGGGAATCAAGCAAGCAAATAAAGTAAGCGTCTGTATGCCATACATGATGGCCGGACCAGCGTACATTCGAACTTGATTCACATCCTCGCTTATCCTATTCATTAAATCGCCGGTTCTATTTTTCTTATAAAAGTTTAGGCTTAAGATTTGATAATGATCGAAAATTTCATTTTTAAGGTCATATTCGATATATCGCGAAATATTGATGATTGTCTGCCGCATGAGGAAGGTGAAAAAACCGGATAATAAAGCGGCTCCCACAATGATTAATATGAATTCCATCAATTGTGTCTGGGCTTCTGTTTTGACAATCTCAGAGTTAAGAAATTTTTCTACTACCGAAATCGATTTATTGACGTACGAGGGCATCACTAGCTGAAAAAGTCTAGCAATGATCGTAATGATGATTCCTAAAAAAAGTTTAAGCCAATATTTTTTAAAGTATTTATTAAGGTGCTTAAGTTCTTTCATAGGAAGGTCGAAAAAAGATTATAAATTCTTTGCCCAAAGATAGTTTTTTGACCTAAAACCGTATGTTATAAATTACCTAAGATAAATGCAATTGCTATTGTGACCCTTTAAATAGATACTTACCTTTGCGCCTTTAATTAACCAATTCATTAAAAAAGTTCTTTAACATGCTTACAAGAAGGCATATTAGGGTAAAGGTAATGCAGAGCATTTACGCCCTAATTCAATCCAAGGATGATTCCTTGCAAAAACAGGAGAAGTTTTTAAAAGTAAGCATAGAGAATACCTATACGCTTTATTTATTATGGCTTGGCCTTTTCATAGAAATCCAGAAAAGGGCAGCTGATCAAATTTCCCTTTCCGCTAATAAATATATTAGCGATACTACAAATTCATATCCAGATCCTAAAAAGTTTATCCAGAATAAATTTTTGCTACAAATTATTGAAAATAAAAGACTAGCGGATGAAATCACTCATAGAAAGTTAGATAATTGGTACTTGAACGAGGAGTACGTTAAAATCATCTATAAGGATATTTTGGAGAGTGAGGCCTATAAAACGTATATGGCGCAGCCAGGGAACGATTATACGGCTGATAAGGAGCTCATTATGGTTTTGTTTAAAACCATAATTGCGCCCAATGATAAAATATATGATTATTTCGAAGATGATAAATTAACATGGGTAGACGACATTCCTATTGTGAATACGTTTTTATTGAAGCATCTTAAAAAGGCCAAAGAGTCGCATCCAGAATCTTATTTTTTACCGAGTTTGTTGAAAGATGATGATGATATGAAGTTCGCCTTGCAACTGCTTTCTAGGACGTTATTGAAAGATGCGGCCTTGGAAAAGGAAATTGAAGGCAAAACTCCGAATTGGGATAAAGACCGTATTGCCGAGGTGGATAGTATTTTGTTAAAAATGGCAATTTGCGAGCTTTTACACTTTCCTTCCATACCAGAACGAGTGACCATAAACGAGTATTTAGAGATAGCCAAAGAATATTCTACCCCAAAAAGTAGCATATTTATAAATGGTATCTTAGATAAGCTTACCAAAGAATATAAAGCGGATGGAAAGCTTAATAAAATGGGTAGGGGCCTGTTATAAAAATATTTTATAATTTTACGTAAAATTGATAAATCAAAAATAGTATGAAAAAAATAGTTTTAGTTGTTGGTCTTGTATCAATGGTTGCCTTTACTTCTTGTAAAGAAAATGCATCAAGTAAAATTAAAACAGATAATGTAGCCGAGGCTGCGGTAAGAGATGAAGCCTCTAAAGCGGTTCCTGTTATGTCATTTGAAAAATCTGAGCATGATTTTGGAACTATTGAGCAAGGTACTCCGCAAGAGACCGCTTTTAAATTTACGAATACGGGTACCGCTCCTTTAATTATTACCGATGCTAAAAGTAGCTGTGGCTGTACGGTTCCAAATCCACCGAAAGATCCTATTGCTCCTGGAGAAACAGGAGAGTTGACCGTTAAGTTCAATGGTTCTGGACAAAATCAAGTAACAAAGACGATAACCGTAACGGCAAATACCGAAAAAGGCTCCGAGATTTTGAGAATAAAAGCTTTTGTTAATCCAAAAGGAGCGGCTCCATTAGGACCTGTTAAATAATTTTAAATTAAATACATACCAAATAATGGGTGATATAGGGCAGTTTCTTCCAATGATCTTAATTTTTGTGGTCGCATATTTTTTTATGATAAGACCGCAAATGAAAAGACAGAAGGATGAAAAGAAATTTTCGGCAGAGTTAAAACGTGGTGATCGTGTAATTACCAAAAGTGGTCTTCACGGGAAGGTTGTAGATATCAATGACAGTGATTTTTCCTGTATTTTGGAAACGATGGCGGGTAAATTAAAGTTCGATAGATCAGCCATATCCATGGAAATGAGCAAAAAATTAAGCGCTCCAACGAAATAAAGTTTTCACTTACATACGTACAAAAAAAACACCGATGTTCACATCGGTGTTTTTTTGTTTAAAAATGGTATATTTAGAATACTCAAAAAATCAACATAATGCATAACAGAAGAAATTTTATAAGAAAGGGCGCGGCAGGCTTAGTAATGACAGGAGCCTCATTTATGTTTCCCATGGAATTGCTGTCAATGATGCGTAAAAAAGTAGGTGCCAATGATACTATCAATGTAGGGTTGATAGGCTGTAACGGAATGGGTTTTTCAGATTTGTCCTCCTTTCTGAAAATGAGTGAAATTAATGTAATTGCATTATGTGATGTTGATGAAAATGTACTAAAAGCAAGAACGGCCGATTTGGAAAAAGCAGGTATTAAAAAGCCAAAATGGTACGGAGATTATAGAAAGTTATTAGAAAATAAAGATATTGATGTAGTCATTATCGGCACTCCAGACCATTGGCATTGTTTGCAATTAACCGATGCCATACAGGCAGGTAAGGATGTGTATTGTGAAAAACCAATTGCAAACTCTGTACAGGAAGCCAATATAATGTTAGATTTTGTACAATCTAGGGATAGAATTGTGCAGATCGGTCAATGGCAACGTAGTCAGCCTCATTTTGTGGATGCGATTAAATATGTACACTCTGGTGAATTGGGTGAAATTCGATTGGCAAAGGCATGGGCCTACCAAGGTTGGATGAAACCCGTACCTGTTGTGCCAGATGCAAAAGCACCCGCAGGAGTTGATTATAAAATGTGGTTAGGCCCGGCGCCCGATAGACCTTTTAATGTAAATAGGTTTCATTTTAATTTTAGATGGTTCTGGGATTATGCGGGTGGATTAATGACGGATTGGGGTGTGCATCTAATGGATTATGCTTTGTATGGAATGAAGGCTGAAACTCCAAAGTCGGTCATGGCTTTGGGGGGTAAGTTTGCCTACCCTGATGATGCTTCGGAAACGCCAGATACTTTACAAACGGTTTATGAATATGATGGTTTCTCAATTCTTTGGGAGCATGCTACGGGTATAGATGGAGGTAATTATGGTAGAAATCACGGTATTGCCTTTATTGGCAACAATGGAACGCTCGTATTAGACCGACAAGGCTGGGAAGTGATCCCTGAAGAAGAATTCCAAGGGTGGGGTAAAGAAGGAATCCCGAAAATGGAAGCATTTTCCTATGATAATGGTGGTTTAAGCGGGCTAGATCTGCATACCAAAAACTTCATTGAATCCGTTAAAAGTAGGGATGCTTCGACGTTAAACGCACCCATAAAAGTAGGATATGATGCGGCTTTAGTGTCACACATGGGTAATGTCGCCTTTAAAACCGGAGACCGTATTTATTGGGACGAAAAATCCGGGGCATTTAAGAACGAGGAGGCCAACCAACTTTTGAAGGCCAATTATAATAATGGATGGCAACTACCTAAATTATAGAAGTTACTTTTAGAACCTTCTTTTAAATAACAAAGTAAAAAGGCTTTGATTGAGGTAATCTCATTCAGGGCTTTTTTTATTTGGGTAAAGCGGTCAATTCACAAATTCTCACAATGACCTCTATGGCTTTCTGCATACTCTCTACAGGTACATATTCATATTTGCCATGGAAATTATGTCCTCCTGCGAAAATATTGGGACAGGGGAGTCCCATGTAACTTAGCTGAGAACCATCGGTCCCTCCTCTGATAGGTTTTATTATAGGTTTTATGCCAACATCTTCCATTGCCTTTTTTGCGATTTCTACAATGTGGTATACCGGTTCTACTTTTTCTTTCATGTTAAAGTATTGGTCCTTCAATTCCATTGTTACACTTCCTGCATTTGTATTGTTGAATTTGAAAACCAAGGATTCCAATAATTCTTTGCGTTTCTGAAAATGTCTACCATCATGATCGCGTATGATTAGACCAATTGTGGCATGTTCAATTTCGCCTTCAAAACGGTGAACATGGAAGAATCCTTCCCTTCCTTCGGTTTCTTCAGGAATTTCGTGTTTGGGTAATTCTGCAATTAACTTGTTGGCTATCACAATGGCATTGACCATTTTTCCTTTTGCATAACCAGGGTGTACACTTTTTCCGGTAATTGTTATTTTGGCACTTGCCGCGTTGAAATTTTCGTACTCTAATTCACCGATTTGGCTTCCATCCATCGTATAGGCCCATTCAGCTCCGAATTTTTCTACATCAAATTTATGGGCTCCCCTACCTATTTCCTCGTCCGGAGTAAATCCAATTCTAATAGTACCGTGTTTTATTTCAGGGTGCTTGATCAAATATTCCATAGCGGTTACTATTTCAGTAATTCCGGCCTTGTCATCCGCTCCCAGTAAGGTGGTGCCGTCAGTCGTGATCAGGGTCTGTCCTATATATTGTAATAGATCATCAAAATAGGAAGAAGAAAGAATAATGTTTTTCTCTTCGTTTAGCACAATGTCTTTTCCGTCATAATTCTCAACAATTTTAGGAAGCACATTTGTTCCTGAAAAATCGGGAGACGTGTCAAAATGGGATATAAAACCAATGGTTGGTACATCATGATCTATATTAGAAGGTAGGGTAGCCATGATATAGGCATTGTCGTCTATAGAAACATCTTTTAAGCCAATAGTTTTCAAATCCTCGACTAGTTTATGGGCCAACTTCCATTGTTTATGGGTACTAGGAGTTGTTTCTGATGTTGGGTCACTTTGGGTGTCAATGGTAACATAGCTTATAAAACGGTCAATGATATGTTGCATGGTAAAATCGATTTTATCAAAAATAGGTTTATAAATTGTAATTTAGTAGCTGTAAGATTCTGTATTTAATCCGATGACAAAAATAAGTAGTATAGTGTTGCTTGTTTTGAGTTTTATGGTTACTAATGTAATGGCTCAGGCAGATTGTATTTTAGGGGTTGGGGTAACAAACGATACCGTAATTTCTGAGGTTTTTCAACTTAATACTTTTCAAAGGGAAAAATTGGTCAATTTCAGTTCAGAGGTAAAATACAGAAACGAACTTCTAAATAATGAATTGGATAATGTGATGAACCGTCATCCACAAAGTACGGTGGCCGAATTGGGTCAATTGGCCGATAAATATAAGCGTGTAATGGACAGTATGGAACGGGTGCAAAGTATGATCGATAAAAGAATGTTGACCCTTTTTAATCCGAAGCAATATGAGTTATATCGTTCACTCTGTAAGGAGGCTTCGCGTTCTCCTTTTATAGTAACGCCTACTATTTATGCTGACAGTATAAATACTGAAAACAGGTAATTTATTCATTATCGTTTGTCAGATACAGTTTGTATTTTTGCGACAGTTAAAATCTACCTATGTACAGGCGTTTACTAAGACCAATTTTATTCCTATTTGACCCAGAGATGGTTCATCATTGGATTTTTTCAAGTATCAAATTTTTTTCCAAAATTGGATTTTCAGGCCTTTTTAAAGCTTTATTTCTTGTTGAGGATAAACGGTTGGAACGTGAAATTTTCGGTCTGAAATTTAAGAATCCGGTAGGACTTGCCGCTGGGTTCGACAAAAATGCAGCACTCTATAATGAACTATCCGATTTTGGATTCGGTTTTATTGAAATAGGCACTTTGACACCAAAGCAACAAGATGGAAATCCAAAAAAGCGCTTGTTCCGTCTAAAAGAAGACCAGGCAATTATTAACCGTATGGGTTTCAATAATAAGGGCGTTTTCGATGCGGTTGAACAACTTAAAAAGAAACATAAGGTATTGATCGGGGGGAATATTGGTAAAAACAAGGTGACTCCAAATAATGAGGCCATTAAGGATTATCTGATATGTTTCGATGCGCTTTTCGATCATGTAGATTATTTTGTGGTCAATGTAAGTTCACCGAATACACCTGGTCTTCGTGAGTTACAAGATAAAGAACCACTGACCGCTTTATTGAATGAACTTCAACTTGAAAATTCAAAATACCGTAAACGCAAAAACACCGTTCGCAAGCCTATTCTTCTCAAAATAGCACCCGACCTTACCGAAAATCAGTTATTTGATATTATAGATATTGTAAGTACAACGAAAATCGATGGTGTAATTGCCACGAATACCACTATAGCAAGGGACAATTTAAAATCGCATACGCTTTTGGTTGAGGAAGCCGGGGGTCTAAGCGGCAAACCTTTAAAAGATAGAAGTACGGAAGTTATCCGATTTTTAGCCGAGAAGAGTAAAAAATCTTTTCCTATTATAGGGGTAGGGGGAATTCATTCTCCAGAAGATGCCTTAGAAAAGTTGGAAGCAGGAGCCGATTTAATTCAACTTTGGACCGGATTTGTCTATGAGGGACCAGGATTGGTAAAAAGGATTAATAAGGCTATTTTGAACGGTATGAAGTAAAGGAATGAAATTGAAAAGTTTAAAGTCTGAAGTATGCTGTTGTTATTGAAAAAGGGAATGTATTCGAAAACAATCATGTTTCAGGGCAAAGTTTAAGATTTTACCATCAACCATCAACCATCAACCATCAACCATCAACCATCCACTATCCTTTCGTCCAATAATCAATGACCAACACATCATCTAAATAGGGCGTCAGTACGGCACCAAAGGCTTTGTGGTCTGGGTGTGGTAGATAGATTGCGCGATCTTCTTCACTTTCAAATGTTAGAAAGAAAGCATGCGTAAAACCTTTTTCCAAACCTTCAGGGCTGTTGTTCAATCCCCACTCATACCCTTTTATTTGTTCTATTTTTGAAGGAAGTGCACTAAAGGCATCTTCTACCTCTTTCATTTGTGCCTTGGTAGTTCCTTCTTTAAATTTAAAAAGCACCACATGTCTTAAAAGACTATCTGATTGGGTCATGTTGAATTTATTTATGGATGAAGTTTCTATTGCCGAACATATGGTCGAAAAACTAATGAAGAAAATGGCAAAAGAGAGGAATTTTAATTTCATGTTTTCAAATTTTTCAACAAGATATTAAAAAAATGAAGTACTTATCGATTATTCGTATTTTACAAAGCTAAAATAGTTGTTATTTGAACTACGAAACTTTATTCGCATTTTCGTCGGCTACGTTCGCCTTGTCCCTTTCTCCCGGGCCTGATAATATTTTCGTATTGATTCAAAGCATCACCAACGGTAAGAAATATGGATTGGCGACCACGGCGGGTTTAATGACCGGTTGCCTTGTGCATACTTCACTTTTGGCATTTGGAGTATCTGCGGTCATTAAAAATAATCCCAATATTTTCAATGCCATTAAAATATTTGGGGCACTATACCTTCTGTACTTGGCTTTTTCGGTTTATCGTGGTTCTGATACTATCTCATTAAAACCTGCAGATGCATCTAAACTATCGTTGTGGTCTTTATACAGAAAAGGATTTATAATGAATGTGCTGAATCCTAAAGTCACTATTTTTTTCTTGGCTTTTTTCCCTGGGTTTCTGTTTGCTGATTCATTGGATACCGTCGTTCAATTCTATATTTTAGGACTCCTCTTTATAGTGGTTTCGTCCATAGTTTTTAGCGGAATCGCTTTTCTATCCGGAACTATAGCCATTTATTTGAACAATAACAAAAGAACTGGTTTTGTTCTAAAATGGGTACAGATAATTGCCTTTGTAGGGATAGCGATCTATTTGATTTTCGCTTAGTTTATTTCCCGTTTTAATTTACAACAACTTCTTGGGAGTTTGTATTTTTACGAAATGTCAATTATGAAAACCAAAGTGATAGAATGTCCTAGAGATGCCATGCAAGGCATTAAGGAGTTTATACCCACCGACCAAAAGGTGCGTTATATTCAATCATTATTAGGCTGTGGTTTTGATACGATTGATTTCGGAAGTTTTGTTTCTCCCAAGGCCATTCCGCAAATGGTAGATACGGCACAGGTGCTTTCAAAGTTGGACCTTTCGAAGACGAATACAAAATTGTTGGCCATCGTAGCCAATATAAGAGGAGCGCAGGATGCGGTCGCGCATTCAGAAATTGATTATTTGGGATTTCCCTTTTCGATTTCCGAGAATTTTCAAATGCGGAATACGCATAAAACTATAGAAGAATCTGTTGTAACATTACAGGAAATTTTCAATATCGCAGATGCATCAGATAAAGAAGTGGTGACCTATATTTCAATGGGTTTCGGAAATCCTTACGGAGATCCGTGGAACGTTGATATCGTAGGACAATGGACCGAAAAACTTGCCAAAATGGGAGCCAAGATTTTATCGTTATCCGATACGGTGGGAACCTCTGACTCCGAAACGATCAGCTACTTATTTTCCAACCTTATTCCAAAATACCCGAATATCGAATTTGGTGCCCATATGCATACGACACCTACCCAGTGGTTTGAAAAGGTAGATGCGGCTTATCAAGCGGGTTGCCGAAGGTTCGATGGTGCCGTTCAAGGTTTTGGTGGTTGTCCTATGGCCAAGGATGAGCTAACAGGAAACATGCCCACCGAAAAGATGCTTTCGTATTTTACGGAAAAAAAAGAAGATACAGGAGTGAATTGGATGACCTTTGAAGCAGCCTATAACAAAGCTTCTGAGCTATTTTCTAAGTATTATTAATCCTTCGTTAACTTGTCTCCTAATAAATCTTTTAAAAATTTTATTTAGAATTGTTTTAAATAAAATTGTTTAGTGTTGGGGTAGGGCATAAATTTACGCCATGGTTAAAATTTTTAGTTGAACCCAGTTCAACCGAAAATAATTAGTTGGTCGTATTAAAAGGCGCTCACTAAGAGTGCTTCTATTTTTTATAAAAACAAAGTCTCAAATAATTGATATGCAGTTGAACGGTTTCTTATCTAAATTACCTAGACCCATACGCTTATTTATAGGTGCTTTTGTCATTGTTCTCTCGGTTGGATATTACACAGGGTTATCTTTTGTGGCCGAAACCAGTTCACTGAACATTCATGGTATTTCAGAAAATTATTTGGGTAATGAAGAAGATGAGGACGCTGAAATTATGAAATTCAAAAAAACGAAGCGAGAAATATTGACTATAATGCACACTCACATTCTTTCGATGTCCTTTATTTTTTTCTTGTTAGGTGGCCTAGTTTGGTTAACCAAGATTCCTAAAACGATTAAAATTTTCTTGACCGTAGAACCATTTTTATCCGTTTTGTTGACTTTTGGAGGAATTTATTTTTTGTGGCTGGGAATAGACTGGGTCAAATATCTAATAATGTTATCTGGTATTTTAATGACGTTTACATTTTCAACTTCTGCTTTAATCGTTCTTTTTCAGATAACTTTTTCAGGTAATAATCAAAGCCTTTTAAACCAATAATATTCACTATATTTGCACGCAATTAAATCCTTAATTGCCATGCAAGCCCACCAAAATAAAATTCTAGGAGAAGGTCTAACGTACGATGATGTATTATTAGTGCCGGCCTTTTCAGATGTGCTTCCTAGAGAAGTAAACATTCAGACAAAATTCACGAGAAATATAACGATCAATGTTCCGATTATTTCGGCAGCTATGGATACGGTAACCGAGTCTAGAATGGCCATTGCCATGGCCCAAGAAGGCGGTATTGGTGTTTTGCATAAAAATATGACCATTGAGCAACAAGCCTTGAAAGTAAGAAAGGTGAAACGTGCGGAAAGTGGTATGATCTTAGATCCGGTTACGCTTCCCTTGAATTCGAAAGTAAAGGATGCTAAAGCGAATATGAAGGAATTTAGCATTGGTGGAATTCCCATAGTGGATGATGAGGGAAAACTATTAGGAATTGTAACGAATAGGGATTTACGTTTCGAAAAAAACAATGAACGCCCAATTGCTGAGGTAATGACCTCAGAAAATTTGGTAACAACTGAAGAAGGTACTTCACTTTCACAAGCTGAGGAAATTTTGCAAGAACATAAAATCGAGAAGCTACCTGTTGTTACAAAGGAGAATAAACTGGTGGGACTGATTACCTTTAGGGATATTACAAAGTTGACCCAAAAACCAATAGCAAATAAAGATCAATACGGCAGGTTACGTGTTGCCGCGGCTTTAGGTGTTACAAGTGATGCAGTGGAAAGGGCTGAGGCATTAGTTAATGCAGGTGTTGATGCAGTTGTTATAGACACGGCCCACGGACATACGAAAGGGGTAGTTGAAGTTCTAAAAGCAGTGAAGAAAAAATTTCCTGATTTAGAGGTGATCGTAGGTAACATCGCCACAGGTGAAGCTGCTAAATATCTCGTTGAAGCCGGTGCCGATGCCGTTAAAGTAGGTATTGGACCTGGTTCTATTTGCACGACACGTGTAGTTGCGGGAGTTGGTTTTCCGCAATTTTCAGCAGTATTGGAAGTTGCCGCGGCGATAAAAGGTTCTGGTGTACCTGTAATCGCGGATGGTGGAATACGCTATACGGGAGATATTCCAAAGGCTATCGCAGCAGGTGCTGATACCGTCATGTTAGGGTCGTTATTGGCAGGTACCAAAGAATCTCCCGGAGAAACCATTATATACGAAGGAAGAAAGTTTAAAAGTTACCGAGGCATGGGTTCTGTAGAAGCTATGAAACAAGGTTCTAAAGATCGCTATTTTCAAGATGTAGAAGATGACATTAAGAAATTGGTACCAGAAGGTATCGTTGGGCGTGTACCGTATAAAGGGGATCTTTTCGAAAGCATCCACCAATTTATCGGTGGCTTACGAGCTGGTATGGGGTATTGTGGTGCCAAGGATATTGCCACACTTCAAGAAAATGGCAGGTTTGTGAAAATTACGGCTAGCGGCATCAATGAAAGCCACCCGCACGATGTCACCATCACTAAGGAAAGTCCTAATTATAGTAGGTAAATTAGAAATAATATTTAAAAAAAAAGCCCTGTCAATACTCAATGAAAGGGCTTTTTAGTTGGTATCAGTTCACCGATTTATCTATTTTTTTGTGAAGTAGCTGCACCCTCCTTAAATCATCGGATGCTTGTAAAAGTTTATTTTTGAGCGACGGATTCAAATCTGGGTTATCTTCTAAAAAAGTTTGTATGATATCGTATGCTTCTGCTGAAGAATAGTTGCCAATAGTACTGTTCAACCAACGTTTCGGAAAGAAAATATCCCCTGTTTTTTGAATTTCATCGAGTAGGTCTAGACTCGGTCGTAAATAGGAAATGGATTCCTTTTGGTGGATTGGATGATTTAAATTGTCCATTGCCGTGGCGACCCATGATTCCTTCGCTCTATTTTTTTCCGATTTAAGCGATTCGAAGAATTCATTTTTCACACGGTTATCCTTAGAGACCGAGGCTAGTAAGAATTCAAAACGTTCAAGTTTATCCGGGTTGGTAATCGCTTCCTTTGCCGTTGACAGAATAGAACTACTTTCTTTGTGTCCGTATAAAGCAAGATCCATAGCCAGTTCCGTATAATCGTCGTCGTTGAGTTTTAAATTAGGAATTTGGGTTTCGGTTTTCCAAATGCTATAGAGTTGATTTAAAGAATTTCCAGAATAGGCAATCGAACGAAAAACGTTGAAAATAGTTTTCTTTAGATTCGATGAACTATCTGAATTGAGTTCCTTCCATAATTCTTCCGCTAGAAGGGGTTGATACACGGTTCTTTGTTCATTTGAAAGGTATTTCCAATACATAGAGCGTATATAGCCTGATAGCAAGTTCACCAAGATGGGATTTTTTTCTTTTTGAATAGCCGATAGAAAGTTATCTAACAGTTGGGAAGCTTCTATCGCTCCCGTTAACGTATTTTCGTAAGCATTGATATAGGTGTACCCACGTGTAACTTCGTCTGATATGCTTCCTATTGTGGTTAATATTGGTTCTTGTATTGGAAAAATACCATACCCAAGACCGTTGGAGTTATAATAAACAGCTAAAGGTTTAAGTTTGCCAATTGCTTGTTTGATTATTTGTTTTTTAGTTTTTATAGCTATCGTTATCGTTTCCAAAGTATCAGGATAAACCAATGAAATGTCAAAAGTTTGCGGCCAAATGTGCTTACTGTTATCTTCGGCATTTTGGATCAGTTTAAAATCGGTTATTCTTCCTTCGGGATTATAGACAATTGAATCGGTGAAAATGGGTCGGCTTGAACTGTTTACCCAAACTTCGCTCCACGCCTCTAAATCAATCTCTGACTTCTTATCCAAAATCTGGATCAGATCGTTCCATACTGCATTTCCATAGGCATAGGTTTTAATATACTCCTGTATACCTTCTTGAAATGCCTGTTTTCCCATGGCTCCTTCTAATTGGCGCATCATAATCGGCGCTTTGTTGTAAATAATGCTACCGTATAGTGAACCGGCATTGTTGAGATTTTCTAGATTTTGCCGTATTGGATTAGTGCCTAAAGTTCTATCTTCACCATAAGCTCTTGGGTAATGGGTGGTCATAAACGATAGGTCATGGTTGATTTTCGGGAAGGCAGGATTCACAATTTTATCTGCCATAAAATTGGCAAAAACCTCTTTCATCCATACGTCATTGAACCAATCCATAGTGACCAAATCCCCAAACCACATATGTGAGGTTTCGTGAGCGATTAGCTTGGCTCTACTTAATATTCTATTTTCAGTTGCACTTTCGTCTAAAAATAGGGCGTCTTCGCGATATTGAATGGCACCTACATGCTCCATGCCACCATATTGAAAACCGGGTATGGCTGCGAAATCTAATTTTTGAAAGGGAAATGAATAGGCTGTATAATCTTGAAGAAAAGAAACCGCTTGATGATGTAGGTTGAAAATGGAATCGGTACTATAGGAAATTTTATTACTATCGGTTTCTCTATATAACAGGGTCATTTTAAATTCGCCTATTTTTTGCTTGACGGTTTCAAATTTTCCTGCTACAAAGGAGAACAAATAAGTGCTCATTTTGTCAGAGGGTGCGAAGGTGTGCGTAATGAACGCTCCATTTTCCTCTTGTTGCACTTGTGGAGCTCCGCAGAGGACCGTCCAGTTTTTGGGAGCTATTATTTTCAAGTTGTAAACAGCCTTTAAATTTGGTTGGTCAAAGCACGGGAACAACGTTCTTGCACGATCCGGAACTAAAAG
This sequence comes from Maribacter sp. X9, assembly GCF_048537565.1. Lineage (GTDB taxonomy): Bacteria > Bacteroidota > Bacteroidia > Flavobacteriales > Flavobacteriaceae > Maribacter. The sequence continues at coordinate 2,006,771 of NZ_CP183215.1, forward strand.
TGTATAGAGGAATTCCTCATTACGGTTAAGGGAAAGCTCACCTGCAATAAAATTTATATTAACTGTATTGCTACCTTCTCTAAGAAGCTTCTTTGGTAAAGTAAGGTGTTCTTTTTTATGATTGATCGGTGCTTCATGGCCATTTACCGATAGTGACTTTATTTTTGAGGTTTCATCTTTGAAATCTAAGTAAACCGGTGCATTGACCGTATTTAAATTGAAATCGAGAACAAGATTGGATTGGATTGGATTCTCCTTCTCATTTGGAATTTTAAAAATCAAGTTATATCTGATTTTTGAAAGGTACGTAGCACGATTTTCGGCTAAGGTTAAGGAAACACCATTAGAAAGTGAATCCTCATTTTTTGAGTTATTCTTGTTCGAGCACGCTGTGAATAAAGTAATAAACAGTAAATAGAGGTAAACTCTTTTCATTTTAGTGACATTGGTTGGGGTTGTGAAATTACCCTAAAGCACAATGTATTGCAATAGAAAGAGGGGTAAAATTAAATGGTACGGTTAATATTTTTAAAGTGTTATGCGTATAATTGACCATAGTTCTTACGCGAACCACATTAAATATTTTCTTTTCGGTTTTATAGCAGAACTAGTGGGACGTTGAAAAATAGGTCTGAGATATATTTAGGTATTTTAAGCTTTGAGAATTTTACTGTCCACCAGATCCTACGTAAGCGTTCCAATCTTTTTCTTTGTAAATATTATCACCGAAATAGCGGGCTATATTTAAAAAAGGCTCAGGTTTTTGATAACCCGGCAGAGGGGATAACATGTTCAGTTTCTCGTCCAAGAAGATAGTAGTTGGGTAGCTCATTCTACCTTGCATTAGCGCTGCGGCGAATTCATGATACCCATTTCTTCCAGAAGGAACGAATTTGTAGGTCTTGCCTTTAAATTCAATGGGTTCCTTGCCTTCGCCATTCATCTTTACCATATAATAGTTTTCTGCCATATATGCCGCAACTTCAGCGTTTTGAAATGTATCCTTGTCCATTTTTTTACACCAGCCACACCAATCGGTGTATACATCAATGAAAACTTTTTTAGGATTTTTATCAGTTGCAGATAACTTTGCCGCCTCATCCCAAGTAAGCCATTTCACTTCTTGCGCATATAATGCACTTGAAAAGATAAGCATAGCTACCACTAGAGCAATTTTACTAAAGAAAAGGGGGATGAGTTTCATATTTTTTCGGTATTAGTCAAATAACCATACTAAAACTAACGAATTTTTCCTTTCTTTATTTTACTTTGGCGGCTTCCTTAACTGAAAATAAATCTTTTATATCCACTTGATTTCTAATGAGGTCATCAAAAGTTTCTCGCTCACGAATCAAAATTGCTTTTCCTTTATGCCAAAGTACTTCGGGTGGTCTGAACCTTGAATTATAGTTGCTGGCCATCGTAAAACAATAGGCACCTGCATTTTTAAAGCAAAGAATATCACCTTCTGTAATTTCGTTTATTCTTTTATTGCTGGCAAACGTATCAGTCTCACAAATATAGCCTACAACAGAATAGTATCTTTCGCGGCCTTCAGGGTTCGATATATTTTTAATGCTGTGGGTAGCTCCGTATAGCATTGGACGAATCAAATGATTGAAACCGGAATCAACACTGGCAAAAACGGTTGAAGTGGTCTGTTTTACAACATTTACTTTAGCTAGGAAAACACCCGCTTCACTGACCAAGAACTTACCTGGTTCAAAGGCAAGCGTAAGGTCTTTACCATATTCTTTACAAAATTCATTAAAACGGGTACTTAGTTTTTTCCCCAACTCCTCAACATTGGTTTCAATATCACCCTCTTTATAAGGTACTTTAAACCCACTTCCAAAATCGATAAAATCTAAATTTTTAAAATTACGGGCAGTATCAAAAAGAATTTCAGAGGCATATAAGAATACATCGATATCTAAAATATCACTACCGGTATGCATGTGTATTCCGTTAATGTTCATTTTTGTTAAATCGACGATACGCAACAAATGCGGAATCTGATGAATACTAATACCGAATTTTGAGTCAATATGCCCTACAGATATATTTGAATTTCCACCTGCCATGACATGTGGATTGATTCGTATACAAACAGGAATGTTGGGATGTTTGCTGCCAAATTGTTCCAGAATGGAAAGATTGTCTATGTTAATACGTACCCCAAGTTTGGAAGCTTCTTCAATTTCTTCCAAAGAAACACCATTAGGCGTAAAAATGATGGACTCTGGTTTAAAACCTGCCAAAAGCCCCAATTGTACTTCTTGGATTGAAACGGTGTCCAAACCGCTACCGAGACTGTTCATTAGTCTTAACACCGTAATATTCGATAGCGCTTTGGCAGCGTAGTTAAGCTTTAATTTCTTCACTGATCCAAAAGCTTTGGTCAGTCTATTGAATTGGGAAATTATTTTTTCAGAGTCATATACGTATACAGGATCGCCATACGTTTTTGCTATTTGCAACAAATCCTCATTCTTCATACCATCAAATTTTAGACAAATTTAGTTTTCTAATTTGTCAAGAACAAAAATAACCACTTAAAAACAATAAAAATAACAAAATGTGTTATTTGTAACATTTTATTGAAGTAATATTTTGTAGTCGTTTGATGTCCTTTGTATTTTTATAGAATGAAAATACCTCTATTTCCGCTGCCGTCTATATTTTTTCCTGGTGAAACGGTGCCACTCCACATATTTGAGGAACGCTACAAACAACTGATCAATGATTGTAGGAATGAGGCCATTACTTTTGGAATTCCGGTTTTCATTAATAATAAAATGGAATTTGGGACAGAGGTTCAATTGGTAGAGGTTGTGAATACCTATGACAATGGTGAAATGGATGTGGTCTGTGTGGCAAGGCAAGTTTTTAAACTCTTGACTTTTGACAATAAAATGGATGGTAAATTGTATGCCGGAGGCATTGTTAAACTAATGGAGTACGATTATAACGCGAACGATGAAAAAAAACAGACTATTTTAGACGGAATACGGCAGTTATATACCATGATGGACGTGCCATTCAAAGGGTATGCGGTATCGGCGTTCAACAGTTTTACATTGGCCCATAAAATAGGGCTATCGCCAGAGCAGGAATATCAACTTTTACAGCTGCCAAAGGAAAATGACCGTTTAAATTTTATTGGATTGCATTTGACGGCGACCATAACCGTTTTGTCAGAAGTGGAGCGAACCAAAAAAATAATTGAACTTAATGGGCACTTCAAAAATTTTGACCCCTTAGATTTTAAGGATTTGAAAATGTAAAATAGACGGTTATAATTGAATTCAAGTGATTTTAATCACTTAATTAGCGCAGTTATCCCAATTAATCACCTCTATTTTTAGATTATTACCTCCTGTTTCCTATTTTTGTCCAACAATTAAAATCACCATATATATGAACCTTCACGAATATCAAGGAAAAGAGATATTAGCAAGTTTTGGGGTGCGCATCCAAAGAGGAATAGTTGCCCATAATGCAAAAGAAGCTGTTGAGGCGGCAAAGCAATTAACTGCTGAAACAGGAACAGGATGGCATGTTGTTAAAGCTCAGGTACATGCAGGTGGTCGTGGAAAAGGTGGTGGTGTGAAATTGGCCAAAAATCTTAAGGAAGTAGAAGAATTGGCAAACCAGATCATAGGAATGAATTTGGTTACGCCGCAAACTTCTGCAGAAGGTAAAAAAGTACACCAAGTATTGATTGCAGAAGATGTGTATTACCCAGGGGATAGCGAGACAAGTGAATTCTATATGTCGGTTTTATTGAACAGGGCTACAGGTAAGAATATGATAATGTATTCTACTGAAGGTGGAATGGATATTGAAGAGGTTGCTGAAAAGACACCACACCTAATATTTACTGAGGAAATTGATCCTGCTACCGGAATTTTAGGCTTTCAGGCAAGAAAGATCGCATTTAACTTAGGGCTTTCGGGTACCGCTTTCAAAGAGATGACAAAATTTGTTACCGCTCTGTATACGGCTTATGTAGAAAGTGATTCTAGCATGTTCGAGATCAATCCAGTATTGAAAACGTCCGATGATAAGATTATGGCGGTGGATGCAAAAGTGTCCATTGATGATAATGCATTATATCGTAGAAAGAAATATGCCGATATGCGTGATCTACGAGAAGAGAACCCAATAGAGGTCGAAGCTAGGGAAGTAGGTCTTAACTATGTCGATTTAGATGGTAATGTTGGCTGCATGGTGAACGGAGCAGGTCTTGCCATGGCCACAATGGATTTAATTAAAATGGCAGGCGGTGAGCCAGCCAATTTCTTGGATGTAGGCGGTACTGCAGATGCTAAAAGAGTTGAGGAAGCATTTCGAATCATTTTGAAAGATCCTAATGTTAAAGCAATTCTTATAAATATTTTCGGAGGTATCGTACGTTGTGACCGTGTAGCTCAGGGGGTTGTTGATGCTTATAAAAATATGGGAGATGCTATGAAAGTTCCAATTATTGTAAGACTTCAAGGAACTAATGCAGAACTAGCCAAGGAAATTATCGATAATTCAGGACTAGCAGTTCATTCTGCAGTTCAATTTCAGGAAGCAGCAGATAAAGTAAAAGAAGTATTAGGCTAGTACGGTAATCATCTTATTTGTTAAAATAGTATTGGTAAAAGGTCACCTGTTTTGGTGGCCTTTTTTTATTGTTTCTGTTAATATGTTGTAAAAAGTGTAATAATTGATTAAAAAAAACATTATTAATTATGACATGCATAATTAATAATGTTAAATATTATCATATTCTAATTTTTAATACGTTATTTTGTTATATAGATAATTTATGAAATCATCTAGTATCATATAAAATCATTTAAAATTAATAATATGAAAAAAATAAGTATTCTTTTGGTCATGACTATGGCCTTGAGCATTGGTACTGTTTTGGCCAATGATAATCAACCGAAGAAAGATAAGGAGACCCAGTGGTTAACTACCCAGGTCTATGAAATGTTAGCGGATCAGACTATCCCAGACGACATTAGGGGGGCTAAAGCTCAAATTAGAATAGCCATGGCAGACGATGGCATGTTTAGAATATTATCAGTTGAGACTAATAATATTAAACTTAAGGAATTTTTAAAAGAGGGAATAGACCTTAAAAATCTTGACGCAGGTAAAAAGGATGTAGTTTACGTAATTCCTGTTGAAATAGCGGATTAATTTTTCTTGTTGAAGTAAATAAAAAAAGAACCCTTTTTAGGGTTCTTTTTTTATTCCTTGTAGTCAGTATTCCTTCATAGAAGTTATTCAACTACTTCAAATATGATTTTAAATTATCACTAAGTTGAAAGTCACCAAGTGGGTCATAAGTATTGGCAGCGTGAAAAAATAGTTAAGGCTTTTTAAAGCGCATTTTTTTAAAATTTTACCAGCGTACATTTGACATGATTTAGAGAAGATTTTGATTAAAACTATGTTAAAATTAAATTCAATGGTAACATTCTCATTTTTCAAACGTCTTTTTAATAAATCATCATCAATCATTTAACAATCAATCTTTAGAATAACTGAAGATAAAAACAAAAAGTCATGAGAAAATTAAGTTTAGTAATGGTAGCTGCAGTGCTACTAGCAACAGGTAATGTATTAGCCAACGACAGAGACGGTTCAAAACCAGTTAAAAGCCTTTCTTCGCAAATTTTCACAATGTTAGAGGAGAATAATTTTTCTGAAAACTATTCTGATTTAACTGCCCAGGTACGTTTTACGCTGAATGCTGAAGGAGAAATTGTTGTACTTTCTGTAGATACCGAGTTTTCTGAAATGGAAATTTTCGTAAAGAACAGGTTAAACTATAAAAAGGTGGATTTGGATAACGTAGAGGAAGGAAAAATCTATACTATCCCTGTTCGTGTAAAAGCTTAGTCTGATAACAGATTAACTGAAAAATCCTGATGCATTATTCGTATCAGGATTTTTTTTTGTTTTTATATTTCACGGGTGTAATAGCATTATCGACATTCTTCAGTTGTTTGCTTTTGAAATCACCTTTACTCGGAATATTTTTATTCGACTTTTCTGAAGCCTTAGCAACGCCTAATAATACTTCACCCGGATTTTTTGGATTCTCTTTGGTACCCCTGAGATGCAATACTAGGCCATTAAGGAAATTGCGTAGCACTTGATCACCACATTCCATGTAATTAGGGTGGTTCTCGTTTCTGAAAAATGCGCTTAATTCACTTTTTGAGATCTTAAAATCTACCAACTGTAGGATGTCTACAATTTCATCGTCACGAAATTTTAAAGCTACCCTCAATTTCTTAAAAATATCATTATTGGTCATACTGCTCAGTTAAGTGGTGCAAGGTATTACATTATTTAATGAAAACAGAATTTAGGTTTTTATACAAAATGGGTATGCAAAGGCATTTATATAAAGCATATAAAGTTGGTCCGTTTGAAATTTGTGCGAATAGTTACTTTATCTATAAATAGTAACATATGAACGGCAGTTTTATGCCATTGAACTATTCTGGCATATTTAAATTATAGGTATACGGTAATTTTGTTGCTTCTTAAAATAAAGGAATTCAAATGAAATTATCGTTAGTGGCTTTGGTGTCAATCTGCACCATGTTTAGTTCATGTACTAGTACAGAAATTCAAAAAGAAGAAGAAACGGTTTCTACCCTAGATTCTGTAGAAACGGAACTATACGAATTAGTTAATATATTTAGAGCCGAAAACGGCTTAGAGGTCTTTGTCTACAATAATTCGGCACAAACTTATGCACGGGAGCATAATGCATATATGATTTCAAGAAATGCAATTAGCCACGACAATTTTGTTATGAGATCTTCAGATTTATCGGTAAAATTAAATGCCGTTAAGGTATCTGAAAATGTCGGAAGGTATTACAACACTGCAGAGGAGGTTTTTGAGGCTTGGACAAATAGTGAAAAACACGTAAAAAATATTTTAGGGGATTATAGGGAAACAGCTATATCGGTAAGTGAAGACGATAATGGAGGTCTTTACTTCACCCAAATATTTATAAAGTAATACTCTGGATGTGGATTTTTTGGTAATTAAAAATCTCATTTATAGGGAAAAAAAGGTATCCCCCGCCCTTTACTCCATATTGTAATTGAAAAACGAATAAACATTCCGTGATTGTGTTAATTGATTATTTTTATAATCCGTTTTAAAGGCAGACCCAAGCCTAAATCAGTTCGTTTTAATAGAAATTAAACCTTTGTTCATTTAATGCAAAAAAGAGTATATTCTTATTAATTTGATATTTAATATAGTTATTATTAGATTTTTATTTAAAAAAGGAGTTTATTTTTGATTTAAACTATATAAATCGAAAATGATTTATTTGCGTTTCATCGATTATTTAGGTAGTTCGTCGATGTCCGTCTTCATCACATCGTAATCCTGTTAAAGACAAAAACCAAACCTGATTCATGGTCGTTAGTATTGTAAGAAAAAACTTATAATATTCTCGATATGATAAAAAACTACCCATCCAGAATTTTGAGTATAGTTTTGGTTGTTATCCTTAATTTGGGTATGCAATCATTGTATGGTCAAAGCATACAATTTGCTCAAGTTATCCGTAGTGAAGACCATGTTGATTTTTCAAATCGATCAATTGACGGAAACTTATTATCTAACGCCACCATTAATGCCAATTCAGGAGTAGCTCTTGGAATTGGTTCTTATTCGGGTCATTTAGAACTTGAATTTGCAAGCATACTCCCATCTTATCAAACCAGTTATGTACGTATAGACACAGAAGATGATCTTCTACAATTCTTACTAGGTGGCTCTTTGGGTAATTTACTTGCCGATGTGGTAGGTGCCGTTATTTTGGGAAATCAAGAATTTGCCATTGAAGTTAAGAATACTAATACTCAAGTTCTACAGGCAGATTCTGCTATCGATAATGATTTTGCCACGGATCAATTACGTATCGTCACTAATAATGTTGGAGACTATTTTTTAGCGGTTTCACCGAGCTCATCTTATAACAGATTAAGAATAACGAACAGAGTGGGTTCTTTGGTAGGTTTGAGCACTCAAAAATCTTTAGACGTATTTGGTGCTTTTTATGCAGATGGTACTAATTCCTGCTTGGCTCCCACCTATACTTCTTTCGATGGATTAGGTATTACGTTAGATCTTTTGCAGGTGGCGGGGTCCGGGGTGACAAATCCGGAGTTTGCTATAGACACTGATAAAAATTCATTTTCCGAATTGGGGTTTGGAGTAGTCGGCGTTGCGGCAACCTTAACGCAGACAGTTTACTTTGATGCGTTATCAGATGCCGATGATGTGTTTTATGTAACCATTGGAATGGACCCATCATTAGTGCAGCTAGGGGTATTGAACACTATTGAAATAGCTGGCACTAATGGCTCTTCATCTCCAGGTTTTACGAATTCCCTGAGCAATCTGCTAGACTTAGACTTGTTAGGATTGTTAAATCAAAATGGATTTGTTGAAGTGCCGATTAGACCTGGTATTCCTGTAGATCGATTATCTGTTGACTTTAATTCTCTATTGGGCGTGGGTCTAGATCAGAGAATTCGAATATATGATGTTAGAAATGCTCCCGCAGAACCAACTATTGATCCCGGTTCTGAAAATTTAACAATTTGTGCAGGAACGACCGCAAATCTAATTGCTACTGCCGAAAATAGTATGACCGAAGAATTGTTATGGTATGATGCGGAAACTGGTGGCAATCTTTTAGCCGTTCTGGATTCTGGTGAAGTCTTTACCACTCCCATTTTAAATTCAGGAACTACTTATTATGTATCTGCAGGTGAAAAGGGATGTGTCGAAGAATCACCAAGGGTCGCAGTACAAGTGAGTGTGGTACCCTTACCGACTGCAGCTGATATCGATATTGAAAAACAAAATGACGGACTCTGTAATTCAGGTGAACTTACTGTTATTCCCTCTAGTGAAATTGCAGGTTCGTTCAAGTGGTATTTTGATGACACTGGTTCTAATGAAATAAATGATAATTCAACGATAGATAATATTACGTATTCGATTTCAACAGAGGGTAAATTGACCGTCAGTGGATTACAAGATGATTTTACGGATTTTAGTGTGTATGTTAAATTGATTGAAATAGCTGCATCTTGCGAGAATGCTCTGGGAGATTTGAAGGAAGTCACTATAGCTCCTGAAGATTTAGAATTTGAGGCTGATATCGTTTTGGAAACCTTAGTGTCGCTTCCAGAAATATTAAATCTGTCAACGACCGGCACTATCAATTCTGATGAAATAACAATTTGTGCTGGCACCAGTATAGATTTGTTGGCTACCATTGAAAATGATTTAGGTCTTGAAGTAAGATGGTATGATGCATTGACCGGGGGAAACCTTTTGACGAATTTAAGCTCTGGAACATCTTTCAATACAGGTATCCTTAATGAAACCACTAACTTCTATGTTTCGGTGGGTAGTTTGGGTTGCCCTGGTGAATCTTTAAGAGCGACTATAACGGTTACTGTCTTGGATAGACCTACGGCAACGGATATTGAAGTATTAGGTGCTGAAAACCCTGTATGTAGCTTTAGTGATATTGTTTTGGTCCCAACAAGCGCGATTAATGGAACCTACGAATGGTTTTTTGATAATAATGCCACAAATCAGATTGTTGATGGATTGGTTTTAGGAGCTGTTACGTATTCAATTTCAAATACAGGAACATTGACAATAAGTGGTTTAAATGAAGGTGGTTCCCCCTATTCCTATTTTGTGCGATTGGAGCGTGATATTACTGGCTGCTTTAATGAAGATGGCAATTTGAAACAGGTTTCTGTAGCTGTGATCGATTCTAATTTTAGCGCAGATGCCACGTTAAATACGGTTATTAATCTAGATGACGTGTTGAACATCAATAGTGGAAATACAAATATCATCTTATCAGGGTCTGTGTCTGGCGATGTAAATAGTGGTGATGTAATAACACTGAGGCTAAATGAAGAGGAATATACAGGTTCTTTAGATGCTAGCTTAAATTACAGCATTGTAGTAGATGGGTTTGATGTTTTATTGGATGCCGATAATCAGGTAGAGTTACTCATAGATTATGGTTCTTGTAGTTTTGTAAAACAATTACCGTTGCCATTACCAACACTGCCCTCAGAAAATACAACACAGGTGTTTTGTGCTTTGGATAATCCTACCATTTTAGATTTACAACTAGCCTTAGATGATGGGTTACTCTTCGATGCCCTTGTAGGAGGTAATCTTCTTGATGAAAATACAGCTCTTGTTGATGGAACGGTCTATTATACCGGTCTATTGAATATCCCTTTAACCGTGTTTTCACGGGTTGCCATAACCGTGAGCTTAGTCGATGTTGAACCACCAACCACAACTGCAGATTTCCAAACCTTTTGTGAGAATACTGACCCTATAATTGGTGATATACAAGTGGATCAAAATAATGTATTGTTTTATGACAGTTCGACCGGGGGTGTGGCACTTGATCCTAATTCTGAATTAGAAAATGGAAATTATTATGTTTCACGCTTAGAAAATGGTTGTGAAAGTGAGGATCGTTTATTGATAAATGTATCCATTATTGAAAATGATGCTATTAGTTTAAACGGTCAAATTGCAGAAGCTTGTATTGGAAGGACCTATACCTATACAACCGATAGTGGACAGGCCAACTACGAATGGTCTGTAACGGGAGGTTCCATAATCGATGGTGGTTCCGTAGCCGATGACTTTGTTAGCGTTTCTTGGAACCAATTACAAGATGCTTCGCTTCAGGTGGCATACGTAAGTTCTAACGGCTGCAGTACGAATAACGAATTGACGGTCGAAATTGAAACGGTACGTTGTGGAGAGGTTCTTGGATCTGAATTTTGTTTAGAGGTTTTCAACGAGTTTACTCCTAATTCAGACGGTTTTAACGACTTTTTTGAAGTTGCCTGTATCACAGATTATGTGAATAATACGGTCACCGTGTACAACAGAAATGGCAATAAAGTTTTTGAAACACAGAATTATCAAAATAACTGGAACGGTATTGCCAATGTTGGGGGAGTCTTGAATAAAGGAGATCATTTACCGGCAGGTACATATTACTACGTGATAAATATTCCCGAACTAGGAAGAAATTTAATGGGTTGGCTTCAGCTAGCTAGATAGGTCTTAGCTAAAATTTATCCAAAAATCTAAATAAAACATCATGAAAAATAATACTACTTTAAAGAGTAACTTCTTCGCTTACCTGATTTTCGGCCTAATGACGGCTGCAATGTACGGTCAGCAAAGGCCCCAATACACACAGTACATGTATAATACTCAGGCCATAAATTCTGGCTATACGGGTACACAGGGTAAATTAGCGGCAAGTTTATTATATAGGACACAGTGGGTGGGTATAGATGGTGCTCCAGAAACGCAAAGTTTCACGGCACATGGCTTGGTGAAAGATAGAATAGGTCTAGGCCTTACCATTCTTAACGATAATCTGGGAGCTTCAAATAATTTTGAGGTGAATGCGAATTTTGCCTATCATATAAGAACAGGTCAATCTACAACTTTATCATTAGGTCTAAATGCGGGTTTGGATATTTTTAATATCGATTATTCTAAAGGTAATATTGCGAACGGATTAGATCCCGTATTTCAAGAGAACTTGAATGAAACAAGACCTATTGTAGGTGCGGGTATTTTTTACTTCGGGTCCAAATGGTATTTGGGGATATCCAGTAATAACCTTCTGAATTCTCAAATCTACAATGATAACGAAAGTATGGTAACTGAAAGAAAGAGCCAATATTATTTTATGGGAGGCTACGTATTTGACCTCGGTAGATCCGTAAAGTTCAAACCAGCGGTATTGACAAAACATGTATCAGGTTCACCGATTACGGTAGATGCATCGGCAAATTTTCTTTTGCGCGAGCGCTTAAGTTTAGGATTGGCATATAGATATGATGATGCCATCAGCGCCCTCGCAGGATTTTATATCACCGATAACTTTTTCTTAGGCTACGCTTATGACTACTCACTGACCGGTCTTGAAAATTATAATGATGGATCACATGAAATAATTTTAACCTATAATCTTGAGGGTCTTAAGAAGAGGGCTTTATCTCCAAGATTCTTTTAAATCGATTATTATGAAAATAAAACTACTACATACATGCTTCATGTTGGGTGCTATTTTAGCCTTGCAAGCGCAAACAAAAGAGGAAAGGGCAAATGAATATTTTAAGAATTTCAAATTTGATAAGGCTATTTCACTTTATGCCCAAATAGTCGACAAAGGAAAAAAATCTGATGTTCATGTAATTCAAAATTTAGCGGATAGTTATTTCAATAGAGGAGAATATTCAAATGCTGAAAAGTGGTATTCTAAATTATATATGTTAAAGGGAAATGAAGTAGGGGAGAACAACATCATTAAATTGGTTCAATGTTTAAAAGCTGATATGGATTTGGAACGCGCCGATGAGGTTTTACTATCCTACTATCAAGATCAAAACAGATTGAACATGATAGTGGCGCAAAGAAACAATTTGGACAGCTTATTATTGACCGATGCCCAATATAAAATGGATAGTCTTGCTTTCAATAGTCCTAAATCGGATTTTTCTCCCGCTTTTTATAGAGATGGTATGATCGTTTTTTCAAGTACGCGAGATTCCATAAAGGCAGGTGGTAAAATATATCCTTGGAACAATCAGCCGTACTTGGATTTATTCGTGACCAGACCAATGGACAAAGAATATGTTCCCGATAAATTTCTGGTCGATGAACTATCTGATTTTCATGATGCCTCTGTTGTATTCTCTAAGAATAAGGAAAGAATTTACCTTACGCGTAATTATTTTAAAAAGGGAAAATTGGAGGCCAATAAAGACGGACTTTCAAATATGCAGATTGTAAAGGGAGAGATGTATAACGGTGAAATCAATGACGTGATTTCACTGTCGATCAACGATGAAGAGTATTCTTGTGGTCATCCGGCATTAAGCGCCAACGGCAGATACCTCTATTTTACATCCAATATGCCTGGAGGTTATGGTGGTTCAGACATTTATGTGGTTTCACTTTCAACTGACGGAAGAGTGGTCTCGCCGCCAATGAATTTGGGTCCGGCGATAAATACAAAAGGTAGGGAAATGTTTCCCTATGTCGTAAATGATGTGCTTTATTTTTCTTCGGATGGACATTATGGACTTGGAGGGTTGGATCTTTTTAAATCCAAAATCATATCAAAGGATGAATACTCGCTTCCGTTGAACATGGGTACTCCTTTCAATAGTAATATGGATGATTTTTCATTGATAATACAAGAGCAATCCCCAAAGGGATATTTTGCCTCTAATAGAATGGGCGGGGTTGGTGATGATGATATTTATTATTTTGAAAAAATAGAACCTACTGATTGTCTTACCTACTCGGGTCAAGTATTAAATGAACTGACAAAGCAACCGGTTCCTTTTGCAAATGTTGAGGTTAAAAACCCTACCGATGGGCTTATCGAAATTCTTTTAACGGATGAGGACGGAATGTATGAAATCAAATTACCCTGTAATCGACAGAACAGACTAGTCTTCTTTAAAGATCGTTTTTCCAAGAAAACAATCATCGTGCCTACATCTAAAACGCCTCAAACAGCATCTAGGGATCATAGGGTATATCTAACGCCTTACGATGAAATTGTAGAACGTGATGGTGATGTCGAAAAAATAAAAGTTGATCCCATCTATTTTGAGTACGATAAATCTAGAATAACGGCCAGGGCAGAAATAGAATTACACAAAGTACTTTTCGCTATGCAGCAATTCCCCGATTTAAGAATAAAGATTGAATCACATACAGATGCAAGAGGTTCTGATGATTATAATTTACACCTATCGGATGCCAGGGCTAAATCTACTAGGAAATACTTGATTTCACAGGGAATCTCTCCGGATAGAATCGTAAGTGCTATCGGGTACGGAGAGAATATGTTGATCAACGATTGTAAGAATGGGGTAAAATGTTCGGATCAAGAGCACCTAGTGAACAGAAGATCCGATTTTATTGTTTTAAAACAAGATTTGGTGAGTAAATGATGAATAAAAAAAATAGATTATGGGATGTGAAAAGGAAAAATTCAAGGTTATCGCTGCAATGATAAAAGCGTCGGTAGTGGAGAATGCCATACAGCAGTCTGAATATGATTTTCTATGTTCAGTGGGAAGCAATTTAAATATAGATACAACTTTGATCGACGAGTACATGAAAGACGAGTATATTTTTGTCCTTCCTAAGAACGGAGCCCGTAAAGTCATCGGATTTTATAGAAAAGCAGCATTGACCAATAGAAAGAAGAAAAACTCTTTAAAGTGGATCAGGGGATTGTATAAAAAAGGTCCAGCGATGGGTTTGCCTTCTGAGGCGATTAATTTTTTTTTGTGACATTCATATTTGTAAAGATTGTCGGGGACGAACGTGAACGATTAGAACCTATCCATGATTGATATATCACTATTTGATAGTTGTGGCTAAATGCTTAAAAATGTTTTGATTATATGGTTATTGAATACTATTTTTTAACTTTTTAAGTTATAATAGTGAAGGTGAATTCATGTCTATATAGTATGTTGAACGAAAAAGAAAAACTTAGTATTCTATCAGAAATGATTGCTTTTGCAAAAGTGAATAATGAAGTTAAGCAAACGGAATATGATTTTCTTTTCTCTGTTGCCCAGAATTTAGAAGTGAATAAAAAAACCTTTGATAGTCTGTTTTTTCATGAGGTTGAGCATGTCATCCCTAAGTCACAATCTGAACGTATAGTTCAATTCCATAGATTGGTGCTGTTGATGAATGTGGACAATCAGCAAGAACTGATTGAAATAAAACGTTTGCATGATGTGGGGTTGGCAATGGGTTTGCCCCCTGGTGCAATTCAACAGGTTTTATCGATCATGCACCGGTATCCTGATAAAATTGTCCCTCCCGAGGTATTGATTGATATTTTTAAAGCCTATTATAATTAAGACCAGGAAATAAAATCAACATTTATTTTTTTCAAATCTCTTTTGTTTTCAATGTTTGCTTTCGCATCGATCTTTAATTGTTCTATTTCCAATTTAATTTCGGTCATTTGGGTTGAATTTACCACATGTAAAGTTAACGTATTCAGCATCTGCATTAATTTTCTCATAACGGTAATGTCGTGTTTACAATACAGTCGATAAGTGGCCATGACGTTATATAACACTTCTGAGAATTTGGCACTATTGACCCGTGCCCAATTATTCTCCTTTTTGTCGCTGAGGTAGTCATATTCAGGCTTTTTCATTAATATCAGGAATAACGAGGTGAGATAGTCAATAGTATTCAGTGCGGTTCCAGGGTCATTGATGCCCGGTGACATTGCCTTTATTCCAATTTCCGATATTTGTCTAAACCCATAAATGTAATTTTCCCCTACCAACTCTTCTTCGCTGAAAAGTAAAGTGTTCATAATTTTATTCAATAATTTTTCGGATAGCGGTCGTTCCGATAAAATGCCTACGGTTTCATCTAGTATAAATTGGCCTTTGAATAATTTTATGACGAGCTTCATTTCATGCTCTTTGCAAATTTTCATAAGGTCCTCTTTAAGGATTCCATAAAAATACCCAGATTTACTAAGGGTGTATCCTTCCCAATTTTCCGGCTCTGGAAAATTGAACGATTTATCCTGCTGTCCTGTTATGATTTTTTCTAGTTCAGACTTAGTCCTTTTGTGAATATTGGTCAAAATGTTTCCTACTTGAATTGCTTGTGAAATATGATGAATAAAATAGATGAACGAAGCCAAACAAAGTACCGTCAAAATAATACCGATCAGCACTGAAAACCCTGGTGTTTGATAAGAAGTTTCGGTCGGCTCGATAGAAACTAGTATGAAAATATTATAAAGGATGGTGGCGATATATTGGCCGAGCACGATTTGGTGCTTCTGGTCCGATATAATGCCCGGCAATACCCTAGGTGAAAAATTACTGGATGCTTGATTCAATAACACCATTACCATAGAAAAGCTGAAGACCATTAATGAAATAAGACCCCCGATCAACGTACTTAAAAGTGTTTTGGCCGTATCTGTATTGTTGATGACGAGGCCAGGGGCAACATCCATTAAATAAGCTGATATATCTACTTTTTCTAGATAAATCATAAAAAAGGCTAGAAATACACCAAATAGCGCTATTAAGCTAGGGTAGAATGCAATCTTGCTTTTTATTAGATGTAAAATATTCTTAATTCTATTCATATGAACGATTGATGGGTAAATCTAGTCAAGGCGGACAATAAATCTTGATCCCCGAACCAAAATATATTTTTAATACTTTAAAAGTGACTAAAAGTCATACCTGTCGGGTGAAAAACTGTCATAATGACGCTTGTTTCTAATCGGTACGAGGTTTGCCTTCTATTTAACAAATAAAAAATAATATTAATTAAAATATACGATTATGAGCTTAGTAAAAAGAAATGAAGTGTTGTTTCCAGCTTTAATGAATGAAATTTTTAGACCAGATTGGTTTGGTGGAACACAGAATGTACGAACTGCTATGCCAGCAGTGAACATTAAAGAGGGCGAAAAGGATTTTGAATTGGAGCTTTTTGTACCAGGAAGGGCAAAAGAAGATTTTATGATAGAAATCGACGATGCCGTATTAACGATTTCTTCCGAGAAAGAAGAGAACAAGGAGGTGTCCGAAGAAAACTTTACACGTAGAGAGTTTACCCTTACTTCTTTTAAAAGGTCGTTTACACTTCCTGAAACAGTTGCTACTGATAAGGTTGAAGCATCTTATGAAAATGGGATTTTAAAATTCAATCTTCCTAAAAAAGAAGAAGCATTACCAAAGCCCAAAAGAACCATTGAATTGGCTTAAGGTTAGTAAAAATGAAAGTAAGAATTGAGTTTTTTTAAGTTGGTTAGAGTTGTTTAGTAAGAAAGTGCTTTGAGAAATCAAAGCACTTTTTTATGGTAGCGGCCCGGTGAGGATAGCTAAACAAGATATGGTGGCTTCTCTATAGTTTTCTGACCTTAGATTTTCCATAGGGCCGAAAATCGTAAACGTCGTGGTCGCGATTCCACTAGCTCCATACGAGAGTGAGTAGGTTTGAAAGACGGTGTATTCCGTCCATGATAGAAAGCATTTCGGCATCTAAAAGTTCTTTATGTTCCAAAACGGCCTTGGGTAAATCGGATAAGCCTAATTACTTTTGAAAATACATGATTGCCTTAATGTTGAATTCCGTTTTTATAGTGTTGGTTTGCAAAAGTTGTAAAGCTGAAATCAAGGACATTGCCGGGCCTTTAGAATCTGATGAGGAACGTGCAAAAAACCTCCAATCATCATCTAAGTTATTTTGGATGAAATTGAAATTTATAGGACTTTAATCCCTAATTTTTAAATTCCATTAAAACGGGTTCGACAGGGTCCGGTTGCGACCATGCAGAAGTGTCTACGGGCCGACCATCGACCTGCACATAAAACAGAATACTCTTCCTGTTTTTGTGATATATTTTTTCAGCAAAGAGTAGGGTGTCTCCCTCTGTTTTTAGTGTCCGTGTTCTGAAGTTTAATTTGGTAAAAATTCGATTGCACAATTGTTTGTTTTTTTCAATTGGTTCTTGAAAATGACCATCATTTTGTAACGTTAAAAAATGGTGTAAATTCGTAATGGCTTCCTTGAGTTTTTGATCCGGGAAGGATTTTAAATCGATGTTCGGAGTTGTTTGTCCAACGCTAATTAAAGTATTTTTAAAACTTGCTAGGGCAAGCTTTAAAATTAGCATATTTTTCTGTAATGAGGTATTTATAATTATTTTAGACTTATCTAAAAATATTGGATAAGTATTTACTATCCAAAATTTTAGGATTTATTAACTAAAGCATTGATTAATATTATTAAATTTTTATATTTCATCTATAAAAACCCGCATTAATCCTGTCCTTGGAGTGCTTTTATTTCATCTCGTAGCTTAGCGGCTTGCATAAAATCCAGTTCTTTTGCAGCCTTTTCCATAGCCTTTCTTTTCTCCTTTACCATCTTTTCAATTTGCTCTTTTGTCAAGTAATCCATGTCCGGTTCGGCGGCCCGTAATTCCTCTTTTTGGTAGTGATACGTAGAGACCGAATTTTTGGATAAAACGTTGTCCAAACTTTTGTTCAGAGCCATTGGAATTTTATTATTATCGGTGTTATATTTTATCTGTTTTTCACGTCTGTAATTTGTTTCGTCAATCGTTTTTTGCATGCTATCGGTTATCTTATCAGCATACATGATTGCCTTGCCGTTTAGATGCCGTGCCGCTCTACCAACAGTCTGTGTCAAAGATCTATTACTGCGTAAAAAACCTTCTTTATCCGCATCTAAAATTGCAACTAAAGATACTTCGGGAAGGTCCAAACCTTCGCGTAATAAATTGACCCCAATGAGTACATCGAAAATTCCTTTTCGAAGATCTTGCATGATTTCAACCCGCTCCAAAGTTTCAACATCACTATGGATATATCTACAGCGTACATTAATTCTATCCAGGTATTTTGCTAATTCTTCTGCCATGCGTTTGGTTAACGTAGTCACCAAAGTACGTTCGTCTTTTTCTGTGCGCTGTTGAATTTCTTCCACCAAATCATCAATTTGATTTAAACTTGGTCGTATTTCGATTATGGGGTCAAGAAGTCCTGTGGGCCTGATGACCTGTTCAACATATACGCCCTGACTTAATTGTAATTCGTAATCTGCGGGAGTGGCACTTACGTATAGAACTTGATTTTGTAAAGCTTCGAACTCTTCGAATTTTAAAGGTCTATTGTCCATTGCGGCCGGAAGACGGAAACCGTATTCTACAAGATTGACTTTCCGAGAACGGTCACCGCCATACATCGCATGAACCTGAGGTATGGTCACATGGCTCTCGTCGATGACCATTAAATAATCATCAGGAAAGTAATCTAATAAACAGAAAGGCCTTGTACCGGGTTCGCGTCCATCCAAATACCGAGAGTAATTCTCAATACCTGAACAATAACCTAATTCACGAATCATTTCCAAATCGAAATTGGTACGTTCTTCAAGCCGTTTCGCTTCAAGTGGTTTAGCGATCTCTTTGAAGTAGTCGATCTGCTTCACAAGATCATCCTGAATTTGATGGATGGCATTTTGCAATACATCTTGGGAAGTAACGAACATATTGGCCGGATAAATGTTCAGTGTTTCATAGACTTCAAGAATAGTATTGTTAAAGGGGTCAAAGGCTTCGATTTCTTCAATTTCATCCCCGAAAAAATGAATTCTGAAGGCATGATCCGCGTAACTGGGAAATACATCTACAACGTCTCCTTTTACCCTGAAATTACCATTTCTGAAATCGGCCATTGTGCGTGAATAGAGCGATTGCACCAGCTGATGCATCAACTTTGTGCGAGCAATGACCTGGTCTTTTTTGATGGAAATCACATTCTTTTGAAACTCTATAGGATTCCCGATACCGTACAAACAAGAAACCGAAGCAATAACAATGACATCCCTTCTTCCTGAAAGAAGCGACGATGTAGCGCTTAGTCTAAGTTTTTCAATATCCTCGTTAATCGACAAATCCTTTTCGATATAGACTCCACTTGTAGGAATGTATGCTTCTGGTTGATAATAATCATAATAAGAAACAAAGTACTCCACGGCATTTTCTGGGAAGAATTGCTTGAATTCAGAATACAATTGAGCGGCCAAGGTTTTGTTGTGTGCCAATACCAAAGTAGGTTTCTGTACTTTTTCAATAACATTAGCCACGGTAAAGGTCTTTCCCGAACCCGTTACCCCTAAAAGCGTCTGGTACTTTTCATTTTCATTAAGCCCTTTTACCAATTGATTTATGGCGTTAGGTTGGTCTCCCGTTGGTTTAAATGCTGATACTACTTTGAACTTCATGTGCGCTAAATTTATTTTGGAAGTAAATAAACCAATTACTTCGGTTTTTTGAGAAAGCACCCGATAGCTTTAAAAAAAAGGCATGACCCTAAAGCTAGCAGGTTAGTCAATATATAAAAATACAAAAGTTGACAGCTTTATTAGACGAATAGATATAGGTATTCTAACACCTTTTTAATGAAAAATCAGAAACCTCTACTTATTCAGTTAGATTGAGGATTTAAGGATAATTTTAAACTAGTTTAAGATAGGTTATTAAGGGTTGCTTTTAGTGATTTACTATTGTTCTTTTTAGTAAAATACAGTCAAAACTTCTGACAGCATCTTGGCTTTGTAATATTGTGAGGTTTAGGTTAGGTTCCTAGTTGATATCATTTTGTAAAATGACGTGGTAACCTGACTTTCTCTATTTAATCAAATCCCTAATTGGGAGCCTTTCTTAATGGTTGTGCTGTGTCAATGCTGGTTGCGTATGCTAATTTTGCCAACATTTCCTGAAAAAGCCCTTGAAAAACCTTTAAAGAGGATGTAACGTAAATCTATCTATTGTATTAAAGATCGCGTTTTTTTAAGATTATATAGGAGCAGTAAATAAATATGGCAGTCCATGTCAAAACAATGAGAATTTGATACCAATGCATATGGTAGTCCAATTCAAATTTTTCACCTATTTGACTGGCCATCGATTGTACCGCACCCAATCGGGTAAATGG
Source organism: Maribacter sp. X9 (assembly GCF_048537565.1). Classification (GTDB taxonomy): domain Bacteria; phylum Bacteroidota; class Bacteroidia; order Flavobacteriales; family Flavobacteriaceae; genus Maribacter. The sequence goes on from NZ_CP183215.1 coordinate 2,027,446, forward strand.
TTCTCCTATAAGATTGAACATGGACTGTAAGGGAAAAAAGCCCATGATGGCATCGGTTGTGTCACTATCAAATAACTTCCATCGTATTATACCTCTTACAATACCCTCCAAAATTTGCCAAAGAATTAAAAATCCCAATGCGAAAGCAGATCTTTTAACCAGTATCCCTAAAAATAGACAGAACGAAAAGAACCCCATTAGCTTCACAAAAAAAGCCAGTAAAAATTCTAAATCTGTAAAAATGATGGACAGTTCATTGAAATCTGAATATATAATACCTAATATCAACGAAACTACAAATACGAACAGTGTGGAAATTATTGAAAATGAGATAACTGTAAGGAATTTTGAGAGTATGAATTCTTTTTTTGAGAGTCCGTCAATTAAGTTTTGTTTTATTGTCTTGTTACTGTATTCGTTAGACATCATCGATACAATGACTATTGCTAAGAACAATTTAAAGAATGCTGTAATAAAGGTGTTAAAGTGCCAGATATAGGGGAAATTAAAAATACCCTGATCGGCCAAATGAAATTTTACTGGACCGATATCAAATTTTATGGCGGCAACTAAAGCTATGGAAGTTAAAAGGACGAAATAGGATATAATCAACACCTTACTGGCCCTATTGTTCCATAGTTTAATGAATTCTATTTGTAGTAATCGTTTCATTCTTGGCGTTTTTAGTTGGTTGCATTTTTGGTAAGTTCCAAGAACTGCTCCTCAAGGCTTTCTTTTCTTTTTACAAGGTGTGAAACAATAATTCCATTTTCAAATAGCAATTTGTTAAGGCTTTTGGCATCAAGTTCAGAAGTGAGGAACGCGGTTAGCATATCATTTTCCTGTTTCAACTCTCCGAAGTGTTTATTTGCTTTTAAGTAGTTGACCAAGGTATTCATGTCATCGGTTTTCAATTCGAAAAAACCAAAACTGGCTTGAAGGCTATCGACCCGTCCGGCATATAATTTTTCTCCTTTTCTAAGAATTACCACATGGCTGCAAACCTTTTCCACTTCGTCTAACAAATGGGAGGCCAATAATATTGTGGTGCCCTGAGCCGCAATTGTTTTAATGATTTGGCGAATTTGGTGAATACCTTGAGGATCTAGGCCGTTGGTCGGTTCGTCTAAAATCAATATTTCTGGATCGTTCAATAGGGCAGAGGCAATGGCTAAGCGTTGTTTCATGCCTAAAGAATAAGTCTTAAACTTGCTGTTCTTTCTGTCGAGAAGTCCTACCAATTCCAATTTTTCTTCAATCTTTTCCTCGCCCACACCTTTTATTTTACAGACTAGCCTCAAGTTTTGTAAAGCGGTCATGTAGGGGTAGAAATTGGGACGTTCAATGATTGCCCCTACTTTTTTTAAAGCTTGGTGGGTAGATTCGGTTCCATTGAACCATGAAAACGTACCGCTGGTTTTATTAACTACATTCAAAACAATACCTAAAGTAGTGGACTTGCCACTTCCATTAGGCCCTAAAATTCCATAAACATTGCCTTTTTCAATGGTAAAGGATAAGTCTTTTACGGCGGTGAGGTAACCAAATTTTTTGGTAAGGTGGTTTACGGACAGAATTGTACTCAAGCTTAGTTGTTTTTTGATTGCACTTACTTGACGAGTTAATCGTGTATTTGTTACAAAAACGCATTGATTTATGATCTCGATTTAGCTGTATAATCAAAATTTTGTACAAATTCTAGCTTTTTCTGTAGGTGGTGATACCTGTTGATGGCATAATATCAGAGAGGTAGATGGTAGGCACCTGGTTATTCAGTCACATCGTTCTTTCCCTTTTTCAATAGTAGATAATACAAATTGCTCAATTGTGCCTTTTTAGATTGACTACATAATCTTACACATAGGCCTAGAAATGCTGATTTTCGATTAATAAACTACTCATGCTGAATAAAGTGAAGCAAAAAGGAGATTTCCTTGCCAACGCCATAATTCAGTGTTGTCAAATCCACATTATGTTGATGAGGGCTCGATTTTTGGAGAAATGGGCTATGGAGTTCGTGGGTTTTATGGAGAATGAAGGCGTTTTGATTTTTTTGAAGAACTGTGTTTTTTGATCTTTAGAAGTGAAATTAAAGCTATAAAAACACTATTTTGCCCTTAATAAATAAAAGCTATGTCAGAAGAACGATTAATGTCGAGAAAGAAACCCGCTTATCCAGTAAGTGAAGCGTTGGATGGTTATTTGGAGCATTACAGTCGTAAAATTGAGATTCCTATTTTTTATGATGATCTTTTACGTTTTTCTGGCTCGGTCGTAGTGTATGATCATGACGATGAGGACACCTTATGGATAAGGGTTTATTATTCCGAGTTTGATAGAAAGGAAATAGACGACAGTTTAAAGAAGGTGTATTCTATTTTACATTCTGACGGAAGTAATAACATTCACCAATATTTAAATGTTGACGCCGTCGATTTTTGCACGTTCGGTAATTCTAAGCCTTTTAGGATCAAGATTCGCAATATACTGAACGATAACTTCACCTATTTTTATATTAAAAAAACCGATGCCTCTCGTATCTACGGACTTGAACTGGAGCATATGTTGTCACCTTATAACCTGAACTTTTTAGTATATAAGGATACGTTGATCGAGGAGCATATTGCCGGAATTCCCGGAGATGAATTCATCAAGAACATGCTTCCCAAATGTAACGAACCCGAAAAGGCCCAATTGGCGAAGGAATTCGTAAAATTTAATGAACGATGCATGATCCGACTTTTAGGTGATATGCGCTCTTACAATTATGTAATAGTGCCTACCCATGATTTTGATCACGTGGTCTACAAAATAAGGGCAATAGATTTTGACCAGCAATGTTATGAGGGAAAATTAAAGGTGTACCGGCCACAATTTTTTAAAGAAAACTATCAAATGGTTGAATTGGTGCGCAATAAATTAAGAAGGGATTCTGTTGACCAATATAAATTGGAAGAACGTTCTATGGTTGCTAAACGTATCTTAAGTTCTGGAAATCGGATAAAAAAACTGAGGGCCATCTGTAAAAACGATACCATATCTACGGATGAGAACATTAAGCTTTTACGGGACCAGATTGAAGAATTGACCATGGATATCAATTTTAAGAATTGCAAGACCATGGGCGAGGTTTTGGATCTGGCCCTGAACTTTGTACGTCGTAATTACGAGGATGTAAGCATGAAACAGATAATGGAGAACAATATTAAAATTCAATAATATTGGAATAAGTATAGGTAGTGGCCAAAGTCATTACTCGATTTTGGTATTTTACCATCAACCATCAACCATCAACCATCAACCATCAACCATCAACCATCAACCATCAACCATCAACCATCAACCATCAACCATCAACTAAACCCTAGCTTTTTTGTTCCTTATTGAAATAGACTAAGTAATAGTACATTTGGCGTTCTTCGTCCCAACCTTTTTCAACGAATTTTTCTGCAGATTCAGGATTAATGAAATCCAGTTTTATTTGAATATTGGTATCCAAATTAATAACGTTCTTGATTTTTTTTCGGGCATCGGAAACTGCTTTATTGGCAATATCGAAATTGGAAACGTCTTCAATACTGTATTTGGGTCCTTTCTCAACTTTGTAATGTTTGAACTCAGGAATAAGTTCAGGATTTTCCATCACCTCATTGAGGAAGTTGGTTTCTTCAAAAGAATCGTTCTTTGCAAAATGGTTCACCGCTCTATTCATGAACAATACCTCTTGTTGTTTGTCTTCGGCAGGTAAAACCACATCCTTGGCAAAATTCTGACAGAATTTGAGGTAGTTTTTTGTCTTGAAGTTATCATCGGATAAAGGATCCACCCCTAAGAAATTTTCCAACCAATATTTTGTGTCGTATTTGTTACTGTCAACCGACAATACTTTATACCCTTCTTCCTTATCGACATTGAAAATCAAGCAACCTTTATCCAATTTATTGATATTGATGCCCTGTTGTATTACAATATCTAAATTGCTTCCTTTTTCTTCAAACTGAATAAAATCATGTTTTAATTCACTTTTGAAAATACCGATGGCGTCTACCTTGTTATTGTCCAACAATAATCCGGTAAGATAGGCTACGTAAACCTCTCCGCTTTTAATGTGGGGGTGATTGGATTGCTCAAAAAGTAAGGAGGCGATTTTTTTCGAACCTATATGCGCTTTTGATGTGTCTGCAAAAACCTCACTTACAATCTTATGTAATTCGTTGAATTCAACATCGACCTCATCGGTCATTTTAAAATAATTCTCTTCTTTTTCACGAAAAGGTTTGAAGAAATATTCTTTTAATAGACCGGTTGTTTCATCATTAAGGTTAAAAGGTTCTTCGGAAAGAAAAATACCTTCATTTTTATTTTTGTTACCAACTCTATGAATGGAAATACTTTCGATTTGGGTCGCATATAAGTTGATCATGGTCTATGGATATTTTAAGTTGATTAATTTTTTGTAAAATTCATTTACACCGAAAGAAAAGCTATTCTACGAACTAGTTCCAATTTTCATCGAAATCCAGGTCGTCATAATTTTCAAAGGTATCATCGAAATCGAAAGCACTGTTTTCAGCTTCAAAACTACGTTCTGGGGGTGTTTCAGGTATTTCGCCAAATGAAAAAAGTACGTTGGGGTAGGAGCGTCCGTCCTCTTTTTCTTCAATATCGGCCAGCTCCACAAAAAAGGTCCACATGCTTAAAAAATCATAGACATAAATTAATTTCGGACTTTCTTCCGATAGAATATCCTCTAAAAAAGTTTCGTTCATTAGGCGAACGTCCGAACCGGAATCACTCATGTCAAAAAGTGCAATTTCTTCATCTTGTTGCCATTCATCATTACATGTGTAAAAAGATGCCATTTCATTTCCTAAAAAACCGAAAGCCTGCGTTATGGCATTATGAAAGTCTTCTAACGAATTGTGGGCTTCTATTTCCAAATCTCTGAAAATATCCTCCTCTGCATCTAAAATTATTCGGATTTTATAGATCATCACGTATTTTTTGCGGGAGGGCAAAGTTACGAAGTTTTGATATTTTTTCTGGTCTTTAATGCATCTAAAACAATGTAGAATTGCACTCCGAAAAGAAAGGTTGCCAAAACAAGGTGCAGCGGTTGGCTCGCAAATGGAAAATGTAAATAGTACATGGCCATTCCTGTTATTATTTCAACACAAAGTAAAAACAATACCCAGAATATTTTTACATGTCCAAGATTCAGCTTGGTAATCCTGTAGGCCAATAATGAATTGATCACCAAAACCAAAATGGAAAATGACCTATGAATATAGAATAAGAGTAAAGGGTCTCGTAGCCACTCACTTTTAGAATCATAACCAAAAATGTCTACTTGTTCATCAATGTATTGCCTTACCTGTGTGCCAATAATGATTTGGGTAAGGGTTAAGCCGAGCGCCAGAATGGCTATGTTAAGGGTCGGCCTATCAAACCTGATTAACTTGTCCTCTTCATTGACAAAATAAATAATGTAGAGTAATATTGCAACGATGACGAGGGCCATAAACATGTGCAATGTGATCTTTACAGGTTCTAAAACGGAATAGACAACCGTTGCACCTAACCAAGCTTGAAAAACCATACCGATGACCACTAGACATGCTAATAGGGGAATACGTTTTTTCTTTTCCCAATATTTAAAGGAGGTTATTGCAAGTATAAGGGTTACCAGTCCGGCTAAGGCACCGAAGAGTCTATTGATGTATTCTATCCAAGTGTGCCACGGGTTAAACACTGCATAATCATGCTTTGTGTAGGGTTCCCAATTGCCGGGGTTGAAAGTGCTTCCGGTCGTAAATGATTCTTTCGATATTTGTAAGGTTTCGTTCTTAATAATTACCTGACCTTTTTTGAAGTATCTATCAGCGGCCCATTCCAATTCGCTTTGCTCTGTAGGAGGTATGTAATAGCCAAAGCATTTTGGCCAATCCGGACAACCCATGCCACTTCCGGTCATTCTCACTACGGCACCTGCCACGATAACCAAATAAACTAAAATCAAAGATAGTTTGGCAATTTTTCTAAACCGGATATCCATACTATTTAACGGTTTTTAGTCCTAATTCTTTTCCTTTAAGATACATAAATTCCTTGGCAGCACCATACTCGTTGGGTATTTCGCCTTCTAAAATAGCTTCTTTGATCGCTTCTTTAATCACACCTATTTCTCTGGATGGTTTTAATGAAAAGATTTCCATAATTTCTTCTCCACTGATCGGGGGTTGAAAATTTCTGATGTGGTCCCGCTCCTCTACTTCTTCAATTTTTTGACGAACCAGTTTAAAATTTTGGTGATATTTACGTCGCTTTTTAGGATTTTTCGTGGTGATATCCGCTTCGCACAAGGTCATTAAATCCTCTACTTTGTCTCCAGCTTCAAAAATTAGTCTCCTGACCGCTGAATCGGTGACAAAATCCTCTGACAAAATAATCGGTCTTGAACTCATCAATACCATTTTCTGTACAAACTTCATTTTATCGTTCAAAGGCAACCGTAAGCGTTTGAATAATTTAAGGACCATTTTAGAACCGACGAACTCATGGCCGTGAAACGTCCATCCTATTTTTTTATGAAATCTTTTCGTAGGTGCTTTGCCAATATCATGTAATAAAGCTGCCCAACGCAACCAAAGGTCGTCCGTAGCCTCAGAAATGTTGTCAACGACCTCTAACGTATGCCAAAAGTTATCTTTATGCTTTTGCCCTTCAATCTCTTCAATGCCTTGTAATGCAGTTAGTTCTGGGAGTATAAGCTCCAAAAGTCCGACTTTATGTAAGAGTGACAATCCTTTCGAAGGTTTTTGGCAAAGCATAATTTTATGGAACTCATCCATAATACGTTCGTTGGAAACGATTCTTAAGCGTTCCTTATTTTCGGTAATGGCCTGTAACGAAGGTAGGGCAATTTGAAAATCTAACTGAGTCGCAAATCGAATGGCACGCATCATGCGCAAGGGGTCGTCAGAATAGGTAATGTCTGGTTCTAAAGGAGTCTTAAGGATTTTATTTTCCAAGTCGGTAATTCCTTCGAAGGGATCCAGTAGCGATCCGTAATCTGATGTATTCAAAGAAAGTGCTAAGGCATTAATGGTAAAGTCCCTTCGTTTTTGGTCATCTTCTAAGGTGCCATCTTCAACAATGGGTTTACGGCTGTTACGTTGATAACTTTCTTTACGGGCGCCAACGAATTCAAGTTCCATACCATCATTCTGAATCATGGCCGTTCCAAAATTCTTAAAAACGGAAACTTGTGGTTTAGCGCTTAACTTTGAAGCTACCTTTTCGGCCAGAGCTATTCCACTACCAATAGCAACGACATCAATATCTTTTGGAGTATTTCTATCTAAAAAAAAGTCGCGCACAAAACCACCGATCACATAACAATCTATCGAAAGTTCTTCGGCAGCTTCTGAAATAATCTTAAAAATTGGATTGGTTAAAGCGTTTTTATAGCTCTTCTGCATGGTTTTATTCTCGAATGATCTTCACGGTACCATCATTGCCCAATCTAATAATGGAGGATGCGGATTCATTCTGTTTGTCTTGGTGCAAATTTACCACATAGTCTACACCTGATAAAATGGCTTTGTCTATATTTTTGAAACTTTTAGGGGTAGGTGTGCCTGAAATATTTGCGGAGGTAGAAACAATAGGTCTTTTGAATTTACCGATGAGATATTTACAAAATTTATCGGACGCTACACGGAGTGCCAAGGTATTGTCCTCGGCTATCAAGTTTTTAGCGACTCCGTTCGGTTTATCGTAAATTATAGTGATAGGTTTAGTGGAGAGGTCCATTAAATCATAAGCGATTTCAGGTACTTTTTCAACATGTCTTTCAAGCATGGCATCATTAGCGACTAAACATATTAATGCTTTGCTGTCATCGCGTTGTTTTAAATCAAAAACTTTCTTCACCGCCAATTCATTGGTGGCATCGCATCCTATACCCCAAACCGTATCGGTGGGGTAGAGAATGAGTCCGCCGTTTTCTAGGATTTCTACGCATTTGTTGATCTCGTCTGTCATTACTAATAATTATAGAAAGATTTCGGTTTCGATATTAAAATATTCTGTCAAAGCTACCCACTGATTTCTGTTTTCATCTCCTGAAATATTCTGCTTTTTCAGCGATTTTTTTTGGGAACCAATTATTGGTATTGGTGTTTTTGCTCTTTTTTTAGCTGAAATTACAATAGTTCCTTTTAGTATCGCCATTCCCTTAAACCATAAGTCGTCGGCTTTTGGAGTCAATTTTAAAAACAAGTCAGAATCGGTAGTTTTATCTGAAAGTACATAGGGAGGATATAAAATACCCTCGGCGCCAATAGCAATTACTGCATTTGGGTTGAACGAATTCTCATTTGTGTAGACCCATTCCTTATAAGGTAATACCTCGCCAGTTTTTGAATATTGAATATATCTCGTTTGATTTCCGATGATACTTTTCGGATGTTCTAAATGTTCGAGGTACAAAAGTCTAAGCCAATTTGGATGATACATCATATCATCATCGCACGTTATGATATTGTCATTTGGATATAGCTCTATCGTGTGGATAAGTTTTCTATGGGAACATGTTAAATCTGAATATTTAATATGAAATAAATCATCTTCCAATCTCTCTAATTTTTTTGGAATTTTATTTTCAAGGGAATGATGTAGCCATAAAATAATTGCTTTAGGTCGAACCTCTTGGTTTAATATACTTTTAATAGTTAGATGTAATGTTGGTAATCTTGTTGGAATTGAAGTCAATGAAACGATAACAGGAATTTCATCCTTTGTTTTGTTTTTTAAAACTTCATTTGAAAGTTTAGAAAGTTTGAGCGAAGTATAAATAGATATTGGAATTTCTTTCAACTTCATCTTACAATGCTGTTATTTGTCTTTTTAAAAATAAGCCGATTAATATTGACTGTCTTTTGACATCCAAAGATAGATAAGACTTTTATATTTTTGCCGATATTTGAAGAACACAATGGAGAAACCTAAGATAAGTGTAATCATTAGTACCTACAATGCCGAAGAATGGTTAGAAAAAGTGCTATGGGGTTTTGAAAAGCAGATTTTTAAAGATTTTGAGGTTGTGATTGCCGACGACGGTTCGCGAGAAGCTACCAAAGATCTGATTGAGGAAATTTCCATGAAAGTTCATTATCCTATTATTCATGTATGGCAGGAAGATGAAGGTTTTCAAAAATCAAGGATATTGAATAAGGCTGTAATGGCTTGTTCAGCCGAATATATCATTATGACGGATGGGGACTGTATTCCAAGGGAAGATTTTGTTCAAGTACATTATATAAATAAAGAAAAAGGTTATTTTATCTCTGGGGGTTATTATATGCTACCCATGAACATATCCAAGCTAATTACGCTAGAGGATATCGAAAAGCAAAAATGCTTTAATATTCATTGGCTTAAGGAAAAGGGAATTCCAAAAACTTTTAAAAACAACAAACTTACAGCCAATGGCTTGATTTCGAAACTCCTAAACTGGGTTACCCCTACCAATGCAAGTTGGAACGGTCATAACTCTTCGGGTTGGAAGAAGGATATTGAAAATGTAAACGGCTTTGATGAGCGTATGCAATATGGGGGTCAGGATAGAGAGTTGGGAGAGCGACTTTTTAATTTTGGAATTAAGTCCAAGCAGTTGCGATATAGTGCCGTTTGTGTTCACTTAGATCATAAAAGAGGATATAAGACTCCTGAATCTATTGCAAAAAATGTGGGCATTCGAAATACCACTAAAAAGGAAAAAAGGGTTTGGACTTATTATGGCATTACCAAATAATAGGCAAGTTCATTCTTCTGCTCTAAAGATTTAAGTTCTTTATAACGTTCTAAAACACCTAAGGAATTTAAGTAGCATATAATAAAACCTTTTTTCCCATCCAAAATTCCAAGTCTAAGAATGTAATGGTTGAAAAACTTCCAGCCGGTTTTTAATACCATCATTACGTAACTATACTTTTTCTCCTTGTAAAATGATTCAACGGCCTTTAATCTGCCATATTTGCACATTTTATCTTTATAGTCTTCGTAATTTTTGTAACAATAATGAATAAGCTTCTCTCTTAAAATTCCCGAAGTGCCATCTACATCTAAGGTTTCGTGAACAATTTTACAATCAGAAAACTTTGCTTTACTCTTTCTGAAAAGTCGATAGTTTTTATCGGTTTGCCAACCGCTAAAGTTCAATTTTTCATTTTTGAACATGAACTGGCGGTAAAACCAAAATGCCGAAATAGTAGTATTACTGGCCAAGGTTTCTTCAATTTCTTGCTGTAAGGTACGGGTAACAATTTCATCGGCATCTAAAAATAATACCCAATCATTTTTAGCTTGTTTTAACGCAAAAGATTTTTGTGCCGTAAAGTTTTCAAATGGATTTTGGATTACTTTAACCTTAGCATGGTTTTTCAGAAATTCGTATGTGCCGTCTGTACTGAAAGAATCAACCACAATAATTTCATCGGCAAAGGAAATGGAATCGACACATTTTTCAATGTATCCTATTTCATTATACGTAATAATTAAGGCGGTAAGTTTTTCTTTTTTGGTACTCATATAATCCAATTTGATAGGTTAACTCTAATTGGGAGTTAACAAAGTTATAACAAAAAAGAGATTAAAAAATTGTATATCAGAGTAAAATTCTTACAATTTTAAAATTCTAACATAAAACTAATGAACTGCAATTAAGAGGCGAAATTAGCTAAAGGTTGCGTCTAAGAACCAAGAATATTTTTAGTTTTTGCCATGGCCGCCCCAATTACCTGGTGCATATCATAATATTTATATTCCGCAAGTCTTCCGCCAAATATTATAGAATCGGTATCTGCCTTTTTTTTATATTTCAAAAACATGGAATTGTTCTTTTCATCATTAATAGGGTAGTAGGGTTCTAATTCTGAAGAAGCCTCCAATGGATATTCTCTTGTAATGACTGTTTTTTTCTGTTGACCAAATTCAAAATGCTTGTGCTCTAAAATTCGGGTATAGGGAATTTCGGCTTCGGTATAATTAACTACTGCATTACCTTGGTAATTCTCTAGGTTCAAAGTCTCGTGGTCAAAACGAAGTCCGCGGTATTCTAATTTCCCGAATTCATAATTATAAAACTCATCAATTTTTCCAGTGAATACTGTTTTACGGGCTAATTGTTCCAACTTTTCCTTGTCCTTAAAATAGTTAACGCCCAATTGAACATCTATTCCTTCCAAGAGGCTACCGGTTAGCTCGTTATATCCGCCTATGGGAATTCCCTGGTAATTATCGTTAAAATAATTATTGTCGAATGTGAAACGCAAGGGCAATCTTTTGATAATGAAGGAGGGTAGATCGGTAGCTTTTCTCCCCCATTGTTTTTCGGTATAGCCTTTAATCAGTTTATAATAAATATCTTCACCTACCAACGAAAGTGCTTGCTCCTCTAAGTTTTGAGGCTTTTTGGTTTGATGTTTTTTGCTTTGTTCCTCAATAATTCTTTTCGCCTCAACAGGTGTTTTGACATTCCATAGTTGATAGAAAGTATTCATATTAAAAGGTAAATTATATAAAGAACCTTTATAATTTGCTACGGGTGAATTGATATATCTATTAAAGGGAACAAAATCATTGACGTAGTCCCAAATTTTTTTGTCATTGGTGTGAAATATATGGGCACCGTATACGTGAACGTTTATATCTTCTATTTTTTTACAAAATGTATTACCTCCAATATGCTCTCTTTTATCAATCATCAAACAGGTCTTTCCTCTTTTTTTTGCTTCATGTGCAAAGACAGCACCATAAAGTCCTGCACCTACAATAAGAAAATCATAGTTGTTGCCTGTTTTCATTTTTCAACTTTTATTTTCAAAGATACGGTTTGACAATTTCTAATGGTCAACTCTTAACAAATTCACATTTTTTTTCACCATCTTATTAATTTTGTTGTGGAAGAATCTTACACTTGTAAGCCAATAGTATTTTTGATTGAACTCTATGAACTCAGAACATTATTATTTCATTTCCCGCAACTATAAATTTTCCAAGAATGCCGCATCAAAACCTAAAATGGATTGTGAGAGTATCATGGAAAAGAATGGTTTTATAAATCTCGGATTCAAGCAAACTAATCATTCGAGTTCTGCAATTGGGGCGATTATCAGCTTTTTTGGAATTACAAAGGGACTTTTTTCCCTTCCTCGGAATTCAGTGTTCTGTATGCAATATCCATTGAGCAAGTTCTTTGGTTATATTACAACAATTGTGGCCTTCAAAAAATGCAAACTCATCATTATTATTCATGATGTAAAATATTTGATGGGAAAATCATCCGACTTAAAGGGTGAGATGGCAAAATTCAATAGAGCCGATTTTCTTATTCTGCATAATGATTCCATGATAAAGTGGTTTAAAGAGAATGGATGCACAGCACAATTGGTAAGCTTAGAATTGTTTGATTATTTACATGAAAGTAAAAAGCATGCAACTTTAGATAATCCTTATGATATTGTTTTCGCTGGAGGTTTAGGAAAGGAAAAAAGTGAATTTTTATATAGTATGGATGAACTTCATCCCTCAAGTTATACCTTAAAATTATATGGTAATGGATTCAATGCTTCAGAAATTAAGAATGATAATTCTATTTTAAACTACCAGGGAGTTTTCTCTCCTGATGAGGTTATCGATCAAATAGAAGGTTCTTTTGGATTAATATGGAATGGAAATGCATTGGATGCTTGTTCTGGGGATTTTGGCAATTATCTTTTATATAATAATCCGCACAAAACATCTTTATATCTTTTGTGCGGATTACCAGTAATTATTTGGAAAAAGGCGGCGGTGGCAACATTCATAGAAAGAGAGCAAATAGGGATTACCCTAAATTCCTTGGATGAATTAGATGCGACCCTGAAAAACCTTAATCCTTCGGATTATACCAAAATGGTTTCCAACGTCGAAAAGATAAAGTTAAAGGTGGCTTCGGGCTATTATCTATCTCATGCACTTCAAAAAGTGATGAAATTAGTATAACTTTTTATACCGCTACATCATACTCCCTAAGTGCGTCATTTAACGAGGTTTTTTTATTGGTACTTTCTTTCCGCGTACCAATGATCAATGCGCAAGGCACATTATACTCACCTGCCGGGAATTTTTTGGTATAACTACCAGGAATGACCACAGAACGGGCTGGAACCAATCCTTTTCGCTCTACTGGGGTCTCGCCTGTAACATCTATTATTTTGGTTGAACCCGTAAGAACCACATTCGCTCCTAAGACTGCTTCTTTTTCTACTCGTACGCCTTCAACAACAATACATCTAGATCCAATAAAGGCGTTGTCTTCAATGATAACAGGGGCTGCCTGTAAGGGCTCTAAAACGCCGCCAATACCAACCCCACCACTTAAATGTACATTCTTGCCAATTTGGGCACAACTGCCCACAGTGGCCCAAGTATCGACCATAGTTCCTTCATCAACATAGGCTCCAATGTTTACATAGCTTGGCATTAAAATGGTACCTGATGAAATGTAAGCACCGTGTCTTGCAACGGCATTGGGTACGACCCGTATTCCTTTTTCGGCATAGCCTCGCTTCAAAGGCATTTTATCATGGTACTCAAAAATACCGGCTTCCAAGGTTTCCATTTTTTGAATTGGGAAATACATTACGACCGCTTTCTTTACCCATTCATTGATTTGCCAACCGTTCGAAGTAGGCTCTGCACATCTTAATTTACCAATGTCCAGTAAGTTGATTACTTCACGTATACTATCTTGGGTAGCGGATTCTTTTAAAAGTTCCCTATTATCCCATGCTTTTTCTATTTGTGCTCTCAGTTCAGTCATTTTCATCAAAATTTTTTCAAATATAAGTTGAAGTATAGGAATTCACCGTCGTCAAAAGCACATATAACAAATTATCCTTTATTTTTGCCAAAAATTAAGTTTGGGACGGATTCTTGCAATTGATTATGGGGTGAAGCGGATTGGTTTGGCGGTGACCGACGAAATGCAAATGATCGCATTCGGACTTGTTACGGTGCCCACCACAGAATTTTTCACCTACTTATCTAACTATACTCAAAAGGAAAAAGTCGATTTGATTGTGGTAGGGGAGCCTAAGCAAATGGATAATTCAGCTTCTGAATCAGAAGTTCATATTCTGCCTTTTATAGAGAAAATAAAAGAAAAATTCCCTGCTATTTCCATCAAAAGGCACGACGAGCGTTTTACCTCAAAGATGGCGTTTCAAACCATGTTGGATAGTGGAATGAAAAAAAAACAAAGAAGGAACAAAGCATTGATCGATGAGATTAGTGCAACCATTATTTTACAAGATTACTTAAAGACATTTTAAATGATTTTACCTATTATAGCCTACGGAGACCCCGTATTGCGAAAAGTTGCAGATGATATTGATGCCGAATATCCTAATTTAAAGGAATTGGTTTCCAATATGTGGGATACCATGTACAACGCCAGTGGCGTGGGTTTAGCGGCCCCTCAAATTGGGTTGCCCATTCGCTTATTTTTGGTAGATACCACACCTTTTGCAGATGATGAAGATTTAACGGAAACTGAGCAAAAGCAGCTACAGGGTTTTAAACAAGTGTTCATAAATGCACATATTGAAACTGAAACCGGTGAGGAATGGCCTTTTAATGAAGGTTGCTTGAGTATCCCAGATGTGCGTGAGGATGTGATTCGAAAGGATACCATAAAAATCACCTATTTAGATGTGGATTTTAAGGAGCATTCAAAAACCTTCGATGGTTTATTGGCACGGGTAATTCAGCATGAATATGACCACATTGAAGGAATTCTGTTTACCGATAAATTATCACCATTAAAGCGAAGAATGTTGAAAGGTCGATTGACGAATATTTCCAAAGGAAAGATAAATGTAGACTACCGCATGAAATTTCCGGCTTCAAAAAAAGGACGTTAAATGCCTTTATAATTAGTAGAAAAGTATAATCTTTGTCGACTTAAAATTTAAATTATTTTATGGGTTTAGAGAAAATTTTATCCGTTGCGGGAAAACCAGGTTTGTATAAATTGATTACCCAAACAAGGTCTGGATTTGTGGCGGAGTCATTGTTGGATGGAAAAAGAATTACCGTAAGCTTACGCAGTAGTGTCAGTGTCCTTTCTGAAATTGCTATTTATACGCTGGAGGAAGAAGTGCCTCTACGAGAGGTTTTTCTTAAAATTCAGGAAAAGGAAAATGGTGGTAAAACATCGGTAGGCCATAAAGAAGAAAAAATAAAGTTGGAGGAATACTTTTTTGAAGTGCTCCCTAACTACGATGAAGATCGCGTGTATGTGAGTGATATCAAAAAAATCATTCAGTGGTACAACATTTTGACCGAAAATAAAATCACGGATTTCTCCGATTCCAAAGAAGCGAACGAAGAAGCTTCGGAAGAGGAATAATTAGTCAATATTCGTAATAAAAAAAGCCCTGAATTAAAAATTCAGGGCTTTTTTTATGGTTATTTTTCGTTCAGTCCTTTTCAATAGCCTCGTACGAATGCTTACTTTTTTTCCAATCGATTAAAGGGGAAGGATAATATTTCACGTCCATCCGGTCAAGAAAAGGTGCTTGATCTGCCAGACGAACTTTGTACTCATCCCAATTCCTATTTTCAGGAAGGCTCCAACTTAATTCAGAATAGCCGATAATCCTAGGAAATGCTAAATATTCCAATTCATCAATATTGCTTATGGTTTCAGACCAAAGTGGTGCTTCTACCCCTAATATATTCTCTATAGGGATACCGTAATCTTCAGGAGACCAAACATAAGCGGTATCTACCGGAATATAACCGGCCCAATGCAAACCGAATTTAGAAAGCGTGTCATATTCCATATCCAAATAGGCTTTTTTTGCCGGGGATACTATAACCTTCATACCTTTTTCCACCGCTTTTTTTGCATTTTCTTCACTGGCCCACCATTGTGAAATGGTTGTACTATCAACATCGGCTATCGCCACTTCGTCCCATCCTATCATTTTTTTACCATGTTTCTGTACGATTTTCTCCACTTTATTGATGAAATAGATGTAATCATGCTTTTTGGTCACATGGCTTTCGTCACCGCCAACATGAAAATACGGTCCGGGGGTTATCGCTGATAACTCCCGTACCACATCATCAATAAAGGCATAAACCGTATCCTTATGGGTGTCAAAAGTGCTGAATCCTACATGTGTACCTTCGTAAAGTTCAGGCTTCTTTCCGTTGCCATTTAAAAAGGGATAAGAAACTGATGCCGCATTGGTGTGGCCTGGCATGTCAATTTCAGGAATAATGGTCATATAGCGTTCTGTGGCATAGTTCACAATATCCTTATACTCTTCTTGGGAGTAGAAGCCACCAGATTCTCCACCGACTTCAGTGCTCCCACCAACTTCGGTTAATTTTGGCCATGATTTAATTTCTATGCGCCACCCTTGATCATCACTAAGATGTAAGTGCAGTACGTTTATTTTGTAATAGGCCAATAGATCAATGTATTTTTTTACATCGTCAACGCTAAAGAAATGTCGGGCTACGTCTAACATGGCTCCTCTATAGGCAAAGTTTGGATTATCTGTAATCTTACCTGATGGTACAGGCCAAATCTTTTGCGGGGCCAAGGTGTCATTACTTACTTCAGGAACTAATTGCCTTAGGGTCTGTATGCCTCTAAAAGCGCCCTCGGCCGTATTCGCATTAATAATAATGGAATCTTGATTGATATACAGTTGATAGGCTTCGGGAGAATTCAGTTCGGTACTGTCAGACTGGTTAATGTAGATGACCCGTTCCACAGTATTTTGGCCCTCGGTGTTAACGGGAAGGGTAAGATTTAGTTTTGCTTTTAACTTATCCGCTAAAAATGTACCGACCGCTGCAAAACCAGTTGCGTTTTTTGAGGTGTATATGGCCGTAAATTGGTCTAATGCAAATGCGGAATTGGTGGGGACGGTCTTTGTCGGTTTCGGTATCAAACTAACCTTCGCTAAATCTGTTGGGGGCATAGCGATCCTTGGTTTCTCATTTTCACTACATGCCAAAAAGCCTAGGGCCATGGCCAAAAAGAAAATACTGCGAATACTGTAATTTTTAAGCATCATTTGTTTTTAGGGATTATTAACTAAATCTTTCATGGCCTGATACCAAATATCATAGCCTTTCTTATTCATATGAAGTCCGTCTTCAATGAAAATATCTTTTCTTAATTTCCTGGAGTCTAGCATAGGATACCAAACATCGATATAATCTACAAACGGGTCATTCTCCGAAAGCCGCTTCAGTTTCCGGTTAAGGCGTTTAAACCTTCCTCTCATTTTCCATCGGCTTATACTTGGTTTTGCAGAAATAAGTACAATTTTGGTGGCTGCATTTGTTGCTTTTATACGTTCGATGATTTCCTCGGTAGTTCCAATCACCTGATTGGGTCTTTTCTTGGCCCAAAGATCGTTGTCACCTTCGTAGATAAAAACCTTGGATGGGTTATAGGTGAGCACCAATTCATCTAGAAATATCAACAGATCCGACGCCTGGGAACCTCCAAAACCGGAATTTAAAATCTGCCGATTCGGAAAATCTTCCTGTAGCGATTTCCAAAACCGAACGCTTGAACTTCCGGTAAAAACGATGGTCTCCTTTGATGGATCCCAAAGGGAATCATTCTTTTGGGTGATGACCTTTACTTCATTGGTGAATTTATTTTCGGTTTGGCCAAAGGTTTGAAATCCAATAAGATAAAGCGCTAAAAAGATGACGTTATAATATGCGGTAGAATTTTGAATACGTTTCATTTGATGGAATTCAGTAGTAAAGCTTAGAATTGTTTTTAAGGCGTAATCGGAACGGTCAACCCTTCGACCAGGGCCCATTCATAAAAACGTTGTATCCAATCGTCAGATGGTAAATTTTGTTTTTTCATTCCAAATCCGTGTCCGCCTTTTGAATACATATGTAGACCCACATTTTTTCCATTGCTCAACCAAGCGGAGTACAGATCTGCGCTTGGTTTTGCCAAGCCCAACGGGTCATCGGTAGCGCAAATCACAAGCATAGGTGGTGCATCTTGCGGAACTGTATAGTCGCCGACAACCGTCATCCATGGATAGACCGGTACAATAAAATCAGGTCTATTTGCCTCGGAATAAGTAAAGGTAACTCCCATGGCCACGGCACCCCCTGCAGAAAAACCCATAAAACCAATTTTGGTGGGGTCTAATTGCATGTCTTTTGCGTTTTTACGTACATAGGTTATGGCAGCCAATCCGTCCGCAATAGAAAGTGGTAAGACCGGGGCGACGCGTTCTCCAACTCTAGCTGGGTTGGTTTTGCCATCATCTGTGATATCCTGCACCCCATCAACACCTGTGGGAACTAATCTATATTTCAGCAGGAATGCGGTAATTCCTTTTTTATTCAACCATTTGGCAACATCCCTGCCCTCGCTATTAATGCTTAAACCGTATAGGCCACCCCCTGGTGCTATAATAACACTGGTTCCATTTGGCTTTTCTGCTTCATAAACTTCAAGTCTGGGTGCCGAAACATTTGTAACGACTTGGGTTTGCCAGATATCGGAATAATATTCATTTTCTGTCGTACTCCAAACGACTTTAGGATTCTCTTCAAAGGGTAAGTCAATAATTTTTTGGGACATCATAGGAAGCGATACAAGTAAATAGGTAAGTACTATTAATTTTTTCATTTTTAGATTTTAAATTGATTCAACCAGCATGTATAATACTGCAGCCAATACTCCGCCAATAATCGGTCCTACAATGGGAACCAAAGCATACCTCCAATCACTTTCGCCTTTGTTCTTAATGGGAAGAATAGCGTGTAATAAACGTGGACCAAAATCCCGCGCCGGATTAATGGCATAACCCGTTGGTCCTCCTAGACCAAACCCTATTCCCATCACCAAAAGCGCAACGGGTAGAGCATCTAAAGAGCCTAAGGAAACAGAATTTTCACCAAAAGAACCGCCGGCAATATAGAATACCCCAAAAACCAATGCGAAGGTTCCGATAATTTCTGTGACCATGTTCCACAACGGACTCCTTATCGCCGGTGAGGTAGAGAAGGTGGCCAAAATAGCATTCTGATCCTCGGTAGCTTCATATTGTTTTTTATAGGTGAGCCAAACCAATAGATTACCGAACATTGCTCCCAGAATCTGCGCTACAAAATAACCGGGAACTAACGCCCAAGAAAATTTACCCGCCGTAGCAAGTCCAACGGTAACCGCTGGATTGAGATGGGCACCACTGATATCTGCCGAAATAAATACTCCTATAAAGACTGCGATTCCCCAAGCCAGGGAAATACCTACCCAACCAGAATCGGCCCCTTTAGTTCCTTTTAAGACAAGGTTGGCTACGATGCCGTTACCGATAAGGATTAACATGGCCGTGCCTATGAATTCAAAAATATAAGCATTCATGGTTGGGAATTTAGAGAGGGTCAAGATAAAAAAAAACAGGCAATAAAGAACGAATTAGCCGTATTGTTACCTCTATAAGAATAATGTCCTAATCCTATCGGTTTTTACCGAAATTTTTTAGAACCGCATCACTTCAAATTGCATGGGACCAATCAGTTCGACTTTTTAGAGAATAGCGATAAGGGTAAATTAACCCAATAGCAAAGTTTAATATCGCACACCATGCACATTCATCTCTAAGGTATAAATAGAACCTTTAGCTGTAATGAATAGGATGTTTTGTTCAGGGCCTCCAAAAGTGACGTTTGCCGTCCATTCTTCATCAACTGGAATGTGTTCTATTTTTTCTCCTGAAGCATTAAATACGGTTACGCCATCTCCTGTAAGATATACGTTTCCTCTGCTGTCCAAGGTCATACCGTCAGATCCCATTGCCGTAAAAAGTTTTCGTTGGCCTAATGAACCATCTTGGTTGACATTATATGTGTAAGTTTTTTGGTCACCAATGTCCGCTACATAAAGTACTTTTCCATCCGGCGTTCCAATAATGCCGTTGGGTTTCACTAAATCATTTGCCACTATTTTTATTGTACTATAATCAGGGGAAAGATAATATACCTGTTGGTTGTTGATCTCAGAAGCGGTACGGTCCCAATAAGGTCTTTGGTAATATGGGTCCGTAAAATAAATTCCGCCTTTTGCATCTATCCAAAGGTCGTTAGGGCCGTTTAGTTTTTTTTCTTCAAAATACGTAATAAGTGTATCTACCTTTCCATTTTCATCAATCTTCCAGAGTTCATTTTTTTCATCAGCAGCAGCTAAAAGATAACCGTCATTATCAAAATATAGACCATTGGCTCTTCCTGAAGGTTCTTTAAATACACCAATGGTATTGTCATCGGGGTTCCATTTAAAGATCTTATCATTGGGCTGGTCGGTGAAAAATACGTTTCCGTTCTTATCGGATGCTGGCCCTTCTGTAAAACTAAATTTATCAGATACTTGTATCAACGTAGCACCATCAGCTATTAATGTGTGCGATTGTGAGGAACACGAAACAAAGCAAAGGAAAAGGGATGCTGCAAAAATGATGGTTGTGTTTGTTTTCATGGGCGACCTAGATTGTTTTGAGATAGTTCATATTGTACCGCATGCTTTCTGCAGGGGTACTGGCATATTCCTCTTGCTCAATGTAAATATGCTCAACACCCGATAGTTCCCTATTTTGTAGCATAAGCGCAATATTAAGTCCGCCCTTACCGAATTCTGTACTTTCTTTTTTCTTCATATCCATATCTTTCAAGTGCCAAAGTGGGAATCTTCCAGGGTATTTCTGAAAATAAGCCAAAGGATCTTTCCCGGCAACAACTACCCAGCCCAGATCTAACTCCATATGAACTAGGTCGCTCTGAGTATTATCCATCAAAACATCATATAAAACCTGTCCGTTGTCAGATTCGAATTCATATTCATGATTATGGTAGCCAAATTTAAGTCCTAGCTTTTTGCACGCTTCTCCCGCCTTGTTGAACTTGTCGGCAACCTTTTTGTAATTATCCACGTTCTGACCGTTGGAAGGCATTGATGAGCAAATGACGTAGTTTTGCCCAGAGGCAACTGCAGCTTCCATGGTTTGTTCAAAGTCAGTATCCAACCGTACGTGGCCACTCGTCAATTTCATTCCTAGATCTGTACATGTTTTTTCCATTTCAGAGGGTGTCAAACCATAATAATAACCTTTCGTAGATCCTGCACTTTCTATTTCCTTAAATCCAATATTGGCGATTTCTTCCAACGTCTTTTTAGGGTTTTTAAGCATGCCATCCCTAAAGGAATACAATTGTACACCGTAGTTCTGACTGTTCTGCGAGGCACAACTTATTTGCGGCATGAGTAAGGTAGCGGCCCCGAACAGGCTAGATTGTTTTATGAATTTTCGTCGTGTATGCATTCTCTGATTTTTTAGTTTAATTTATAGCTGACAAAGGCTAGTTTTTTCGAATCTGGTGACCAAGACGGAACGTTGATAGTACCTTGACCTCCAAAAAGGTTGGCCAAGGTTTTGATTTCTTTGGTTTCGAGATCCATCAATCTCAATTTTACCTCTTTATTTGGTGGATGTAACCCTGAAGGAACATCCGTATTAAATGAGATGAAAACCAAAAGCTTACCATCTGGGGAGGGGTGGGCAAACCAGTCGTTATAAGCGTCATAGGTTAGTTGTTCTTGATTTTCACCTTTGGCATCCATACGCCATATTTGCATGGTGCCGGTGCGTTCTGAATTGAAATAAATTGTAGAGCCATCCGGAGTATAATCAGGCCCGTCATCCAATCCTTCGGCCGTGGTAAGCCTTATTTCTTCCCCTCCATCCACAGGAATACTATAAATATCATAATTTCCATTTCGCTCTGCACAGTAGGTGAGGGTAGTGCCGTCTGGTGACCAGCCATGCCAATAGGAAGGTCCGATTGGGGTGATTTTTTTAGGAGTTCCTCCTTCTATAGGTAAGGTATACATTAAGGAGGTGCCGGTTTCAGTTTGGTCACTTATGACTAAAGTGTTTCCATCTGGTGAGATACCGTGGTCATTATTGATTCTTTCCGCAAAACCCGTAGGTATTTGCTGAGGTTGCTTTTCTCCCAGTATTAATTTGTAGAGGGATCCTTTGCTGTTATAAATTAGAAAATTTCCGTCACGTGACCAATTGGGAGCTTCAATATGATTATTGGTGCGAAAAATAACTTCTCGTTCCAAAGTGTTGATATTGATTACTTCAAGACGGCTTTCAAGTAATTGTTCTGTTCGGTCTTCTTGTGCAAAAAGAATAGTATTGAACAAAAGGAATAGAAATAGATAGTGACGGCAAAGTGTGAAAAATTTCATGTTCGTTTTTATAGTGCTTTCTAAATGTACAAAAACTTAGGAGGAATTTTAGTGCTTCCTAAGCGGGATATGTACTTTTGCATAAAACACGATTCATGAATAGCAGGGCAGACCAATTAAAAGCTTTTGATAGACTATTGACCATAATGGACGAGCTGCGTGAACAATGCCCGTGGGACCAAAAACAGACTATGCAGACCCTGCGTCACTTGACTATTGAAGAAACTTATGAACTTGGTGATGCCATTTTGGACAATGATCTTAATGAGGTTAAAATGGAACTTGGTGATGTTTTGCTGCACATTGTTTTTTATGCGAAAATTGGTTCTGAAACCGGCGATTTTGATATTGCCGATGTATCGAATGCCATCTGTGACAAATTGATCAATAGGCACCCCCATATTTATGGGGATGTAAAAGTCGCAAATGAAGAGGAAGTAAAACAGAACTGGGAACAGATAAAACTGAAAGAAGGGAAAAATAGTGTATTGGAGGGAGTTCCTAGAAGTTTACCTGCTTTGGTAAAGGCTAATAGGATTCAGGATAAGGTTTCGGGAGTAGGTTTTGATTGGGAAAAACCAGAACAGGTTTTTGAAAAAGTGCAAGAGGAATTGGGAGAACTACAAGCAGAAGTAACTGCCGGTAATGTGGAAAAAATTGAATCAGAATTCGGAGATGTGTTTTTTTCAATGATCAACTATGCCAGATTCCTTGGTGTAAATCCAGAGAATGCATTAGAACGTACCAATAAAAAATTTACAAAACGGTTTCAGTTTTTAGAGGGGAAATCTAAACAATTAGGGAAGCCGTTGAAAGACATGACCCTATCAGAAATGGATGTCTATTGGAACGAAGCAAAAACCAAAGATTAGACTTGCTCCTGAACCACAGTTTCGATCATTTGTTGTAGTGCCTCAAATGCTACAGGTTTTATGTGGTAGTCCAAAACCTCTGGGAACGATTTTGCACGCAACTCATCATTAGGATTCAGAGAAGAGGATAACATATAAATAGGAATGTCTTTTTTAACTTTGTGCTTAATGCCTCTGTAGGTATCTAAAAATTGAAATCCGTCAATTAGGGGCATGTTAATGTCCAGTAGAATGAGATCTGGTAGTATTTTTAAATCGCAAGAACTTTTATGTAAAATTTCTAATGGTTCCACAGAATCTGGAAAATCTACAACATTTTTAATGGATAATTCTTTCAACTTTCTTTTCATTACGTATTTAGAAATATCATCATCATCTATGAGCCAGACTACCAATTTTTCTTTCATTAGTTTGGTTTAGTAAAGGTTATGTTTGGGGAGCCTACATGTTAACGTTTGTTTTGCACTATTAGTGCCTTCGATAGATTCATTTTTTTTAACAGGATAAAAAAACTCGTGGCTTGTGCAATGGTTGAAGCTTTGAAAAGCGTGTTAACCCTAATCTTTCTGCCTCTTGTTCAATAGTCGTGTATAGGAGAAATTCGATTTTCAATTCAATCGTTATTTGAACAATTTAGAAGTTTCAAAACAAGCCTATAAGTAGCATTGAATAATGAGTGTTCTTATGTATTAATGATGCTTGTCCGTTCCAAAAAATCCCCTATTTAGAAGTACCTTTGCCAAAAATTTAAAAACGGTTTGTTACAGAACTACACAAAAGAATTCAGATACAACATAAAACTCTCGGTGCCCGTAATTCTTGGTATGTTGGGGCATACCTTTGTGCAGTTGGCAGATAATATTATGGTCGGCCAATTGGGTACGGCAGAATTGGCTGCAGTATCATTGGGGAATAGTTTTGTGTTCATTGCGATGTCACTTGGAATAGGTTTTTCTACGGCCATAACCCCTTTGGTTGCCGAAGCGGACGGAGCGGGCAATCAAAAAGATGGGAAAAGTGCCTTGAAACATGGTCTGGTTTTGTGCACAGTATTAGGGCTTGTTCTATTTTGTCTGATTTTGCTGGCCAAACCGCTTATGAGTTTGATGAGCCAACCGGTTGAGGTAGTTGCCTTGGCAATGCCTTATTTAGATTTGGTGGCCTTTTCGCTGGTGCCGTTGATTGTATTTCAAGCCTTTAAGCAGTTTTCGGAGGGACTGTCGCAGACCAAATACCCAATGTATGCTACGATTATGGCAAATATTGTCAATATCGTATTGAATTATTTACTGATTTTCGGGAATTTAGGATTTCCGCAATTGGGTATTGTAGGTGCGGCCATCGGTACGCTTGTTTCTAGATTTATGATGGTATTTTATCTATGGTTCATACTGAAGAAAAAGGAAAAATTCAGATACTACGTAACCGGATTCAATTTTGCTAAAATTGAGAAAAGCGTAATGAAAAAAATCATTGAGCTTGGTTTTCCATCGGCCTTACAAATGTTTTTTGAGGTCGCAATATTTACATCGGCTGTTTGGTTAAGTGGGGTATTGGGAAAGAACTCTCAAGCGGCCAATCAGATTGCGTTGAATTTGAGTAGCATGACCTTTATGTTCGGTATGGGTCTGGGTGTAGCGGCCATGATACGGGTGGGCAATCAAAAAGGCATACGAAATTTCACTGAGTTAAGGCGGGTGGCACAATCCATCTTTTTTCTTACCTTTTTGTTGGAAATTTTCTTTGCAATTCTCTTCCTTTTAGGAAGACATTGGTTTCCGTCCTTGTATCTTGATGTCAGCGATATGGCAAATTTTATAGATAATACAGAGGTTCTGGTCATTGCTGCTGAACTATTGCTGGTGGCCGCGTTTTTTCAAATATCAGATGGTATACAAGTAGTGGTTCTAGGAGCTTTACGTGGTTTGCAAGACGTTAAAATACCTACAATAATTACCTTTATAGCTTATTGGCTGATAGGATTTCCCATTAGTTTTTACCTGGGTCTTTATACAGATTTAGAGAGTACCGGGATCTGGATCGGTTTGTTGACCGGTCTTACGGCATCGGCCATTATGTTGTATCTTCGATTCAATTATTTAACTAAAAAACTGATTGCCGGTTAGCGGAACGTATTTCGTTGATTTAGGCAAAAGTTCAACCAAATAGAGTATAATACGTATGGAGTTTCCAAAATTTTTATTGGGCGATAACACAGATTATCCAACCGCTATTTTTGTGATTCACACTGAATTTCCCAGGTTTATCATCAATCTTGAAGATGATGAAGTGGAATGGCTTGAAGAATTTTCGAAGGAAGATGAAAAAGAATTGGAAGATGAGGCCGAGAATTTAATTGAGGCGGCCACTGCATTTTATGATAGGGAGGTTTCCAGGTATGAAGACTAGGTACTATGCTTCAAGAGCTTTTACAATTAGATAAGGAATTATTTTTATACCTCAACGGATTGGGAAGTCCGCAATGGGATAATCTATTTCTGTTTATATCCCATAAATTCAGCGCTCTTCCACTTTATATTTTTTTACTGGTCGTATCCTACCGAAAATTAGGTTTAAAAAGAACTTTTCTTTTATTGATTGCCATTGCATTGTTGATTACGGCCACGGATCAATTAAGTAATTTTTTCAAGTATGGGGTTGCACGTTTAAGACCTTGTCATGATCCAGAAGTTGAACCATTTATGCGATTGGTCAAGAGTTATTGTGGGGGTCGGTATGGTTATTTTTCTGCACATGCGGCCAATGCTTTTGCCATTGCCGTTTTCTTTGGCTCCCTGTTAAAATCCAGCATTAAAGGAATAGGTATTTTTTTAGTATTTTGGGCTGCGCTAGTAGCGTATAGCCGCATTTATATTGGAGTGCATTTTCCGCTAGATATTCTGACCGGGGCAGTAATTGGCTCTTTGTTCGGCTGGTTGTTTGTAAAGTTATTTATATTTGCACTTCGCAAATTTTCCCTATGATATCCAATCTAAGGTATTGGTTTTTAATTGTTTTAATTTTTTTGGTTTACGCTGCAGGAATGTTCGTTACATTATTTGAGAACGATTCTGCTCAGTTTTCGGTCATGGCTATGCGCATGGTTCAAGAGAATGATTTTTTTAGCCTTTTTAAAGGCCAGGAAGAATATTTGGACAAACCCCATATGCATTATTGGTTGGCGGCTTTATCCTACAAGATTTTCGGCATACACGATTGGGCCTATAGAGTTCCAGGAATTTTATCCACATTATTAGCTGCTTATAGTTGTTATGGGCTAGGGAGGCTATTGTACAATAAGCATG
Organism: Maribacter sp. X9; assembly: GCF_048537565.1. GTDB lineage: Bacteria > Bacteroidota > Bacteroidia > Flavobacteriales > Flavobacteriaceae > Maribacter. Next base: position 2,053,989 of record NZ_CP183215.1, read on the forward strand.
TAGGAAAGCTCGCCGCTTTGGTGTTCATGACCGCCCAGACTATAGTTTTGGGAGCTATCGACGTACGTACCGATGCCGTATTGACCGGTTTTAGTATTTTGGCGATTTGGCAACTTACAACATATATTGAGCAAAGAAAACTAGGGGCAATTATTTTAGGAGCCTTTGCAGCCGGTATCGCATTTTCAACGAAAGGGCAGATCGCCTTATTGGTAATCGGTCTTCCTATCTTATGCCATCTCTTATATACCAAAAAGTGGACGGCTTTTTTAAGCTGGAAAGTACTTGTGGCCCTGTTCGTTTTTGGGATTACTATTTGTCCCATGCTGTATGCTTATTACGTGCAATTCGATTTACATCCCGAAAAAGTGATCCGAGGCAGGAGTAATCGCAGCGGAATCTTTTTTATTTTCTGGGAGCAAAGTTTTGAGCGGTTGAGCGGAGAAGGTATCGGCAAGAATAGCAGTGATTATTTTTTCTTTTTCCATACGTTTTTATGGGTGTTTCTCCCTTGGACCATTCTAGGTATAACTGCCTATTGGAATAGGATGAAAAGCTTTTTTAAATTAAGGTTCTCCTATCATCCCAAATATGAATTCCTGACCTTGGGGGGTATAACTTTAATTTTCATCATTATTAGTTTTGCTCAGTTTAAGTTACCCCATTATCTCAACATTACAATTCCATTATTCGCGGTACTAACTGCTTCTTATCTTTATGACCTTTATCGTTTCGATAAAAAGCGCACTACCCAAATGTTAATGATCGGTCAGTACTTTATCCTTGGAGTTGTGTTTATTGCCTCAGTTTTGATCAGCTTTTATGTTTTTAAACTAGACACAATAATAGCGTATCTCTTCTTGGTAGTAGTGCTAATTATTGTGGGCTATTACACCATGAAGCAGGAAGGAAGATATTTGCGATTGATTACCATATCGGTGTGCTCGTCAGTGTTGTTGAATGCAGTTCTGAATGTACACTTTTATCCGAATTTATTAAAATATCAAGGGGGTTCCTCAATGGCTGAAATTATAAAACAACGTGGTATACCAGTGGATGATATTTATAAAATTGGAACTGATCATACTTGGTCAATTGATTTTTACAACCAGTATCCTGTTCAAATAACCACCCCTGAAAAGTTGAAATCTAAGAACGATGTTTGGGTATATGCTTCGGACGAGGAAGTAAGCCAACTAAAAAATGATGGGTTTAACTGGGATGAAGAAATCTCCGTGGATCAATTTCGAATAACCAGACTTCAAGGGAAATTTTTAAACCCGAATACGCGTAATAAAGTTACGAACAAGATGCATTTACTACATTTGTATTAAGTTAGTTTACACACTTATCAATCACCTCTAATTTTATTTTTTTGAAGTGGTACCATACTCCTGATAAGGAAACTAGTGCGGTTATCAAAAAGAATAGGATACTCACACCGACCGAAATGTTCTGGTCCAGGCCCAATAATTCCGCACCATAAAAAAAGGTGACTTCACGACTGCCTATGCCCCCTAGTGTAAGGGGCACGACGGCAACAATAGAAGACACTAGAAAGATAACGAGATAGGCCACTTGGTTCAATTCGATATTCAAAGCACTTAAAATAAACCAAATACAGAGCAATTGTGCAAACTGTACAATTGCTGAAAACACTAGCGTTTTCCAAAAAATGGATAGTACATATGTAAAGAATTTTCGGTTCAATAACCAAAAGATAGCTACCGATAAGGGTATAGCTATTACGAAAAGCCATACATATCTTTGTAGTTCATCGAATTCTAAAAGGGATACTAAGGTACAGGCATAAATAAAAAGTAATAGTAGGCCTGTTAAGCGGTCTAGGACCAATACACTTACAATCCTTTTTGTGGATACTTCGAAATTCTTTTTAAGTAAATACCCTTTGTACGCGTCACCGCCTATACCTCCTGGTAAAAAAAGGTTGTAAAACATCCCCAGCAAATAGAGTTTCAGGTTACTGGTTAAGGTCAAAGGTATATGCAGTTGATGAAAATAGAGGTTCAAACGTACAGCAGCTATAATCTTTGAGATTATAAAGAAAACAGTGGCTAAACCGAGGTAAACGAGATTACTCTTTACCAAGATACCCTTGATTTCTGTAATATTGATTTTGGTAATTATGAAATAAATCAGTGCTGCACTGATCACAATTTTTAATCCGGTGGTTATTTTTTTATTGAACTTGGCCACCTACACTTACTTTTTTAATGCGGTACGGTCTCTTCTTTTGTGATTCGTAGTAGGTTCTGATCAGTAACTCCATTACGATGCCGATCGTGAACAATTGAATACCTGCAAGAATGAACATCATCCCGAACATTAGTAGCGGTCGGGTACCGATATCTTCCCCAAAACCTAGTTTAACGATCAGGAGATAGAGATTGATAATGACTCCCAATAGAATCAATAAAAAGCCGAAGATACCGAAGAGGTGGATCGGCCGTTGAAAATATTTGCGTATAAAAAGTAGCAACATCATGTCTGCCACCACTTTGAATACACGCTCTAGACCGTACTTGGAAACACCGGCATGGCGCGCATGATGTTTTACGGGGACTTGTTTGATCTGCCCGCCTTCTAAAAATGCAAGAAGAGTAATGAAGCGGTGCATTTCACCGTATAAATTCAAGTCTTTCGCAATATCACGAGTAAACACTTTTAGAGCACAACCGTTATCTTTAATGTCAAGTTTGGTGACCCGTCTCACTAAAAAATTAGCAATTTTAGAAGGTATTTTTTTTACAAGCGAATCCTTTCTTTTTTGCCGTATTCCAGTAACCACATCATATTCACCGCTAACCGCATAGGTGAGCATTTCGGGGATATCTGAAGGGTCGTTTTGCAAGTCTCCATCCATGGTAATGATATATTCTCCTTCGGCATAGTCCAATCCTGCCGCCAAGGCCAAACTTTGGCCGTAATTCTTTTTCAGTTCTATTAGATGAACTTTGTCATCCTTTAATCCCTTTACTACTTTTTTAGTGCCATCGGTTGAAAAATCGTCTATATAGATAATTTGATAGGTATAGCCTTCCAAACTTTCGTGGATTTTTTGTGTCAATAGAGTCACATTGTCTTCCTCGTTGTACAAAGGCACAACGACTGAGAGTAGGGAAGTGGTAACAGGTTGCATTGGGTTCTTTTTTGGAATAGCGACAAAGTTATGTTTTTTATCCGGAAGTAAAAGGTTGCCAGCAAAAGGAAACAGGAACAGAGGTTAGCTCTTTCGTAACGCTTCCAGTAGTTTTTCAGCTGCAGAAAACGGGGAAATATTACCACTGATGACTTCCTGTTTTAACAAGGGAAGCATTTTTTTTGTTGTAGGGTTTCGATAAAAATCGAGCAACAGCTCTTGTTCCAAATACTGTAGTAGCCAGTTTTCATTTTGCTCCTTACGGTTACTTTTAAAAAAACCAGATTTTTTCATGGTTTCACTATAGGAGGTTATTAAGTGCCAAATAGTCTCAAGGCCTATGTTCTCTAAAGCGGAACAGGTCAAAATTTCGGTAGACCAGCCATTTTCCTTGGGAGGAAACATATGTAGGGCACGTTTAAGTTCGAGTTGCGCCAGTTTCGCGTTTTGTACATTGTTTCCATCAGCTTTATTGATAACAATGGCATCTGCCATTTCAACGATTCCCCGTTTTATTCCCTGTAATTCATCACCAGCTCCTGCCAGTTTCAGCAGAAGAAAAAAATCGACCATGTTATGCACAGCAGTTTCACTTTGGCCGACACCCATGGTTTCAATAATGATGATGTCGTAACCTGCCGCTTCAAGAATGGAAATGCTTTCACGGGTTTTTCTGGTTACGCCACCAAGTGAGCTACCAGAAGGTGAGGGGCGTATGTAGGCGTTGGGGTCTTTTACCAGTTCTCCCATTCTTGTTTTATCGCCTAAAATGCTTCCTTTTGTCCTACTGCTAGAAGGGTCTATGGTGAGTACGGCAACCCTTTTACCCTGTGCGGTTAGTAGTTTGCCAAATTGTGCTATGAATGTACTCTTACCAGCTCCTGGAACACCTGTTATTCCTATTCTTAGGGTATCGACCTCTTTTGTGAGACAGCTTTCAATAATCTCGTTGGCAATGGTTCTATGTGACGGCTTTGTGCTTTCGATAAGTGTGATCGCCTGGCTCACTACGGTAACATCATTGGCGAAAATACCCTGAATCATATCTGTTGTAGTACGGTTGTATACATTCATAGAACGGTATTCGGTTATTTTGTAATGCCAATGGTTATCATTCGCTAATGGGCACCCTTATTTTAGTGGTGTCCCAGGCTAAAGTCAAGTACTCTTGGGCTTTTTGATTTTGGTCTTCTTTTTCAAAATTAATTGAAAAATTCTCTACAGGCTCGTCCAGTTTTCTTACCGGTACCTCAACGGTTAAATAATCATGTTTGGCTTTATGAGTGGTCTGGTTTCCATTAACACGGGTAACGCCCCAGTCGGGTATTTCGGTATTGAAGATTACTTTCCAACTTTCTTTGTTGGGAATTGTCCATAAAGAGTAGGTTCCTGAGGGAAGGGTTTTATCAATAATCTTTATATCCTTGCTCGTGAAAAAGGTAGTAGGTTCATTTGCTCCGGTGCGCCATATTTTACCATAAGGTACTAATTCGCCAAATATAATTCTGTCCTTTTTTGCTGGACTAGAATAGTCCACCTCCAATTCACCATCCCCTAATTCGAAGGTGGTAGTTTTAGATGGACTGAATTTTTTTGTCTCTTTGTGTAGGTACGGTATAGCTACAAAGTAAAAGAGCGCGGCTAGCACGAGCATACCTATTAACAATCTTTTTAACAACTTCATGTATGACTATCTAAAACGTTTATAATTCAGCTATTGCTCTATATCGAACTTAAAGATAGAAATGTTGTTATAAATCTCGCCCGGTCTTAGTATACTATTAGGAAAATCGGGTTGGTTGGGAGCGTCGGGGTAATTCTGGTTTTCAAAACAAATGCCTGGAAAATCTGGTGGGGTATAAACCACTACTGCAGGTTGGTTAGAATATACTTTCATTGAAATACCTGATAAGTTTGAATGCAGTTCACCTACTTTTTCACTTCCTGTATCTTTTATGAACACTGTATCCAATCGCTTTACCCCGATTTCCTTCGAAAGAAGAAAATCAAGTTCAGTTTTTCTAACCGGTATGATATCGCCCGTGGGCAATAAATTTTCTTTCGTTTCTAATAGATAGGGACAATTAAGCTGTAACTCGCAGTCATCTATATATGGGTTGCTATCCAGTTTAAAATATGAATGATTGGTAAGGTTCACCACTGTACTACGGTCAGTAACCCCTTCATAAACGATCTGTAATGCATTACTCATTAATCTATAGGTAACGTTAACAGTGAGGTTTCCAGGATAGCCTTCTTCTAAATGCTTGCTCTTGTAGGATAGTTTTACATGTGGATTTTCTTTGGTGTTCACCTCCTCAATATTCCAAAACTTTTGATGAAACCCTTCTTTACCGCCATGAAGGTGTACACCTTCTTGCTGATGAAGGAAAAATTTTTCCCTGTCCAAATCAAACCCACCTTTAGAAATTCTACCTGCGTAACGGCCCACACTCGCCCCAAGAATATTCTCATCCAAGAGATATCTGCTTGGGTGGTTATAGCCTACCACTACGTTGGTATAACTTCCATCCTTTCCCTTGAGCAGTAATTTTTGTATCGTGGCACCATAATCAAGTACCATAAGGGTCATAAACGTGTTGGATATTGTAACTTGTTTCAAAGGAGTGATTTAAAAAGTAAGCGTAAAAATAAAGATTTTTGCAACATCCTTTTTTTTCTATCGTCCTTTAAATGACAACAATCTAAAATCAAGTTTAACCGACCGATGTTTCAAAGCGATGTTGTAGAAAAATGTAAGGTCAATGATCGATCTGCACAACTTAAATTGTACAAAAAATACTGTGATGGTATGTACAGTGTCGCCATGCGTTTTGTGAAGAATGCAGATGACGCTGAAGATGTCTTGCAAGAATCGTTTATAAAGGCGTTTCAAAAAATTCATCAGTTTGAGGGCGAGGTCACTTTTGGAGCTTGGTTGAAAAGGATAGTCATTAATAAAAGCATCGATTTTTTAAAATCGAAAAAAGAACATATGATTTCGGTGGACGAAGGATATCTGCAGCTTGTCGAAGATGAGGATTGGAATGTACCTTCTACCATCAGTATAGAGCAGGTGAGAAATGCTATTGATGTATTGGAAAGCAAGTATAAATATGTAGTGATGATGTATTTGATAGAAGGTTATGACCATCAGGAAATCGCACAAGTTTTGGATATATCGGAAACAGCTTGTAGAACAAGACTCTTAAGGGGTAAAGCTCATTTAAAGGAACTTTTAAAAGAAAAAGGATATGGAACAGGATCTTAGGGAAATGTTCAGAAAATATAGGGAAAACAAAAAGTACCAGCTCACTACTGGTCATGAAGAGCGTTTTTTGAACAAGTTGGAAGAAGCATTGCCGAGAAAAAAGAAGTCAAAATACATCTTATTAAAAATAGCGGCCTCCGTTCTGGTAATAGTAAGTATGGGGTTAGGATACCTGCATTTCAATGAAAGTAATCATACAAATGCAACGGTCGTGAATAGTGATACTACTAATAGAAAACAACCGCACTTTTCATTTGGTGATCTTTCACCTGACTTAAAAAAGGTGGAGAATTATTATCTGGCCAACATCAATTTAGAGCTTTCCAAATTAGAGGTGTCCCCAGAGACAAAAGATTTGGTAGATAGCTTTATGGAGCAATTAAATAATTTGAACGAAGAGTACAACAGTTTGAATTCGGAATTAAAGGAATTGGGCCCCAATGACCAGACCATTACGGCACTCATTGAGAATTTACAATTACGATTACAGTTATTAAAGAAATTAAAAAAGAAATTGAACGAATTAAAAGCATCAAAAAATGAACAGATCAAGAAAAATACAATCTAAGCTACTCATTATTGCCTTAGGTTTTTTAGTTGCCACTTCGGTTTTTTCCCAAAAGGAAAGTAAAACGTTTCAAGAACGTTTTAATGTTGCCGAAGATGCCGTGTTGGATATCAATACCAGTTATGCCGATATTGAATTTGAAACATGGGATAAGAATGAGGTGGCCATTACGGCTACCATAACCTTGGAAGGTGCTACCAAACAGGAGTCGGATACCTACTTTAAAAACACACCGATTGAAATCGTTGGTAATAGTAAAAGAGTTACCATATCTTCCAAATCAACAAATAATAGGTCATTCATTCTTAATGATTCATTATTGAATTTTGATTTTAGCAACTTGCAAATTGATATTCCAGAGATTGCTCCTTTCGTCGTAAACGTTCCTCAAATAGCACCATTTCCAGAGATGCCTCCACTTCCCCAAACCAAGGGTTTTACATTTGACTATGAAGCTTACCGAAAAGATGGTGAAAAGTATATGAAAAAATGGCAGAAGAATTTTGAAAAGAGTTTCGACAAAGAGCACCAAAAGCGTTTAGAAGAATGGGCCGCTGAAATGGAGGAGCGTACCGAGGAAATGACCGAACGCCTTAAGGAGCAAGAAGAACATCGGGCAAAGCAAATGGAAGAACGTAGCAAACGTTTAGAGGAGAAATTAAAAGAGCATGAAGAACGGCGATTGCGGCACTTTGCTAGAAGAGATACGCTAACGCATGACCTTATGATTTTTAGAAAGGACAGTTTGATCAATTCGCCCAATGTATTCTATTTTTCTTCAGATGGGGAACAAAAAAACTATAAAATAAAGAAGACCATTAAAATTAAGTTACCCAAGTCTACCCGTATAAAGATGGATGTTCGGCATGGTGAAGTCAAATTAGCGGAGAATACCAAAAACTTGAAGGCGAATCTTTCGCATTCAAGCCTTTGGGCTACCACTATTGACGGTTTTGATACGAATGTCTTGGCTTCTTATACGCCTGTTGTCGTTCAAAAGTGGAATTACGGTCAGTTGAACACTTCCTATTCTGACGAAGTATCCTTGTCTGAAGTGGTTCAGTTACATTTACAGGCTACCTCTTCTAATGTTACTATCGATAAATTGCTTAAAAGGGCATATGTTAAAAATAATTTCGGCACCGTTCATATTGTAAATGTGGGACCTAATTTTGAAGAGTTGGATATCAGCTTAAAAAACGGTGAATTAAACCTACAGCTGCCCAAAGTGGCAACCGATGTTTATATAAAAGGAAATTCATCTTCCTTAACTGTACCTTCTTCTTTAAGCCTAGAACGGACTAAAAATGGAAATACGACCATCGACAAAGGATTTTATTTAAATGAGAATAGCAAACGTTCTCTAATCATTACGGCAGATTATAGTGAAGTGGTGATCCACTAATTTTTTTCATAACCAATGTCCCAAAAATATCCGCATCGATCTATCCTTATTTTCATCCTCTACAGCCACAAATAACGAAGCATAATGATTTTGTCTAGACCATAATCATTACTAGTATACTCCAAGGCGAACTTTTTATTCGGAATTAAAGTAATGGGTGGTGTCGGTTTCCTATTATTATATTGATTTGAAATACTTTTACGTGCAATTCCCATCGGTAATATCACGGTCGGTTTTATATTAAGAGATGATGTGGTCATTATTGAACTTAGGTTTTTTATCGGCACCTAAATCGATGACATTTCCATTTAAGTTGACATAGTAAGCAAAGGCATTATAGTTATAATGAGGAAGTCCCTCCAGAAGTATCTTCATCAATAGAAATTTTCATCGGCCCTCTCATCAATCATAGGAAACTCATCGATGTAGAGATTTTTGTTAATCAAAGCATCTTTTTTGATTTGTGTTGAACAAGACATAAAAGTTAAAAGAATGCAACCTAGGGCTAGAAGACATCTTAATAGCTTCTAGCTATTTAAGATTAATTAATGGAGTATTTATCTTAGGTAGTATATTATGAAATCGTTCTTATTATTCCTGAACTATCTTCTTGATTAATCCTAAATTAAAAAGGACTATACTTCACTCATATGGTGAAGTATAGTCCTTAAATAGTTGTTCGATATTTTCGCTTAGTTTCTCTTTTTCCGTTTAATGTTTAGGTGAAATTAATTAATCGAATTATATAACAGGTTCCCAACCTTCGGCATAAGTACGTTTCCATGATTCCATGGCTTTTTCATTGTTGGTTACCTTACCGGTAGTGACATCTATTTTTAAGGTTCCCCCTGCATCCTGTGCCATGTTCCCCAAGTGGCATAACATAGTAGAAACACTTGCATCCTTGATATCGGAATTCAAGCTCTTGTCTTCCCTTACCCCTGCAAAGAAATTGTGGATATGGTTTACGTCCAATGAGCCCTCACCTCGCGTGTTGGTGGTTTCACTGGCGCCCCCTTCGAGTTCCTCCTTGATGAGATTTCCCTGTAAGTCATAAAGCTGATAGAAATTACGATCCAACATGATAGATCCCTTACTGCCATAAATCGTACTTCCACGGCCCGGCCTATCAGGTTTCATGATTCCACGGCTATGCCCTGTCCAAGTCAAGAATTTATCACCTGGAAAGGTATACGTGACCTGCTGGTTGTCGACGAACTCCCAATCGTCATCATAAGTGTACTTTCCACCAAAAGAGGTTACGGTTTCAGGCAGGTCTACACCCAGTGCCCAGCGGCAAATATCTATTTCGTGCGTTCCGTTGTTATGGATTTCCCCTGTTCCCCAGTTACGGAACCAATGCCAATTGTACGGGTGCACATTGTCCTTATACGCCTCTCTTACGGCCGGACCTTGCCAAAGTTCCCAATCCAAGGTTTTCGGAACCTGGATCACGTTACCCGTACCAATGGACCCCCTGTTGTTGGAATAATAGGCTTCCCCTTTGTACACATCGCCGATAATCCCGTTTCTAATATCGTTAACTGCCATTATCGATGTTTTGGCAGAGCGTTGTTGGTTTCCCATCTGCACTTTTTTTCCATACTTTTTTTGAGCCTCGACCAATAGTACGTTCTCATACGGATTATGGCTGCACGGTTTTTCAACGTACACATGTTTACCTGCCTGTAGAGCCAAAATGGCCATAGGGGCATGCCAATGTTCTGGGGTTGCAATGAAGACAGCATCAACATCCTTATCTTCTAGCACCTTTCTAAAATCTTTTTCTATCTTAGGAATATACCCTATTTCTTTTTGGCACCATTCATTGTGCTCTTTTAAAATGACATCATCTACATCACAAGAATAGATGATTTTGGCATTTTTATCTTGATGGATCGCTTTCACATGTGCCTTGGCCCTGCTGCGTACCCCGATGATGGCACAGTTGATATGGTCATTGGCTCCTAGAATGGAGGCATAGGAACTACTTGGAAAAACCAAACTACCCAAGGTCACGGCAGCAGTGCCTGCCGAGGTTTTTTTGATGAAATTTCTTCTCGTTGTCATGGTTTATTTTGTTTCGATTGGTTTTATTTTAATGTTCTTGAAGGATACCCGATCTCCGTGATCCTGTAATAATAAATGGCCTCGGTCCGATTCCCCAAAATTGGGCCATTTCGCGTACTTGCTTTCAGATACCAATTTACGGTAGTCCTCGCTTTTACGCTCATATTCCAACACCTTCATGCCATTTAGCCAATGTTCTACGTGATTGTCCTTAGAAATGATATGCGCGGTATTCCATTCCCCTGGTGGATGCATCGGTTTGTTTGGATCCGCTTGTATAAGATCATAAAGGGAGGCTACCGTGCGGCTACCATCATGGTTACCTAGCTTTGCATCGGGATGTCTTTTATCGTCCAAAATCTGATATTCTAATCCTATGGAAGAACCGGGGCCTTTGTTCAGATCGGTATCCACGTAATATTTGATACCGCTGTTCGCGCCTTCGGTTATTTTAAAATCCAACATCAATTCAAAATCACCGTATAGTTCTTTGGTGACGATATCTCCACCGGCGGCCGATTCTTCCCCACCCGAGGAGAGTACGGTCAATACACCATCTTTAATTTCCCATCCTTTGTTAGGAAATTCATCTAACCGGGCACCGCGCCAAGCATCTGTTGTCTCGCCGTCCCACAACATTTTCCATCCATTTTTGGTTTCATCCGCACCTAAGGCGTTTTTAGTGATAATGGGTTGTAATGGAGATTTTTTGGAATATTTTGAGAGGCTATCGGTCAGGATCTTAATGTCTTTCCAGATAATTTCGGTACCCTCTTGCTGTTCATCGGAAATACTATGAACCTGTAATCCTATAAAGCCCTTATCGGTTTTATCATCGATAAGGTAGGCGGCAGGTACATCGTTGATCCACGTTTTTAAGGTGTCACCGATCGCTTCGATCCGGTAGTGGTTCCACTCATTTTGTTTGAAAGCCTTTTGTGCTTCGGGATTACCGGTCAATGGGTTCAGCCATCCTCTGCGCGCCTCATCGTAGATACCGGCGCTCCAGGCACGGTCAGATGGATCTATTTCTATTTGATAACCGTGGACCCGACCATCCATATAATACGGTAAACTATTGCTTCTAATCTGTATTCCAGAATTCATACTGGAGTCTACCTTGTAATCCAGTTCCAATATGAAATCGCCGTACATTTTGTCCGAGGTCATAAAAGAATTAGGCGTGTTGTGTACTGTTGCGCCTACGATGGAATTGTCCCTAACGGTGTACTTGGCCTTGCCACCAAGTTGTGTCCACCCCTTCAAGGTTTCGCCGTCGAATAACGAAACCCATGGGGTATCGTCTTTTGGTTCTTGTTTGCATCCGCTGAACAAGGCAGATAGAACAGCGGTAACTAGAAGTAATTTGTTTTTTGATTTCATTGATTTAAGTTGAAATTATTGTATAAGAAAAGCGCCCGTGTAAGGGCGCTTGAATATAGTAAATTTTTGGGAGATCATTAATGGGTACTCTTCTTCAAATAGTCCCCAAAGTTTTCTTTAAACCGATTTAGTCGCGGTACAGATACGTTGCGGATGTATGAATTGTTAGGATTATTGCGTTCATAATCTTGATGGTAATCTTCCGCTTTGTAAAATACGGTAAAAGGTGTAACCTCTGTAGTAATGGGATCGTCATCATAAATTTTTTGGTCTTTTAAGGCCTGAATATAGGTGTCTATGATTTTCTTTTGTTCCGCATTTTTATAAAAAGCGATGGAACGGTATTGCCTACCGCGGTCAGGACCTTGCCTATTTAAGGTTGTTGGATCGTGCGAACCAAAGAATACTTGTACCAATTGCGTAAATGAAATTTCTTTGGGATCGTAGTACACTTCTACGGCTTCTGCATGGTCAGTTGCACCTGCACCTACTTGTTCGTAGGTCGGATTTTTTTGGCTTCCTCCGGCATAACCCGAAATAACTTCCTTAACACCTCTTACACTTTCAAAAATAGCCTCTACACACCAAAAACAACCACTGGCAAAATAAGCGGTCTCATAGTTGCTTAATTCTTGAGGACTTAGTTTCACTGGTTCTTGGATTTCTTCCTCTTCAATGGAGGTATTATCTGAGATTGTATTCTTCTTGGCCGTTGACTCGCAGCTAGTGGTCAATAAGGTCGCTAGGGCCAAAAGCGTTATCTGCATATATTTCATAACAATTTTTTACATTATGTAGGTAATTTACAAAGACCTTACGTGTAAAAGGGTTAAAAAGTGTTAACAGCGATATTGGATGTATTATTTTTGAGCTATGGATGCACTTGAATATACTATTTTCAGCTATTCGAACGAACCGATTCCTATTTTAGATAGTGCGATTCCTCTTAATACTTATGTGCCATTAGATTTATCTAAACGGAATATGGCTTTAAAGGCCTATGATATTACAGATTATCGGAGTTGCCAATCCTACATTGATACCGTATTGAAAAAAATGGACGGCAACGTTGCGTATGGTGGCTATTTAGAACATCGTAACCTGTATGCGAACCATAAGAATTTTACACATCTGGGTGTTCCAATTCGTAATATTCATTTAGGAATCGATTACTGGTGTGTTTCGGGAACTATGGTTCATGTCCCCTTGGACGGAATGGTGCATAGTTTTCGGAATAATAATGTTGTGGGAGATTATGGTCCCACCATAATCTTAAAGCATTTTTTAGATAGTCATATCTTTTATACGCTTTACGGACATCTTTCCCTGGATTCGTTAAAGGGACTATTTATCGGTAAGGTATTCAAGGCAGGACAGAGCTTAAGCCGTTTAGGTACTCCTGATATCAACGTCAACTATGCGCCTCACCTACATTTTCAGGTTATTAAGGATTTAGAAGGTAACCAAGGGGATTATCCCGGGGTCTGTTCTCAAGAACGACTTACTTTTTATCAAAAAAATTGCCCTGACCCGAACCTGTTGCTAAAATTAAAATACCCTGGTCTCGATTAACGACCTCTTTTCTCGCTGTGCTGAATTAGGGGGCAGGGCTGTTTACCGACAATATTTTGCTCTTGAACCGGGCTTATGCAAAGTAACGAGTATAACGTGTTTTTCAGCGATTCACAAACTATTGAAACAAGGCCTATTGCGTTCTATAAGTGTAACAAACGCAAGTCATGAAAACAATAGCAACGATCATCTTCATCATCTTCTTAGGATTCACTGCGCAAGCTCAAAACACTTCTACCGATGTTAAGGTGGAGACCACTACAACTTCCATCGTTGCTAAAACTACCTATAACTTCAAAATTGATAAAGCTACCGAAGTTGCCCGTTTGTACAAATTCAAAAATGCCTTGATCAAAAAGGAACTGAATTTCCTGACTAAGACAGACAAACCTAAAATGGCATAATCGATTACAAAGTGGGTTTTTATGAGAATAGTAATCATTGATTTTTTTAGTATACTGCCCATTAGGTATAATTAAGCTGAACGCCGTAAACTCCATCAGATTTACTAATTCAGATATTCGTGTAGGAAAATATTTACTAAATCGATAAACTGCTGGTTTTTGTCGATTATCGGAAAATCTTTGTGTAAGAATTAGGACTACAAAAAATGGTGATACATCGAAAAGCTTTCTTTTCGTCGTGAAAATGTGACACTTCATCGAAACACTAGTACGCTAACGTGAAATCGAGCAGTTATCTACAAACCAAATCACCTACTTATTATGCGTATTATTCTTTTTTTATTACTTGTTGTTTGTTTGGGTACTTCTACTCAAGCTCAGGAAAAATTGTCGATCTCTAAAGTAAAGACCCTAACCATGCCCCTAGCCCCTACTTTAGAGCCGGCAGAAACCCCGATCAAGAAGTTCCAAACAGCGGCAAGTTTTTTTAAAGTAAAACATGGCAGGGTTAAACAGGCCTTATCGTTCAGGCCTCGATCAAAAAGAATACAATTGGCTTAATTCGTTACATCCATAGCTGCTGCGTCCAATACTTCATTTTCTGGTTCTTTGGCAGGTAAAACCTTTGGTGCCAAGATTTCCCAAACATTTTCCATAACAATTTTTTGTGCTTCGGCCGTTGGGTGAATACCATCTTCTTGGTTTAATGATGGGATACCGGCAACACCCTCTAACAAGAATGGAATCAAATGAATAGCGTTCGCTTCTGCAAGTTTGGGGTACATTTCTCTAAATTGAGTTGTATAGTCGGCACCCATATTCGGTGGAATCTGCATGCCGGCCAAGATAATCTGTGTCTCCTCATTTTTATCTTTTACCATATCGATCATCTTTTGAAGGTTGTTCATACTTTCCTTTAAGGGAATTCCTCGTAGACCATCGTTTGCACCCAGTTCCAGCACAAAAATATCTACGGGTTGGTTCAGCACCCAATCCAAACGGTTCAATCCGCCAGAGGTCGTCTCTCCACTCAATCCTGAGTTGATCACTTTATAATTCAAGCCTAACGAATCTAGTCGCTGCTGAATCAAATTTGGAAATCCTTCTTTTGGATCTAATCCGTAAGCTGCCGTTAGACTATTCCCATAGAACAAAATCGTTTTGGTATCAGACGCTATTTTCTCGTTTTCAGAAATATTGGAAGTGCTGGAATTGGATTCATTCTGTTTTTTCTCTGGATTTTCACCACACCCGACCAAGACCAATATCCATAAAAAATAACGAAACTTTAATACTTTGAACATACCCTTATCTTATTAGAATTCAAATCATTTACTTATTTTGTTAGCTTGTAGCAAATTGATTTATGACAAAGATATTAAACGTACGCAACCTTAGGAAGACGTATACAAGTGGATCTAAGAAATTAACGGTGTTGGATGATATTTCCTTTTCCATTGACGAGGGGGCAAGTTTTGCGATTGTCGGACCCTCCGGGAGTGGAAAGACCACCTTACTGGGCCTTTGCGCCGGTTTGGACCAGATAGACGAAGGTAGTATTACCTTATGTGGAGAAGATATCGGTACTTTGAACGAAGATCAACGAGCACTTTTAAGAAATGAAAAAGTCGGTTTTATTTTTCAGGATTTTCAATTATTGCCCACGTTAACGGCGTTGGAAAACGTAAGTGTGCCTTTGGAATTGCAGGGGGCACCGCATGCCAGCAAAGATGCTATGGAATTATTGGAGAAAGTAGGTCTTGGCAATCGACATGATCACTATCCCTCTCAGTTATCTGGCGGTGAACAACAGCGGGTCGCTTTGGCAAGGGCTTTTTCCAATAAGCCCCGAATATTGTTTGCCGATGAACCTACTGGTAATTTGGACGAGGAAACAGGTGAGAAGGTCATTAAATTGTTGTTCGATTTAAATAAAGAAATGGGAACGACCTTGGTTATCATAACCCATGACCTTGAATTGGCAAACCTGAATCAACACGTTTTACGACTTAAAGGGGGTAAAATAGTAATTAATGAAACCGCATCCATATCTTGAGTAACCCACAAAGAACTTCAAAAGTAGGATTTAATTGGTTGGTGAAAATGGCTTGGCGCGATGGCAAGGCAAGCGGCAAACGTTTGCTATTGTTCATGGCCTCGATTATCCTTGGCATAGCCGCCGTAGTCTCCATACAATCGTTCAGTGATAATTTAAACGACAACATAGGGCTGCAATCCAAAGCCTTGATGGGTGCCGATTTTTTGATCGATAGTAATCAGCCGGCCAATGAACGTGTAATCCAAATAATGGATTCTTTAGGTGGTGCCGATGCCCAGGAAGTCAGTTTTGCCTCCATGGCAGCCTTTCCTAAAAGTTTAGCCACGAAATTAGTTCAGGTGCGCGGTATTGAAGGCAACTTTCCTTTTTATGGAGAATTGGAAACCGAACCTGCCAGTGCGGCTCAGGAGTACCAACAAAAAGGAGGGGCTTTGGTAGACGCCACGGCTATGCTCCAATATAATTTGAAACCTGGTGATAGCGTTAAATTGGGGACCATTACCTTTCCTATTATCGGTTCTTTGATAACTGCTCCCGGAAGTACGGGGATAGGAGCTACGGCCGCACCACCCATTATTGTTCCGTTTCGGTTCATGGAAGAAAGTGGTCTTCTACAAAAGGGAAGCCGTTTGGAATACAACTATTATTTTAAGAATACAAAAGCGGATTTAAAGGCCCTTAATAAGAAGGTAGACCCCTTATTGGATGCTGAAAATGCGGATATGGATACCCATACAGATACGAGTCAGCGTTTGGGAAGGCGGTATGAAAATGTAGGCCGGTTTTTAAACCTAGTGGCGTTTATCGCTTTATTGTTAGGCTGTGTGGGTATTGCCAGTTCTGTGCATATTTATATAAAGGAGAAGCTGAAAGCGGTGGCCGTTCTCAAATGCTTGGGCGCTACCCGTAAACAGACATTTTTCATATTCCTGTTACAAATTGCCGGGATGGGTCTTCTGGGCGGACTCATAGGTACCATTATCGGGTTGTTCTTGCAACAAACGTTCCCACTAATTTTACAGGGGTTTTTACCCTTTGAAGTGGAGATCTCGACTTCGTATCAATCTATTTTTGTCGGCTTGTTATTGGGCGTTACTATGTCCGTTTTGTTTGCACTTTCACCTTTGGTGAATACTTGGTTTGTTTCGCCATTACAAGTCTTAAGGGTGCAGGAAGATACCGGAAAAAAGTCCCGACCTTATCAAATTTGGGTGGTTGCGGCCATTGTACTTTTTGTATTCCTGTTCGCCTATTGGTTGTTGGGCCGATGGGGATTTGCCGCCAGTTTTGTGGCGGGAATCCTGATTACCTTTTCCATATTGTCAGGTGTTTCCATTGCCTTTATGCGATTGATCAAACGCTACTTCCCAAAATCGTGGAGTTTTTCGGCCAGACAAAGTTTATTGAATTTGTACCGCCCAAATAACCAAACCGTTGTCCTTATTCTGGCCATTGGTATTGGGACTTTTTTAATCAGTACCTTATATTTTACGAAGGATTTTTTACTGGCCAAGGCCACTTTTGAAAGCAATGAGAAAAGTCCCAATTTAATACTTTTTGATGTACAGACCGAACAGCGGGAAGACGTGGCCAATACCATTTTACCCAAAGGTCTTCCGGTCATCAACAACATTCCCATCGTGACCATGCGGTTAGAAAAAATAAAGAATCGTCCGGTAAATGATATCCGTTT
Source organism: Maribacter sp. X9 (assembly GCF_048537565.1). Lineage (GTDB taxonomy): Bacteria > Bacteroidota > Bacteroidia > Flavobacteriales > Flavobacteriaceae > Maribacter. The sequence continues at coordinate 2,071,574 of NZ_CP183215.1, forward strand.
AGATTCTACTACGCGAGTGAATAAATGGATCTTAAGCCATGAATTTAGAACTACGTATAGGGATTCGATGATCGGTTCTGAAAAACTATTGGAAGGGGAGTGGATGCCAAAGGTAGACCCCAATGCGGGAGCCATTCCTATTTCTTTAGCCGATAATGTGGCCAATGATGCCTTAGTGACCGTAGGAGACACCCTCATATTCAATGTACAGGGAAAATCGATGACCACCTTTGTAGGCAATATTAGGCAAGTGGATTGGGCACGAATGCAACTTAATTTCTCGATTGTCTTTCCGACGGGAGTGTTGGAGAATGCGCCGCAGTTTCATGTACTCACTACTAACGCTCCTGATAAAAAATCCTCCGCCAATTTACAACGTGAACTGGTACGTAAATTCCCCAATGTCTCCATCATCGATTTACGACAGGTGGTTACCTTGGTAGAAAATATATTGGACAAAATATCTTGGGTCATCACCTTTATGGCCTTTTTCAGTATCCTTACCGGAGTCATCGTATTAATAGGTTCTGTAAGAAATAGTAAATACCAACGCATTCGTGAAAGTGTGCTGTTACGAACCCTAGGAGCTCAAAGTAAACAGATTTTAAAAATCAATGCGTTGGAATATTTGTTTTTGGGTGTTTTAGGAAGTGGAGTAGGGGTTTTACTTTCCTTGGTCAGTAGTTTTTTGTTGGCCTATTTTATATTCGATACGCCCTTCGTTCCCTCATGGGTTCCCTTTGTTGTTGTTTTACCGGGTATTACCTTATTGGTTTTGGGTATTGGTTTGTTGAACAGTAGTGGTATTTTAAACAGTCCCCCGTTACAGGTGTTACGTAAAGAAGGGAATTAAAGTAACTTATTTTTTAAAGTATGCTGTTATTCAATGGGTTACTTTACTATTTTAGGGTTTTCTAAGAAGTATATAGTTATTGGCCATATAGAACTGTTAGGTGCAATTAAAATCAACTCATCGTTAAACAATGACACCAGAATATCGAATAGAAACTGAAAATCAAATTAGAAAGTATTTTAAATCATTTGATGATATAAAAGAAATTGTGCATATTAAATGTGAAGAAACTTTTACCGATTTAGATGTTGCTGTCAACGTTTGGAATGTAAAAACTGAAAATGAAGCATATTGTAGTCGAAGGTGAAAACTCACCAATGAATTTATATACCCAAAGAGAGCATTATTTTTCCGCAGACGAAGCCTATTCTTTTCATATGGGAATTACTCAACGATTGACCAAAAAGCATCAAAATGATTTTAAGCATATACTTGATGAAATTCCTTTAGACATTAGTCATTTAAAATCAATAAGCAGGAAGTTAAACATGGCTTCAGAAAAACTTTCGATTGATTTAGAACCTGAAGAATTTCAGTCTATTGGACTTTTATGCAGGGAAAGTTTAATTGATTTATCAAAAGTACTATGCGAAAGAAATCCTGAATTGATTAACGAAAAAGAATTAAAAAAATCTGACCTTAAAGGTGTAGCCAACGCTTTTATAGAATTTTATATTCCTGGTACTCAAAACTCGGATTTAAGAAATTATTCCCGAAAGTTAGTAGATAGTGCATGGAGTTATAATTCAATGATAGTTCATTCAAAAAATAAAAAATATCCAGACGCGAAAATTGCATTATTATTTACTTCTTCAACGATTAGCTTACTTGAAAATTTATTTTTTAAGCATATAGGATTTGACCAAGAATTACCTTGTTCTGAATGTGGAAGTTTACAAATGGAATTTATAGAATTTGAAAAAGATAAATTAAAACAAGTTTGCATGAAATGTGAACACGAAGAAATTTTATACCCTGAAGAATATTAGCTGCTCATGGCAACATGTAAATTAATTGCTTGTTATGGCCTACTAACAATGTTACCTCTAATAAAAACCAATAACTCAAAACGAATTAACTAAGAATTTCTATCTTCGAAGTCTGTTATACTAATTCAACATATTATCTGGGTCTTTCTAAAAAGACAAAAGCTCGACAAAAAGAGTAATTAAAGCATAGAAATCTTTCGATTTTTTTATGCTCAGATAATCACATCCAGTTATTTCATCAAATTTTAAACAAATACAATTGATTTTAAATCGATTGCTTTATCACTTGCAATGTGTTCGACATTTCAATAGGTGATGATAATACAATGATTAGAAATGAACAGTAAACAGTTAATAAGTAGAAACATAGAAGTGTTTTACAACAAAGCATCCGAAGAAACCAGACTCGACAAAGGAATGGGCATATTTGAGTTTGAACGGATCAAATCACTCATTGAAAAACATATTTCAGCTCCATCATTAACAATAATCGATGTAGGTGGTGGAACGGGGAAATATTCAGAATGGCTTGCGAAAAAAGGACATCAGGTTCATTTAGTAGAACCCGTTACTAAACATATCAAATTAGCCCAAAACAGAGCCAATAAATTAAAGAACAAATTTTCAATTCAATTGGGCGAATCTCGAAAATTGGAGTTTCCAGCTAATTTCGCAGACCTAATACTACTCCACGGACCACTTTATCATCTTCAAAAAAAGGAGGATCGAGATTTAACCATTCGGGAGGCTAAAAGAGTTCTAAAAAATGATGGAATTATTTTAGGATTTGCCATTAATTACGCCGCATCAACGTTGGTAGGTCTTTTAAATGGTTTAATTCATAAAAAATCGTTTTTTGAAATGTGCAAAGAAGAATTGACAACGGGAAAACACAATCCGCCAGATGATTTTCCTTGGCTGTTAGCTGAAGCATATTATCATAAACCTGAAGAATTAAAAGCGGAGTTTATAAATCAAGGATTATTCTACCTTAATACCTATGCTGTTGAGGGTATGGCTTGGTTAGACAAAGATTACTTTGCAAGTATGCTGAATAACGAAAAGAAAAAAACGCTAGTAGAACTTATCAACGTCACAGAAAATGACAGTTATCTTTTACCTTTTAGTCCACACATGATGATAGCCGTCCGCAAAAAATCAACTTATGAAAAATAAAGAGAACTATTATAAAGCTTTAATCGCAAATAAAGGTCAACTCAATGAGATTGACCTTGGGGAGAGAATTGGAATTGAGGAAGACGAGACACGTGAAATAATCACAAGACTTCTGGGGGAACATAAAATAGTATATACCCAAAATAGGGCTTGCAGTTATAGTCTTAGCAAAACAATGAAAAGGAAAACTAAAAACACATAACAAGAACTACGCTTAAAACCGGTACTGTTCAACGCTAAGTTTTTGAAATATCCGTTCTTTGCTAAAACCTTTAAAAATAGCTTTTGGCATTGGTTCATTGCTTTTGGACTATCTTTTTATAAGAAAAACAACTAATATTCAACAAGTAATTTACATAATGAAAATTCTAAAACTAAAATTATTTACAAATGAACTTGAGTTAGAACGAAGATTCTATGCTCAAACCTTAGGTTTTCAAATTATAGAGAATACTGCAGTTTCCTTTACAGCCAAAATCGGTTGGAGTGAGCTTACTTTTCAAAAAGCTAATAAAAAGCATACCTATCACTACTGTTTTTTAATTCCGTCGAATAGGTTAGAGAAAGCTTTGAATTGGATGGAAAAACGTGTACAGGTCATTGATATAGCCAACGGAAAGAAAGTACAGAGCTTTGAAAGCTGGAATGCGGATTCATTTTACTTTTATGATGCAAGCGGAAATATTGCCGAATTTATTGTGAGACACGATTTAGATAATGGAATTAGTACTGACTTTAATATTTCTGAGGTATTGTGCGTAAATGAAATAGGTATGCCGACCACTACCATTGAAAAGGCGAACAAAGAACTACTTCAACATTTCGGTACCGAATTTTGGAAAGGTGATTTCAAACAATTTGGTACGAATGGTTCACAAGAAGGTCTATTTTTATTGCCAAACTACACTTTAAAGAAAATTTGGTTTCCAACTTCTTCGGTAAAAATTAATCCCGAACCTTTTGAAATTCTACTTGAAAACAATGGCACGAGCTATTCGATGGCATATAGCAATGAAAAAATAATACCAAAGACCAACCCCTTTTGAATTAATTACCGGTTTTATTCTGAATATAGTGCTATATAGATTTCTATTCAGTTCGTATTCTTTAATTTGGGCAATAAAGTATGAAATCAAGAGTATATTGTTAATTGTTGTTTGAGCATATAGGAAAATGAAGATACTCACAAAAGGACAGTATTACGGAAGTCAAAATTCAGAGGTATCCTTTAATGGAGTTCTCTTATCACAATATACCTATACAGGTGGTAAAACCGATTGGCATTACCACGAGAACCCCTATTTCATGTACGTGTTACAAGGCAATATGATGGATTGTAATACAAAGCTCAAAACCTTATGCCCTTCGGGAAGCTTAATGTTCAATAATTGGCAAGAACCTCATTATGGCTCTAAACACTCTGATGTTGCTGGCGGATTTCATTTGGAATTCGAAAAAACGTGGTTCGAAAAGAATGGAGTAGATTTAAAATTACTTGAAGGGAGCCAGCGTATTGAAAATCCCCAATTACATATTCTTTTCGCGCAGTTATATCAAGACTTTGTTCTTTCCGATGACTATAGTCAAATATCGGTCGAGCTTTTGTTACTTCAAATCTGTGAAACGTTAAGTAATATAAAACAACTTAATTCGCAGGAGACCCCAAACTGGGTAGCTGGTTTAAAAGAATTGTTACATTATGATACGGCTACTTTAAGCCTTGATTATTTATCCAAAGAGTTAGAGGTACATCCGGTACATCTTTCAAGAGCAGTGCCCAAATACCTTTCCATGAGCCTTGGTGAATACCTAAGAAAACTGAAACTTAAAAAAGTGCTTCCGCTGTTGCTAGACCCTTCAATCTCGCTAACCGAGATTTCTTACCAAGCGGGGTTTTCGGATCAAAGTCATTTTAACCGTGTCTTTAAATCCCATTTTGGGATGAACCCTAGTTATTTTCGAAAAATGATGAAGAAAAAGGCCTGATGTTAATCTCATACAATTTCTAGTACTAGTGAGGTGTTACTTTTGTGCATCAAATCAAAGAACATGCATAAACATCGATCAATTGTAGTAGTACTCCTAGTATTTTCATTAGTGGCCTTTGCTCAAAAAGAAAAGAAAGATTACCAAGGTGAATGGATCGGGTTCCTACCGAACAAAAGTTGTTTCAATTTTAAAGTAACCCTAGAGAAACTGACCAATGATACCTATCAACTCACTATCGCCAATGACAAAATTATCATTGATGAAGATGTGAAGTCTTCAAGTAAAGATGCTGTAGTATTCAATGTAAATCAACAACTGTTTTTCAATTTGGCATATGATCAAAAGAACGAAGAACTTATCGGATTCATTAAAACCGGAAGATTTTTTTACCATGTGAGTTTACCAAGTTTTGGTAAACATCAATTTAAGGGTTCTTGGAATCCGTTGATGTTTGATAATGGGTTGCAATCCGATGATATTATGCTGTATGTGGAGAACACAGATGAGGGCGGTATGGCCGCATATCCTTTTTTTGGGGACCAACGATTCAGAGGTGCATGGACAAAGGGCTTTAAAAAAGAAGGCGAAAACTTGTGCTTTAGGGATAGTAATACAGGGCTTAATTTTAAAGCTGAATTTTTAGACAATACGATTGAACTCGAAGTTTTTTTACTCGATACATTACTGACCAAAACAAGTTTAAAGCATACAGAAGATGGCTGGGAATATAATTCAGATCCAATTGAACAATCACATACCACAAATACTCCAGCTACACTGAATGATGGTTGGAAAACGGCGAATATCAATGACTTTGGTATCGATGGAAAAGAATTGGAAAGGCTAGTAGATAGTATTGAAGGACACAAATTAGAGAATACACATAGTGTTCTTATTGCGAAAGCCGGGAAATTGGTATTTGAGACCTATTATGATGGATATAATGTGAATATTCCGCATGATTTACGTTCGGCCTCCAAAAGCATCTCGTCTGCCATCATTGGTATAGCAATCGATGATAAAATTATCAATAGTGTAGATGAGCGATTGTACAATTTTGTTCCAGAATACTATCAGTACACGCAGGACTCCTTAAAATCTAAGATAAGCATCGAAGATTTATTGACCATGAGCTCTGGATTCGATGTGAACAATCTAGCCGCAGAAGATTATTACCAAAACCCGACGAATACCAACCCATGGCTTGAAACAGTTCTAGAGGCTCCCGTGGTCAATGAGCCAGGCACGTATGCCGATTACGGATCGGCCAATCCGTTTTTATTGGGTATATCCTTAAATGAGCGATTAGATATGCCACTCGAAACTTACATGGACGAAAAGCTATTTGCCCCTTTAGGAATAACCAATTATATCAATCAGACCGATGATTCTGAAATCACACCGTATTTTGGTGGCGGTATGCTTTTAACATCTCGAGACCTGCTTAAATTCGGGCAGTTATATCTCGATAAAGGTAAGTGGAAGGGAAAACAAATTATCTCCGAAAACTGGGTAGATCTATCCTTTAAGAAGCATGTGCAATTACAAGATACCAAGGATAAAAATGAATATGGATACCTTTGGTGGCACGATACCTATGAATTCAAAGGTAAGATGATTGCGTCCATTGAGGCAAGAGGTGCAGGGGGACAGTTTATTTTTATTCTTCCGGCTTTAGAAGCTGTAGTGGTCATCACCTCAGGAAATTTCAGGAACGGTAAAGGCAATCAACCAAGGGCAATTTTAAAAGACTTTGTACTTCCAGCGATAGTACATTGAAATAAAGTAAATAACTTTCATGCCTGGGTAAACCGCCTGAGCTTTTCCTACGCATAAAATCTCGCAAGTTCCTTCAAGGTTCAGTTTGTATATACCAAAATGTGCGACTTAATAAGCAACTAATCTTTAGGTCGTCAGTAAGCGTCAGCAATTCATAACATCTTTTCCGTATTCCAAAGGTATGTAAAATAGATTGGCTGCATCGCAGGTTATATTTTAAAACAATACGGACACTAAAATTCTATCATACAATAATGTTTTGATTTTTTTGTTCTTAACATTTGACTCTTCTCTTTTTACCGCTCATTATAGGAAAACTATTATATTTATGAACCATACTATGCCATTTTTAACCATCCATGAGGAGAGCGTATGGCTATCTAAAAGATAACTATGGAAGATAAGCGATTAGAAGACGTATTGTCCTATGAACTTTTGGACACGCTTCCTGAAAAGGATTTAGACGAAATTACAGAACTTGCTTCACTCATTTGTGGAACACCGATATCGTTGATAACTATTTTAGATGATAAACGCCAATGGTTTAAATCGAACAAAGGACTAGAGCAGAGCGAAACCGATATAAAAGATTCTTTTTGTCAGCATGCTTTGCACAGGCCTAACGAGGTATTGGTTGTAAAAGATGCCTTAAAGGACTCTCGTTTCATTGATAACCCTCTAGTATTGGATAATCCAAATATTCGTTTTTACGCAGGGGCACCACTTGTGACAGAGCAAAATAATGTTTTAGGAACTTTATGTATTATAGATCGAAAGCCTCGAGAAATATCCAGGGAACAAAAGAATGCCCTTCAAATTCTTGCAAGAAGGGCTATGACCAGCATTGAGTTGAGAAAAACAATTCAAAAGCAAGCGACCTCAATTGAATTGAATGCCAAAAGACTGATTAAAATTACAGAAAACATACCCATAGGATTATACGAACTTAAAATTGATAATGAGGGTAAAATGAAATTTCATTTTTTAAGTAAAGGAATGGAAAAAATATGCCCAGATGTTGACCTTGACAATTTAATCGAAAATCCTGATATGGTTTATGGGTTAATACATCCCGATGATGTTGATGATTTAAAAAAAAGTTTGGCAAATTCAATTAAGAACAACACAGATCTTTATCATGAATATCGAATTAAGTTTGAGCAAGAATATCATTGGCATGCGATGGTCGGAAAACCGGAACGTACCGAAAAAGGAGGGAGTATACTATATGGGTCTTTTACCGATGTAACACATCATTATAAGTATGAAGCCGCTTTGGAGCAAATATCGTTCGACATTTCTCATGTGCTACGTAGACCTGTGGCCTCTATGCTAGGGATCACCAGCTTACTTGAATCTGAGGAGTATTTGTCTACAATGAAGTTGAAAGAGTATTCCAATTATATGAAAATCATTGTCAATGAGCTCGAGCAGTTTACCCGTAATCTCAATGATATATACCATAGAAAAAAGAACGAGATAACCGGCCACTATAACAGGTATAAAACTAAAGTCGAATAGAGTTTTATTTACCCTCTGTTTTAATAGGGCAATGCTTTAAGCGGAGTTCAAATCTCGCCAAATTCTGGGCTTTTGCCTTTTCTTTTAAATATCTGGTATTCTCCATTAAGGTTAAAAATGATATTATCGTACGAGATTGTCGTAGGGCCTATACCCATTTGAGAAACTGGAAGTAGTTTATAGATTTGTTTCTGTCTCGGACGAATAAATTGATGTGTGGTGAAACTTTTACTTAAAAAAACATTCGAATGCTTGGGAAAGCATTAACGTTCAACTTTAAGTGCTAATAGATTCTATTTTTCATAATAGTAGTCGTTGGGAGTAAAGGACAACATTTTTTATTTTTGAATTACGAAGCATCAAAACCATTAAATCAGAAAAAATGAATACCAAGATAGTAATGAGCGCAAGTGCCTTGTTCTATTTTATAATAGGAAGCCTACTTTCTTTTTTACCCAATGAAATAGCCACCTATCTAACTATAGACGATAATGGTATTACGGTACTTTTTTTGCAAATAATGAGTGCCCTATTTTGAGGTTTTGGTATTTTAAATTGGATGGCCAAAGGAACGCTAATCGGAGGAATCTATAATAGACCCATTGCCCTTGGAAATCTTATGCATTTTGGAGTTGGGGTAATTGCATTGATAAAATTTGTTTCTAATACTCGAATACATTTAGAAATTATTATTCCGCTCACAGGAGTATACGTTATTTTCACTATGCTTTTCGCTTATATATTTAGAACTCATCCGGCTCGGTCAGGAAATTGAAAACTCTAGTCTAGCAAAGCGTCATTAAAATTAAAAAGCAGCGGACTGGAAGTGCAAATTAGACAAGAAACGGAAACTAAGTCGACCCTCTAATTTTTCCTAAATCCGTATGTTAAATTAACATCTTGTTGGTTCAGCTTTATAAAAGGTAAACAAGAAGGACATTACTTTAGCTCTTATGATTTCAATTTCGCAAAAATCGGTATTCCGGCAAGATATGCCAATGTGCTTACGAAGGATTCAAATGAGCCAATGAAGATTATTTTCCAAAATGGTATGATGGAAGCGAGTTCTAGGTGGCTCGAAATTAAAAATATGAGTTGCTTAATCGATTGATTGCTTAACTGAGATTCAATGGAATATTTTAAAGCTGATTTCTCCTTTGGGACATTTTTCTATTTTGTTTTAGGAAGAAGTAAGAGGATAAAGGCAGTTTAAGTTTTAAAACCTAGTGTCTAAGGCACTTTTTGGAAAAGGATATTTAATTTTTTCTTTCAGCACGTCATTGGATTAAACTTTTACTAATATTCCCCTGTATAGTTTATATCCAATTTTCAATGGAGTTTCATTTTATAAAGTCAATCTTACATTCATAAGAAATGATGACGGTTATCGTAATAATTATAGTTTCTGGCGCACTTATTATTGGTGCGCTTTGGGGTATTTACGGGAAACTTTCAACACGTACCGAAGGTTTTTTAGTGGCATTATCCGGGGGTGCCCTATTGGTTTCAGCGTTGCTGGAATTGATTTATCCGGCATTAAAAAATAATTCCATTTCCTTAACCTTGATTTCTATTACCGCGGGAGCCATTACGTTTACACTTTTAGACTACTTGGTAAAAGAGAAATGGGGTTCTCAAAGCGGCGTGGGTTTATTGGCGGCCATTACTTTGGACGGTATTCCTGAAAACCTCGCTTTAGGAGTAGCTCTGATCGGGGCGGGACCTCTATCGGTCGCTGCATTGTCCGGTTCCATATTATTGTCAAATCTTCCAGAAGCTGCCGGGGGTTCTAAAGAGATGGCAAAAGATAATCGCTCAAAGAAAAAAATCTTGCTACTTTGGATCGGTACGGCCCTTCTATTGTCCGCAGCAGCGGTAATCGGAAATTATTTTTTGGCCGATGTTAAAAAAGAATACCTGAATTACATCAAATGTTTTGCCGGTGGGGCAGTGGTAGCTTCTCTGGCGTTGGAGGTATTTCCAAAGTCGTTTAAAAAGGATAAGTATTGGACGGGTGTTGCGGTAACCATAGGGCTCATTTTGGCACTCTATCTTAATAGTTTGGGAGAATAGATTTTACCTCCCGACTTTAAAAAGTTTTCTACACGGTTTAGTAGGGTGTTGGCCTTGCTGATCTATTGACGTAGTTTTATTTCTTAATGAACTCAGTAATATTTTAATTGAAGTAACTACAGATTATACCGCATATAAAAATAAATAAATGAAGAAAGAACATCAATATCAAACCCAAGTACAATGGACAGGAAATACAGGAACCGGAACATCGGGTTATAAGGACTATGATCGCAGTCATACGATTTCGATTTATGGCAAGCAGGAAATACATTGTTCATCGGACCCGTCATTTTTAGGGGATTCCTCAAAATATAATCCGGAAGAATTATTCGTAAGCACGATAGCATCATGTCATATGCTTTGGTATTTACACTTTTGCGCAACGGCGGGTATCGTGGTGGTCTCCTATACGGATAATGCAACAGGGGTCATGGAAACGGAATCTGATGGCAGGGGTCATTTTACCGAAATCACTTTATATCCTTTAGTCACCGTCACCGAAGAACATATGGTAGAAAGCGCTTTAGAACTTCATGAAAAAGCGCATGAATTTTGTTTTATCGCCAATTCGGTCAACTTTGTTGTAAACCATAAGCCCAAGTGTACCGTATAGTTTTTATCAAAACCCCTATTTTAGGGGAATGACAGGAACATGACACCTAAATGTCGTGAATATGGCGAGCCATATGAAATACATTTGCTTCATCAATTAATACGAAAAAAATGGAAAATCGATCGCTCGCCGAAAGGCTAAAATATCATAGACAAAGTAAAGGGTATTCTCAAGAGGAATTATCGATGAGAACCAATGTCACGGTGCGTACCATTCAACGTATTGAAAAAGCAGATGTAAACCCTCACTTGAATACCATTAAATTACTGGCCGCTGCTTTAGATGTTGAGGTAAATGAATTAATGCCCTTACAAAATCCGAAGGAGGAAACCTTAAAGAAGAAATGGTTGCTTTTAATACATGCAACGCCGTTACTAGGTATTTTTTTACCCTTGTTCAATGTGTTGATTCCTTTATTTCTTTGGATTCATAAACGGGAGGATAATCCAATTTACGATGTTCATGGAAGAAAGGTCATCAACTTTCAGATTACGGTCTGCATTTTGGCCGTTCTATCCTTTATAAGTTTACTGACTATTGAAAAATGGGGCTTTTTTATTTTTATGTCTACCGTTCCAATATGTATTGGAATCATGCTGTTCAATATTATCTATGTACTTCAAAAGGATAAATGTTATTATCCGTTAGCCATACCCTTTTTAAGAACGAAATTCTCGAAAGGACTAAAATGTGTTTTATTTCTTGCAGCGCTTTTAACGTTTTGTAATTGTACGTCACAAGTTGATCAAAATATCGAGCGCATAGATGGTTCATCGATATCAAGAACTGAGTTGGATGCCCGTATTGCTCATTTGGTAGATACGGCAAACGTAACCGGATTTACGGTCACTATTTTTAACAAGGACACTGTGGCCTATCAAAAAGCCTTTGGCTATGCGAACAGCGCTAAAAAAGATAGTCTTAAAATACAAGATGTGATGTATGGTGCCTCTTTGAGTAAAGCGGTATTTGCATATATAGTGTCAGCTATGGTAAATGAAGGTTTGTTAGATTTGGATACACCTTTACAAGATTACTTGGATGTACCCTTACCGGAAATTCCTTTTAGGATGGAGTGGAGAGATTTTAAAGATCTAGCCAACGATGAACGTTACAACAATATTACGGCTAGAATGTGCCTATCCCATACGACTGGATTGCCCAATTGGAGGTGGATCAATAGAATGGGGGAATTTCAACCTGATGGGAAAATTCAAATATATACGGATCCAGGTTCGACCTATAGTTATTCTGGGGAAGGTATACGTTTACTTCAGAAAGTAATGGAGCGAATTTTAGGCTCGGGATTGGAAGAATGGGCAAGGGAGCGCGTCTTTGATCCTTTAGGAATGGACATGACCAGTTATGTGTGGCAAGAACGTTTTGAAAATAACTATTGTTTTGGACATACCAAAGATCAACAAGTACTTGCGAAGGATACCGAAGATCAGGCCGGGGCAGCAGGTTCTATGGAGACAACCTCCGTTGATTATGCGAAATTCCTAACAAAAATTATGGAATTAAGCACCAATAACTCTGAAGTAACGCGATTGATGTTTAAACCTAATATTCAAATTCATTCAAAGAAACAATTCGGCCTCGAGGCACTTAAACAAACGGTTGAAAATGATGCTATTGCATTGAGTTATGGGCTTGGTTGGGGTATTTTGACCTTACCGTATGGCCATGGTTATTTTAAAGAAGGGCATGGAGAAGGTTTTCAACATTATTCCATCCTATTTCCAGAAAAGCAGATCGGAATACTGATCATGTCAAACAGCGATAATGCAGAAAGTATATTTAAAGAAGTTTTGGAAATAGGTATTGGAGATTATTATACACCATGGTATTGGGAAGATTATATTCCCTACAATCAATAAGCAAGTAGATTATAAATGCCGTTTTAAACTGATAATTCTCTCAGTAATCGTGAATTGTCAACTAATCCACATAGCTTTGCAACTGAAAATACAAAAGCGATTGCTATGGCCTTGTTTACAGATTTAAAGATTTCTAGGAATTTAGAGAAAGCCTTGGCCGATCTTGGTTTTGAAAATACAACCCCGATCCAGGAGCAAGCTTTTCCAATGGTCATGAGTGGCAGTGATGTGGTCGGAATTGCCCAGACGGGCACTGGAAAAACATTTGCCTATTTGCTGCCCATTTTAAATTCGTTACCGTTCGCCAAAGAGATACATCCTAGGGTAGTGATTTTAGTACCTACCCGTGAATTAGTAGTTCAGGTTGTAGAAGAGACTGAGAAATTGGCGAAGTATGCGGCTATACGTGTTTTAGGAGTATATGGCGGCACCAGTATGCTCCGTCAAAAAGAGGCTTTGGCGCAAGGAACAGATGTTTTGGTGGCCACCCCGGCTCGATTATATGATTTGATTTTAACTAAGGCCGTTCAATTAAAGTCGGTTAAAAAACTGGTCATTGATGAGGTCGATGTGATGTTAGACCTTGGTTTTCGATTTCAATTGGTCAACATTTTTGAACTTTTGCCACAAAAACGGCAGAATATTATGTTCTCTGCCACAATGACCGATGATATTGAAGCCTTTATTACCGATTTCTTTGTGGGGGTACAAAAAATATCTATTGCCGTAAGCGGAACTCCATTAGAGAACATAACTCAATATGCCTATGCTGCTCCTAATTTTTATACCAAGGTAAATCTATTGGTCAATGTATTACAAGATGAAGAAACCTATCATAAGGTACTGGTGTTTGTATCGAGCAAACGTAGTGCAGATTTATTGTTCAAGGAACTAGCGGAATTTTTCAGTGAAGAAATCTGTATCATTCATTCGAATAAAACTCAAAATTATCGATTACGTTCCATCAAACAATTCGATGAAGGTAAAAATAGAATATTGGTAACTACAGATGTCATGGCCCGTGGCTTAGATCTTCAGGAAATATCGCACGTCATCAATTTTGATACGCCTGCTTATCCTGAAAATTATATGCACCGCATCGGAAGGACAGGAAGAGCAGAGAAGGAGGGAACCTCGATTTTAATATATACGCCAAACGAGGAAGAATACAAGAAATCGATTGAAACCTTAATGTCCCAAAAAATTAAAGAGTTGCAATTACCTACAGAAGTCGAAGTAGCTACCAAACTTACTTTTGATGAACAGCCGAAGCATAAAGAGCGTGAAAACCCTTTGAATATTAACGAAGAAGAACGAGGGGCCAGTTTTCATGAAAAGGCTGATAAGAACAAAAAACAAAACCAAGGCGGTTCATATAAGCGTATCATTCAAAAGAAATACTCCAAACCGAAGACCCGTGGCGATAAAAACTTCGGGAAACGGAAAAATAAATAACCAGGTATTTTTCCAATAGGTTATTTCAATTATCTCGTTTCTTTTGTAAAGAAAGGTTTTGGCTTTTTTAGTACTACTTCACTAAAATGACAATTTAGAATATCGATGAACTGCACACCCTTTCGGTGTGTGGTTTCTGGCTTGAAAACCGGTTATCGACCCTTTTTTACACTTCATCAACAAATTTTACGCTAGCCGAAAATCGGTGCGTTTCAGCGACCGTAAACTACATTGCCCACACCCTCAAGGTACCTTTATAGTGTTCAACTAGACATTATGAAAGCACTATTTACCTTACTATTTATTCTTATCGCCACAGTTGCGATGGCACAAAATTCCAAACAAAATGATAAAGTGGACACTATTGAAATAGGTGTTACTTTGGTTGATGGCAATACAGATATTAATGGGGCAAAAACGGTTACAATCAATCCTGAAACGTCAGTAGCACGTTTGTACAGATACAAGAATTCTAGAGTGACTCGAGAGTTAACCTTTGTTACTAGAATTAATTACGGTAAGTTGGCATAATCTTTGCCCAAACATAAAAGGTGCAATGAAGCACCTTTTAATTAATTAAGTTATGATGTTACTGACACTTTTAATTCCTGCTCTTATAATTTTTACGATTACTTCATTCACAACAAAGAACAAAACTAAACTACGTACCATTAAAGTACCCGTAGACAAAAGGAAGTTTTAGTTCTTTATTCCCGGTTGTTTTAGGGTATAGTTAGTTTTAGCTTTTGCTTCGTCTACCTGCCGTTTAACGTCTGCCAAAAGGGCTTTTGAGTCATAAATGATACCATCCTTAATGGTATATTTTACTCCACCAACACGAACCACCTCGTTTTCATCGGTAAGTTTAATAGCTCCGGTGCCATATAAGATCTTGAAATTTTGTAGCGGATTTTCTTCTACAACGACAAAGTCTGCCAATTTGCCTACTGTCACAGAACCTAATTTGTCTGCCATACCTAAAGCCTCGGCACCGTTCAAAGTTGCAGATTGAATAATTTCTAACGGATGAAATCCTGCTTCCCTCAATAATTCCAGTTCGCGTATATAAGCAAAACCGTAGAGTTGGAATATAAAGCCAGAATCTGAACCAGTAGTTACCCGTCCTCCTCTATTTTTATATTCGTTGATAAAGGTCATCCATAATTTATAGTTCTTTTTCCATTCCACTTCTTGCTCCGTACCCCAATCGTGCCAATAGGATCCATGGGATACTTTGCTGGGTTGGTAAAATTCCCAGAGGGAAGGAAGGGTGTAATCTTCGTGCCATTCGGCGCGTCTTGCCCGTTGTAAATCTCTACTGGCCTCGTATATATTAAACGTAGGGTCAATGGTGAAATCTAGTTCCAACAATTCGTTCATCACTTTGTTCCAATGTTCGGAATAGGGTTCCGCCGCTTGGGCCCATAATTTTCCAGCATTTTCAAAGCGATCTTGCTCGTTTTGATAATTATAGTCTAACGGAAAATCTTGAACGGTTCGGTCATTGAACAGCGCCTCTGGGAGCCCGTACCAATGCTCCATCGATGTCAATCCCGCACGTGCGGAATGTAATACATTCCAACGAGCAACGCTCATTTGTGCATGGTGACAGGCAGAGCCTAATCCCAATTTTTTATTTTCGTCCAAAGCGGCTTCCATTATCGCAGGTTCGGCTCCAAAGAATTTGATACCATCTGCACCTTTATCGGCATTATAACGTACCCATTCACGGGCCTGTTCAGGGGTGGTTATAGGATTGTCGTTCAAACCATTGAATTTGCGACTCCTTTGCCCAAAGGCAGTATAGGTCATAATACGAGGAGCGATAATTTCATTTTTCTCACTCTTTTGTTTAAGTTCCATGGTGAAATCGATACCCCTTCCTGCAACTTCCCGCACTGTGGTTACGCCATGTGCCATCCAAAGTTTAAATACATAGTCAGGATCGGCACCCTGAGCATCGCCGCCAATATGGGTGTGCATGTCGATAAAACCAGGCAATAGGTACATACCCGTACAATCCAATTCTTTTCCACCAGACTTTAATTGTGGCCGCTTTGCAGCATCGATGGCTACACCTGGGTATCCTACGACTTGAACACTTTTAATAATATTGTTTTCTACTACGATATCCATGGGTCCCTGTGGGGGCGCTCCGTTTCCGTTGATGAGCATAACGCCCCTTATGATCAATTGCGAATGTGGACCGTCACCTTCTAGGGATTGTGCTTGGCTTATTGAAAATCCGGCAATTATAATAGCAAAAGCGAGGAATCTTGTTTTGAACATGAAACTGGTTTTTAGTTGGTTGTCTAAATATAGACAAAGTAGTGGAAAGGCAATTAAGGGAATACGAATTTGTTAGTGGTACAACGAAGGAGGTAATTTTAATGCTTATTTATTAAGCAATTGGTAATAATTGTTGCTTGATTTCGTGGAATTTAATAATGTAATTGGTTCCTTTTCGGGTAGTGTCTTTTGTTATCGTACCTCTTAATTGCCGAGTGAGATTATGAATTAACTTCAGTCCCAGAGATTTTGTATTCTTGTAGTTGATAGAATCTGGAAATCCAACACCGTTATCACCAATTTCCAGTATATATTCATCATTTTTTTTATCATCTTTTTTTAGTGCAATATGTACTTCACCTTCCTCATCGCCGGCAATACCGTATTTTAGTGCGTTGGTCAACGTCTCGTTGATGAGGAGACCTAAGGGTATGGCCGTGTCAATGCCCAATTTAATTTCAGGAATATCAATTTTCAAATCGACTTTATTGTCGATTCCTTTTATGGAGCGGATAAGATATTCGCTCAGTTCTTGAACGTAAGATTTGTATTCTATATGGCTAATGTCATTACGCATATAGAGCATTTCATGTACCATGGCCATGGCAATCACCCTGTTCTGGGTTCCTTTTAATAAATTTTTCATTGAGCCATTCACCGTATTACGGGATTGTAAGCTCAATAAACTGGATACTGTCTGTAAATTATTTTTTACCCTGTGATGGACTTCTTTCAATAAATTTTCTTTTTCCGCTACTTGCAAAGCCAGTTTTTTTTTGGAACTATAGAGCGCGTGATATGTTTTTAGGAGACTTTTACCAAATGTATTGCCCAATATGAATAAGGCGAATAGAATAGAAACAAGGCTAAATAATGGGTCTGAAGCTGGCGGTACTACGTTTTGAGTTATTTTAAGTTCTGGAATGGTCTGCGTGAAAATTAAAATGACCAATATAAAAATGGTATAGAAATACAGTTGGCCATATCGACTACTGTTAATATAACCTGCAAATGCAACTAGAGACATCATAAAAATAAAAGAACTATGAATTCCACCACTGTATAGGGTGACGATAAAAGCGCAGCTAAGAGCTATGATAGCCGAAAAATTAAAGGTGGGCGAAATAGTTTTATGGGCTTTGAAAAATAGAAGGTTGATAAAATTTAAAATTCCAAACCCAATAAGGGCGTAGGGAATAATCTGATCAATATTCAGGATAAAATAGCAAAGTGCACCAAATAGAATGGATACAATGCTACTGGTGTAGTTTACCTTTAAAAAAAGTCTGGTTTTATCCTGAAGACGCTCTTGATCGATAGTAAATCCGGGCATAGGTGTCGTTTAGATACACATAATCATACTATTCTTACAAATGTAAATCTAATTATGTTTTTAACATAATACTAGCATTTTTTACATTACTAAAGGTAACCAGCAGTAATTGTTCAAGAACCCCGCTGTGCATGAGGTTCAAGATTTGTTAAATCAGCAATTTTAATGGCTTTTCCCTCCTCTATACTTCTTCTGGCTCCAATGCCGATTAATATGGACATGGCACCATCTCTTGCTCCGGCAGTTCTACCATAGGGATCTGGTATTTCAGGATTTACGAATAGTTTGTCATGTAGGCGTTTATCACCTCCACCGTGGCCGCTTTTTTCCATGGGAACCTTTACGACTTCATATTCTTTCCAAAGGTTGTGTACAATAATTGGTTCATAACTTGATTCTTCTTTATTGGTTTGGGCCATTTCGGTAGCATGTTTTTCAGCTTCGTCAACCGTATTAATGGAGTTATAGGGAATGTCTTGGGAAGCCTCAATCCTTCCTTTGGTACCATTGAACGCAACTCGCCATCCTTCAAAAGGGGAATAGGTAGTCAAGCTATAATTTAAAACGGTATTGTCTGCATATTTTACTTGGGCCGACATTTTATCATAAATATTGATTTCATCCCTGAACAAACAATTATCACGTATATAACCATCTTCATGTTCATGGTCTACGTATAATTTTTTCGCCGTTTGATCCTTGTTAATATCCCAATAAAAGTCACAGGTATTTTTATAATCACAACTACGGCAATTGGGCCCTTGTTGAGGTCCATTTTTTCCATAGAATTCCAAATCTCCATAAGCAAAAACTTCGTTGGGCTCAGAATTAATCCACCAGTTCAATAAATCAAAATGGTGGGTGGCTTTGTGCACCCATAGCGATCCACTGTTTTCCATTTCGCCATGCCATCTTCTAAAGTAAGAAGCACCATGATAGGTGTTCAAGTACCAATGAAAATCAACGGATACTAAATCACCAATGGTGTTATTTGACAATAACTCCTTAATCTTAGTGGCATAGGGGCTCCATCTGTAATTGAAACCTACAATAAGTTTTTTATCCGATTTTTTTTCTGCATTTAAAATAGCCTGACATTTTGTTTCATCCGTTGTTAAAGGCTTCTCTGTAAGTACATCGCAGCCCATTTCCAATCCTTTGATGATGAACTGGTGATGGGTAGCATCCTTAGTAGTTACAATGACCAAGTCTGGTTTTGTTTTGTTGACCATCTCTTCGAAATCGGTAAAAATTGGGCACTCAGCCCCTATAAAACCTTTGGCATATGCTAAGCGACTCGGGTTAATGTCCGATAGACCTACAAATTCAAGTATGTCAGAGTATTCATCCAGTAACCTTTTACCCCAGAATGTGGTGCCTCGTATACCAGTACCTACTAATGCAATTTTTAATTTTGAGGATTTGTTAAAGGCAAATGAGGAAATAGGAAAGGCAGAACTTGCTGCCAGCATACCGATAGAAGTGATGAATTTTCGTCTGGAATTGGTCATTATCGTAGTTATTTAAGAATTGTATTAAATATAGTTAATTTTTAATACTCCTATTTTAAATATTACTCATTCAACAAGTGTCGTTTAAAAAATGAAATGAGCGGAACAAAAAAGGCATCCCTTTTTAGGATGCCTTTTTTTATAAAGTAGTCAATGTTATTATTCGTCGGTCAATACCCAAGACCCGCTTTGTATAAGCGGTTCTGCCTGTTTGAACTTTACGCTTTTACTTTCACCACTCATTACATTTTTAATGGTAACACGTTCGTTTCTCCCAATTTTAGGTTGTTCCCTGGTAATGGTTTCGGTTACAGCGGGACGTTGTCCTTGATTTTGACCAACGGCTCTGCTACGCGCTGCCAATTCATCACTATTGGGTATTTCCTCTTTAGTGGTTTGAAAGTTTTCTTTGGACTTTCTTAGGTTTCTTTCCTCTTGAATGGCATTTGTATTTTCTGATGGAAGTTCGCCTTTGAACAAAAAGGATACCACTTCTTTGTTCACCTTTTCGATCATCGCTTTAAAGAGTTCAAAGGCCTCGAATTTATAAATTAAAAGAGGGTCTTTCTGTTCATGTACTGCCAGTTGTACAGATTGTTTCAACTCATCCATTTTACGAAGATGTGTTTTCCATGAATCATCGATTATGGCTAGCGAAATGTTCTTTTCAAAATCAGTAATCAATTGTTTGCCATTACTGTCATAAGCTTCTTGAAGATTCGTGACCACGTTCAAACTTTTGATCCCATCTGTAAACGGAACTACGATCCGCTCAAAATTATTACCATTATCTTCATGTACTTTTTTGATAACAGGGAAGGCGGCAGCGGCGTTGCGCTCCATTTTCTCATTGTAATGTTCATAAGCCGCTTTATATATTTTACCGGTTATTTCCTGAGCTCCCATTTTTCCGAAATCGCCCTCATCAACAGGAGAGGTCATGGAAAAATACTTGATCAATTCAAATTCGAAATTCTTATAATCACCGGCAGCTTTATTGCCTTCTACAATAACTTCACAGGTGTCATAGATCATGTTGGCAATATCCAATTTTAAACGTTCACCTTGAAGGGCATGGCGTCTTCTTTTATAAACCACCTCTCTTTGGGCGTTCATGACATCATCATACTCCAAGAGACGTTTACGAACTCCAAAGTTATTTTCTTCTACCTTTTTCTGTGCACGTTCTATGGATTTCGTCATCATACTGTGTTGTATGACCTCACCATCTTCCAAGCCCATCTTGTCCATCATTTTAGCGACTCTATCTGATCCGAAGAGGCGCATAAGGTTATCCTCTAGGGAAACATAGAATTGAGAGCTTCCAGGGTCTCCTTGTCGTCCTGAACGTCCACGTAATTGTCGGTCCACACGTCTTGAATCATGACGTTCCGTGCCGATGATGGCCAAACCACCTGCTTTTTTAACGGCCTCTGTCAATTTAATATCCGTACCACGACCTGCCATGTTGGTGGCGATGGTCACGATGCCCGGTTTACCGGCTTCGGCAACAACGTCCGCCTCTTTTTTGTGAAGTTTTGCGTTCAATACATTGTGAGGTACTTTACGTACGCTTAATAGTTTAGAAAGCAATTCTGATATTTCAACGGATGTTGTACCAATAAGCACAGGCCTTCCTGCCTGACTTAATTTAGTAACTTCATCGATGATGGCATTGTATTTTTCCCTTTTTGTCTTATAAATCAAATCATTACGATCTTGTCTTGCAATGGGTCTATTGGTAGGAATTTCCATAACATCCAACTTATAGATTTCCCAGAACTCACCCGCTTCGGTAACCGCGGTACCGGTCATACCGGCCAGTTTGCTGTACATTCTAAAGTAATTCTGTAACGTAACCGTTGCAAAGGTCTGGGTCAACGCTTCGATTTTAACGTTTTCTTTCGCTTCAATTGCTTGGTGTAAGCCATCTGAATAGCGACGGCCATCCATAATTCGACCGGTCTGCTCATCAACGATCATCACTTTGTTATCCATCACCACATATTCCACATCCTTTTCAAATAGGGTATAGGCCTTTAGTAATTGGCTCATGGTATGGATACGCTCACTCTTAATGGTGAAATCTTTAAATAAATCTTCCTTAAGTTCGGCTTCTTTTTCGATTTCTAAATCCTGTTGCTCTATTTTAGCGATTTCCGCTCCAATATCTGGCATCACGAAGAAATCCCTGTTCTGTTCTCCGGATATATAATCGACCCCTTTATCGGTCAATTCTATCTGGTTGTTCTTTTCATCGATAACGAACAAAAGATCCTCATCTACTTTAGGCATTTCCCGGTTATTGTCCTGCATGTAGAAATTCTCGGTCTTTTGAAGTAGTTGCTTCACCCCTTCTTCACTTAAGAATTTGATAAGGGCTTTGTTTTTTGGAAGTCCGCGATATACACGTAATAATAGAAATCCGCCTTCTTTGGTATCTCCTTCGGTAATCAGTTTTTTAGCTTCGGCCAAAACTCCGGTTAAATGTTGTCGTTGCTTTTGCACGATTTCATTCACTTTTGGTTTTAGTTCATTGAATTCATGACGGTCACCTTCAGGAACAGGACCTGATATGATTAAAGGCGTACGTGCATCATCCACCAAAACGGAATCCACCTCATCTACAATGGCGTAATTGTGAGGACGCTGCACTAAATCTTTTGGGGTATGCGCCATGTTATCCCTTAGGTAATCAAAACCGAATTCGTTGTTGGTACCATAGGTAATATCAGCATTATAGGCAGCTCTTCTACCATCGGAATTTGGGCGATGATGATCGATACAGTCTACTGAAAGTCCGTGGAATTCGAAAATGGGGGCCATCCAGGCACTATCCCTTTTTGCTAAATAGTCATTTACGGTGACCAAATGTGCGCCATTTCCGCTCAAAGCATTCAAATATAGCGGAAGCGTGGCTACAAGTGTTTTACCTTCACCAGTCTGCATTTCCGCAATTTTACCTTGGTGTAAAGCGATGCCCCCGATTAGTTGAACATCGTAATGAACCATATCCCATGTGACCTCTTTTCCCGCGGCATCCCAAGAATTCTTCCAAACGGCATTCGTGCCTTCTAACGTTACATAATCTTTAGAACCGGACAATAACCGGTCATATTCGGATGCGGTAACGGTTAGGGTCTCATTATTGGCAAAACGTTTAGCGGTTTCCTTTACCACGGCAAAGGCTTCTGCAAGGATAGTATTAAGGGTTTCTTCGGAAATTTTATAGGACTCTTCCTTTAATTTATCTATCTCGGTGTAGATATCCTCATTTTTGTCAATGTCGGTAGAGTTCTTGACCTCTTCTTCTAAGGTGTTTATTTTTTCGGTCTGTTCTTTGTAGGAGTCTTGTATCGTTCTTCTGAAGTCTATGGTTTTCTGTCGAAGCTCGTCATGGGTAAGACTTTCAATCTGCGCTTCAAATGATTTTATTTGGTTTAGTAGAGGTTGTAATTCCTTTACGTCTTTTTGTGATTTATCACCTACAAATGCCTTTAGGATGGAATTTATGAAACTCATAATGTTTTAAACTATTTAGAATTGAAAATACCTCGTTCTTTTATGCTAAGGCCACTTTTCAAAATGTTTTAGAATCGGCAAAAATAGCCGGCGTTTTAAAATAGCAAAAGGTATTCCAGTCTGTGCTTTTGACCGGTTTTGCCTAATAACCTGTCAAAATTACATAAAAAAAAAGCCTCCAAAGAGACTTTTACGTAGTTATTATGATATCGAATATTAATATTCGTCCTCGTTCCAGAGGTAGTCTTCTTCCGTTGGATAGTCAGGCCAAATCTCTTCTATTGATTCATAAATCTCGCCACCTTCTTCTTCCATAGACTGTAAATTTTCTACTACTTCTAAAGGGGCTCCAGTTCTGATGGAGTAATCTATTAACTCATCTTTACTTGCCGGCCAAGGTGCATCACTTAAATAGGATGCTAATTCTAATGTCCAATACATAGTAATCGTTTGATTTTAAATTTTTTGCAAAAGTAATTTTTAAATTGAGATAGCCAAGAAATAACAGGTAAATTTCCGTATTTGCGCAATTAATTTTTACTTTGATAAATTGATAACGAAGAAATTATAGAATTATTAGCCCTTTTTTTCTGGCACCCATTTAATTTCATCAGCTTTTAGGTCTTTCGACAATTTTCGTGCCAATACAAAGAGGTAGTCTGAAAGCCGGTTCAGGTATGAAAGCACGGCCGAATCAAAAGGATCATTTTCAAATAATAATGTTGACATCCGTTCTGCGCGTCTACAAATCGTTCTGGCGATATGACAGTATGACACGGTGGTGTGCCCGCCTGGAAGAATAAAATGAGTCATTTCGGGTAAAACAGCATCCATCTCATCTATAGCATTTTCTAAAAATTCAATTTCGGAGGAAGTAATTGTTGGAATATTCAAGCGGTCTTTACCGTTTTTCAGGATTGCCTTTTCTGGATCTGTAGCCAAAACGGCCCCGATGGTAAACAACTGCTCCTGTATCTTGGTCAATTGTTTTCTGCTGCAATCTGCTATTTCTTGGTCCCTGATGAGTCCCAACCAAGAATTGAGTTCATCGACCGTTCCATAACTTTCTATTCGGATATGGTGCTTTTGAACCCGTGTTCCACCGAAAAGACCTGTTGTGCCGTCATCTCCCGTCTTGGTATATATTTTCATTTTCTTTAATTAGCGGTTTAATGGATTAGTGGAATAGGGGGTTAGTGAGTTGGTAGGCATTACTTGGTTTTCAATAAAGTCTATCTAGTTGAGATATGAAATATAAATTAGAATATTTTTTACTGTCAACTGTCAACTGTCAACTGGCTATTCTTTCTTATTTTTACGTTTGTAATCCTCCATGAATTTTCGAGATTTTCGAGATTTTGACTTATTTCTGTTCACTATCGTTACTACTAGATAAATCGCAAATACGACCCCCAGAATTATGTACATTGTATTGTTCATCCTCTAATTGATTTATCCTAAAATTACAGGATTATATTCGTATTTTAAAATGTTCCTTAACCTGCTCTTTCCTAAAAAAAACTGCGCCACAATAAAATAAATCAATGGTAACTGTAACCTGGGCGCGCTCTTTTAATTTTTCCCAAGCGTCAAAATTGTTTTTGTTCTGGTGGATGTTATCTACCAGCA
The DNA here is from genome assembly GCF_048537565.1 of Maribacter sp. X9. GTDB lineage: Bacteria > Bacteroidota > Bacteroidia > Flavobacteriales > Flavobacteriaceae > Maribacter. Next base: position 2,096,189 of record NZ_CP183215.1, read on the forward strand.
ACAATGTGTTATTATGCAGTTGACTGGAATCTAAAAATCGAAATTCAAAATTTTCGATTGTGGTGAAAATGACATCTGCCTTGCTTTGAACGAAAGAAATATCGGGGCGAGCTATCTTAATTTTTTCCATTGTATTCTCAGTGTTCCCGAATATATTGATGGTTTTATAGTTAAAGTAGGATATGCTTTTTAAGAGTACGTTCAAACTCATTGGAAAACCGAACTTTGTCTTTTTATACAGGCATTTCGTCACGTAATCATATACAAAAGGCGAATGAACCCCATGTTGATTGGTGGCCGAAAAGTAAAAGGCTAAATGTGATAAAAACTGATACACCGTACGCTTACAACTTTTTTATAGAATTAACCTTCTTGTACTGCCGAAAGTTCAAACCAACGTTCGGTTTTTTCATCAATACTATCGTTTACTTCTTTCAATTCGATGGATAATGCATCAATGTCATCACCTGTTAAAGAACTATCGGCGAACTTTTGGGTGAGTTTTACTTTTTCCTCCTCCAACTTTTTGATTTCGCGTTCTAATTTTTTGAATTCCTGCTGTTCCGCATACGATAATTTAGGGGTACTATCGGTTTCTTTCCAGTTATTTTTGGTTGTGCTTTGGCTGTCTTTTTGCTCTCTTTTCTCTTGGATCTGGCTGTCTTCGTACGCTCTATAGTCTGAATAGTTGCCTGGGAAATCCTCCACAACCGCATCGCCCCTAAAAACGAATAAATGGTCCACAATTTTATCCATAAAATAACGGTCGTGCGAAACCACCATCAAACAACCCTGAAAATCAAGTAGGAAACTTTCCAATACATTTAGGGTTACAATATCCAAGTCGTTGGTAGGCTCATCCAAAATCAAGAAATTCGGGTTTTGGATCAACACGGTACATAGGTAAAGCCGTTTGCGTTCGCCACCACTTAATTTTTCGACATAATCATAGGATTTTTTTCGGTCGAACAGAAAACGTTCCAGAAGCTGTTGAGCAGAAATCTGTCTGCCTTTGGTCAACGGAATGTATTCCCCGAACTCTCGAATTACGTCAATCACTTTTTGACCTTCTTTGATCTTGATTCCTTTTTGGGTGTAATAGCCGAATTTAATGGTTTCCCCAACGACGACTTTTCCACTATCCGGTTCATCACGACCGGTTAGGATGTTCAGAAAAGTAGATTTACCGGTTCCATTTTTCCCGATGATTCCTATACGTTCCCCTTTTTGGAACACATATTCGAATTTATCTAAAATGGGCTTGTTCGGGTAGGACTTCGAAATTTTATGAAGCTCCAAAATTTTACTTCCCATACGTTCCATGTTCAATTCTAATTGAACTTGATGGTCTTTTCTGCGTTGACTGGCCTTTTCTTTTATATCCTGAAAGTCGTCTATACGAGATTTGGACTTGGTGGTACGGGCCTTGGGTTGGCGACGCATCCAATCCAATTCCTTTTTAAAGAGTAATTCGGTTTTATGTTGTTCAACAGATTCTTGCTCTAAACGCGCTTCTTTCTTTTCAAGGTAGTAGGAGTAGTTACCTTTATACGGATAGAATTTTCCATTCTCCAATTCTATAATTTCATTACAGACACGCTCCAAAAAGTAGCGGTCGTGTGTGACCATGAACAGCGTGATATTTTCCTTTGCGAAAAATTCTTCGAGCCACTCGATCATTTCTAGGTCCAAATGGTTGGTAGGTTCATCTAAAACCAGTAGATCGGGTCTGTTGATCAAGGCATTCGCCAAGGCTAATCGTTTCTTTTGTCCGCCTGATAGTTTACCGACTTTGGCATGAAGGTCTTCCAACTTTAATTTTGAAAGTATCTGTTTGTATTGGGTCTCAAAATCCCAAGCCTCAAAACGGTCCATGGCATCAAATGCCTTTTGGTAGGCATCGGCATCTTCCGGATTTTCTAAAGCTTTTTCGTAATTGTTGATGACCTGCAGAATTTCATTGTCCGAAGCAAAAATCGTTTCCTCAACGGTCAAGTTGGGGTCCATCACCGGCTCTTGGGCCAAAAAGGATACCCGGGTAGATTTACGATAGTTCACCTGTCCGCTATCTGGAGTGTCGGCTCCCGAAAGGATGTTCAAAATGGATGTTTTTCCCGTACCGTTTTTAGCGATCAAGGCAATTTTCTGGTCTTTATTGATGCCAAAGGAAAGGTTTTCAAAAAGGACCAACTCGCCATAGGATTTGGAAATATTTTCAACGGTAAGTAAATTCATGTACGGATGTATGGATTATGTGATTTTTGGACCTTGGTCCGATTTTAAATAGAAAAAAAGAAAGGCGTATCGAATACCCAGCGCAATAAGTATAAATACCATTAAAATAGAAAAAACCTGTATTTTAAATGTCCAAAGTATAGCCGATGCAATCAGCAGTACTAAAATCAGCAGTATGTATTGAGGCAACCATTTCGCAATACCGTTCTTCATTAGATAAAATGCAACAACTACGTTCGGGGCAAAGGCCCAAAGTGCATTGAAATTCATTTTAGTGGCCAAATGGTCTGTACCGAACCAAAGGAATAAAATCAAACATCCCGCCAGGCCTGTAGCCAAGAATAGGCTAAAATCTAGCCATTTTGTCCGTTTGTTTTTCTTATGGTCAGCATAGGTGATCCAACCTACGAGTACTAAAAGAAGCGCCAACCAAAAAGCGGGGGTCAAAAAGAATAGGGTATTGTCTTTTTGTTCAGGAATATCGAGAAGCACCGATTCTTTTTTGACGATAGGTTGATTGTCAATAGTGGTGTGCTTCATTTGTTGGTACACATAAATAGGTAGGAACAAATGTTCGTAAGGCGTAGCTTTTCGGTCTATTACAGAACCTAATGCCAAGTCGATTCCGAAATTAGACCATGTATTAGGGTTCAACTTCAGCCGTATTAATTCACGAAATGTTAATTGGTTTTCGAGGTATTTGTAATCAAATTTAAAAGAATCTCCTAAGGTCTTTTCAAAAACCATGGGTATTCTGGTAGCACAGTTATCGAACAAAAAATCGTATTTATACTTCTTGTTTTCGGGTAATAGGTTGTTTTCTAAAAAGGCGATAATCTTCTTCCGTTGCTCCACGTTGAGGTTCAGTTCCTGTTCCTTGATCCAGCGCTGTTCTAGGGTGTATTCCCGTTCAAAATATTGGAAAGGCATTCTAGAAATGGTGTAGGCCAATTTACCACGGGTAAAATTGAGGTAAAAGTTGGGATTTTCAAAATCATAGGTTCCGTATCCGTAAACTTCATCGATACCTAGGGCCGGATCTTGTAAACGAATGGCGCTATGCCCAAATTTTGCGGCAAGTTCTTCTCCGGTTCCAACGGTGAGCAAGCTTATTTTAGACAATGGTGAGAGTTCCGCACCTTGGGAAAATCCAAAGGAGACGGACAAAAAAACAATAAAAACAAGGATACTATTTTTGAACATAACTTCTTGTACGCATAGCGGGTACAAAGATGCGAATAATAACAGAATTCAAGGATATTGCTTTTTTATAATTTGATGGTCGGTCGAAACGTGATTATTGAAAGCTCTAATTTTCTATGTTTTTCGTTAAAGAGTTTCTATGGGTTTTGGTAAACGCCCTTAGAATCGGCCTCATTGCTATCGTTCACTTTTTAGTAGGGTCGAACTTATACCGAGGCATTCGATTGAAAGGATACATCTAGCAGTTGTTAACAGCCTCTTTTTTTACGCTTTCTTGCTTGTTTTGCAATAATTGTTTTTCGACTTCTGCTTTTTATCAACGTGGCTTTTTGCTATTAAGGTTCTGTAATTTAGAAAATCTTCTTTAGATGGTTGTTATAGTTTATTTTCTTTGAAAATGTAAATCATAAAATCATCATTCTCTGACTGCTACGAAATAAAACGTCAAGTCAGGATTATTTAGAAATCGTAGGTCTAAATTGTATGTCGCTAAATTTATTTAAGTAAACTTTTTATTATTTTCTCCAACTACACGAATTATAGTAAAGAATCATCTGGATAGTTCTTATTAGTTTTTAAAAAAGTTATAAAATCTTCTTTTATTTTTTTGCTCCATATAAATTTATAGATTATTCAAATACAGATTTCGAGTGTTGAATGTTGGGTAATAATGGTATAGCATCAATTAATGCTAGCTCGCTTATACGACTAAGGTAGCAAATAGTAGAAAACGAATTGTTGTCTGAATATAAATAAGCCTAATCCTGTTCAATCCTATTTTGAATCGCTAATTTTATTGAAAATTATAATTGAATGATACTATGAGAAAAAGTGTTTTAATCTCAATGAACTTAGGCCTATTGTTCTTGTCCGTAATTACTATCACCGGGCAGGAGCCTTTTCAAAATAACCAATCAGAGTATGGTGAATTTATGGACGATGCCAGTACCATATACCGGTCAGCTTCCGGTAATCCAGGTCCTGAATATTGGCAGAACGATGCCGATTATAAAATTGAAGCTTCCCTTAATGAGAATGACCATGTGCTGAGTGGTAAAGTAACCCTGACCTATACCAATAACAGTCCAGAAGCGTTGGATTTTATCTGGATGAACTTGAACCAGAATCGGTTTACCGAAGACTCTAGAGGTACCCTTACGACCCCTATTATGGGTAATCGGTACAATGGGGATACAGATGGCGGGTACACTATTACCAACCTTGAAGCAAAGGTGAAAAAAGAGGTTTCCTCTAAACATATTATCACCGATACCCGTATGCAGGTTTTTTTCAACGAACCCATTCCTGCGAAAGGTGGCAAAGCAACGGTTTCCATGAATTTTTCGTTTAAAATCCCTGTTAAAGGAATGGATCGAATGGGGAGATTGGAAACGAAGAACGGAACCATTTATGCCTTGGCACAATGGTATCCTAAAGTTGCCGTTTTTGATGACACCGAAGGGTGGAATATTGAACCATACCTTGGAGCGGGGGAATTTTATGAAGAATATGGCGATTACGACTATTACATTACTGCTCCTTTTGACCATATTGTCGTAGGGTCAGGTAATTTGGAAAATCCTAAAGAGGTATTGACGAGTACCGTTCAGAACCGTATGAACGAGGCCAGAAAAAGTGATACGACCGTTTATTTGTTGAAACCTGAGGAAATTAAGGATAACAGTTTAAAAGCTAAGCAAGAAGGCACCTTGACCTGGCATTTTAAAATGGAGAACACTCGAGATGTAGCTTTTGCTTCATCAAAGGCCTTTATTTGGGATGCCGCCCGAATTAATCTGCCCAGTGGTAAAAAAGCAATGGCTCAATCCGTTTATCCTATAGAAAGTGATGGAACCAATGCTTGGGGCCGTTCTACAGAATATACGAAAAATGCAATTGAAAACTACTCCAATAAGTGGTTTGAATTTCCATATCCTGTTGCCGTTAACGTCGCTGCAGATGTAGGTGGTATGGAATATCCAGGACTTAGTTTTTGCCATTGGGAATCAAAGGAGGGGGATCTTTGGGGTGTAACCGATCATGAATTCGGGCACAACTGGTTTCCGATGATCGTAGGATCCAATGAAAGACGTTACCCGTGGATGGATGAAGGATTCAACACTTTTATCAACCACTACAGTAGCCTTGAGTTCAATAATGGAGAATATCCCGATCAGTTGGGACAGACCCGAAAAAGGGTAAAATGGTATTTAGATGAACAGAGCGAGGGTATAGACACCTATCCAGATATTGTCAATACCAGAAATTTGGGTATGACCGCTTATGTAAAACCGGGCACTGGTCTTCTGTTGCTACGGGAATACATTTTAGGGGCCGAGCGCTTTGACAATGCCTTTAAGGCCTATATTGAAAATTGGGCGTACAAACACCCACAACCACGGGATTTTTTCAATGTGATGGATAATGTATCCGGAGAAAATCTATCCTGGTTTTGGAAAGGATGGTTCTATGGCACAGGAAAAATAGACTTAGCGATAGAAAATGTAGTGGACTATCAAGGGAATAAAGTGGTAATGCTAGCCAATAAAGGTGATATGCCAATGCCCGTTGAAATGAAGGTTACGTATATGGATGCTACTACAGAATTAATTAAACTTCCTGTAGAAATATGGCAACGTGGAAATACTTGGAATTACCTAATTAATAACGGAAAAGGTATCAAACAAGTGGAACTGGATCCAGATAAAATTTTACCCGATGTTAATTCATCAAATGATTCTTGGCCAGATATGATCTATCAAAAATAAGAATGAGATAGTACAGAACCGGCCATTATCCTATTTTTTAGGACAATGGCCGGTTCTTCCTTTAAAAAAGGTTTGGTAACTATTCGTTGCTGTTTTAATTTCAGAAAAACAACACTCTATTGTTATGGGTTGTTTTATAGTTCTCCCTTGTGTTTCGGGTCAAAATCAACCATCCATTCGATACCGTATTTGTCCCTGAACATTCCAAAATAAGAACCCCAGGGACTGTCCCCAATGGGCATTTCAATAGCCCCACCAGCCGAAAGTCCTTTAAACAACCTGTCCGCTTCTTCTCGACTTTCTGCACTAATAGAAATTTTAGATCTGTTTTCATCTTCACTTACCCGGCCTAGGAGTTCTGGTACGTCGTTCGCCATTAAAACATTTTTGCCAATGGGTAAGGCAATGTGCATAATCTGATTTGCTTCATTTTCTGTTATATCAAAGCCAGCATTTGGCATGTCTTTGAAGCGCATAAGGGTGGCGAACTCTCCGCCAAATACAGATCTGTAAAAATTAAATGCTTCTTCGGCATTACCGTTGAAGTTAATATAAGGGTTGATAAGTGCCATAATTTCTAATTTTTAAGATATTCTATATAGTCTAAATTTTGGATGGATTTAGTTTATGATGATATACATAAGAAGTTATTAAAATGCCGAGAATAATTAGCGGAAAGAAGGTTTGAAAATTGATACCATCCACTGCTGCATGGCTTATGGTTGCAAAGATAAAGTCGAAAGCAAAACCGGCATAAGCCCATTCTTTTATTCGATTAGGTACTTGCGGGATGATCAATGCTAAAACGCCCAATACTTTAAAAACAACCAATGCATTACCAAAATACTCTGGATACCCCAAATGCCTGATTCCTTCTTTGGCCAATTCTGTTTGTGAAGTCAATGCTGGCATAACGCCTTCAAATAAAGCGATGATTATGGTCGCTGTCCAAAAAATAATTTTCTCTTTTTTCATTTTGTAAAATTTTAAGTAGAAGTGTGTTTGTTAAAATTAAGTATCCAATGGTTTCCATATTTGTCTGTAAGGTCACCGAACAATGCTCCCTAAAATGTGTCTTTGAGTGGATGGTCGGCTCTACCGTCTGCTGAAAGCTTTTTATAAACCTCTTTTATTTCTTCTTCACTACTACAATCCAATGAAAGCGAGATTGTATTTCCTTTAATAAGTCCATTTTGTGGAACCATGTCCGACCCTTGTAATACCAAAGCGTCTTTTATAAGTGTAGCATGTAGAATACATTCTTTCATTTGTTTTGGCATTTTTTTTGAAAGAGGTGATTCACCCAAGGTTCGAAGGGTGAGCTCACCGCCCAGACACTCATGGTAAAATGACATTGCAGCTCTACAATTACCACCGAAAATTAGGTATGAATGAATTCGCGTCATTTTCGTTTAAGCGTTTAGTAACTTTTCAATATCAATTTTTTTCATTTGCATACATGTATTAACCACTTTTTTCCTTTTGTCTGGGTCTGACATTAATTTGCCTACTATTCTTGGGAAGACTTGCCAAGAAATACAAAATTGGTCATTAGGCCAACCGCATTGGTGGTAGCTTCCATCTTCTCCCAATAAAGGTCAATTTCTTCTTGTGTTTCACATTCGGTTACGTATGAACTTGTTTGTGAAAACGATTACATTGGTCCGCCATAAAAGCCCATGAATTGTTGTCCGTTTGCTTCCCATTTAACAACCATTGGGGTATCAGAAGTAATTTTTGAATTTTTAAAAATAGAGCAATAAAATTCGACTGCTTCTTTATCTTGTGCATCAAACCATAAGCAAGGGTATATTTGATTTTTCATTGCTCATCTTTTGTACTGATCATTCATTACATTAAACATCCAACGGATGCCGAATTGATCCAAACAACAGCCCCAATAACCCCAAAATTCATCCCTCAATGGTGCTTTATCGCTGCCACCTTCAGATAAAGCTTTGTACAAATAATCCGCCTCATCCTTTGAATCTAACTGCAAACTAATAGTGGTGTTATTGCCTACAACTAGCTGTTGTCCCATTGATTCTAACATATCAGTACCCATCAATTCTGTACCGCCAATAATGGGTAAGGCCACATGCATGATACAATTTAAATCTGCTTCTGAAAAGCTAGGGCTATTAGGTTCACGAGGTAGGTCACCAATTCGCATAATGGGTGCAGAGAATTCTGTTGCAAACACAGATTTGTAAAAATGAAAAGCTTCTTCAGTATTGCCTTGAAAATTCAAATAAATCGCTACTTTACTCATGGTGGTTGTGTTTAAAATTAAAAAGAATATTGATTAAGCATCTGGAATATTCGGCTCAACTAATTTCTTTAATTTCTCCAAAGATTCTTGCCAACCCAAATAACACATTTCAGTGGGTATCATATCTGGGATGCCAGTCTGTGTTATATGTAGTTCTGTTCCACAACTTACCGGTGATAATTTTACGGTGGTTGCTATTTTGCCGGGTACATTTGGATCATCGAATTTATCGGTATATTTTAATGATCGGTTTGGTGTGATTTCCAAATATTCACCCCCAAAAGAATGTCCATTACCAGTGGTAAAATTGGTAAAGCTCATTTTAAAAACGCCCCCAACTTTAAAATCCATTTGGTGGACTTTACACACAAATCCAAAAGGTGGTAGCCAGTAGGCCATTGCATCGGCATCAGAAAATGCTCGAAATACTTTCTCGGGTGATGCGGTTAAAACTCTGTGTAAGGTCACTTTGTTCTTTTCCATTTTGATTGTTATTTATATTTTTTGTGTAATTGGTGCTAGCGTCAAATGTTTGGTTGTTCACCAATAGTCCCGATTTGAACTTCTCCGTCTCGTTTATAATTAACAATAATTACTCCACTTGGCGTAATGGTATTTTCAACCAATTTAAAAGCTGCCGGAATAACACCTTTGCCAAATAATTTTTTACCCTTACCTAGTGTCACCGGATATATTTTCAGCCAAAGTTCGTCGACCAAATCATTTTTAAATAGTAATTGAACCAGCTCACTACTGCCCCAAACTTTGAGGTCCGAACCGTTTGATTCTTTAAGATTCTTTACGCCTTCCAAGTTTTGAATGAAAATTGAATTATTCCATTCTGAGTTTGTTCTTGTTTTGGACAAGACATACTTTTTAACTTCATTGATCTTTGGCCAATGTGCTGAATTTTTTGGCCAATAACGTTCAAAAATATCAAAGGTCTTTCGGCCTAAAAGTAAGTCGGCAGGTTCCATTTGTTTTCGAATGATATCGCCTGAAACTGCATCTGAAAAAGTTGCGGACCATCCACCATACTCAAAACCTCCCGACGTATCTTCATCTGGACCTCCTGGCGCCTGAGTGACGCCATCCAAAGACATAAACTCCAAAACAATTATTTTCCTCATTTTTATTGCTGATCTTTAATTCTACGAATATTACAAAAATGCTACATCTTTTTACGATGTTAAATATCTGAAAATGACAGCAAAAGGGTGTTTTGCGACAAAAATAGATTTTATTTTTATTCAATTAAACAACACTTAATGAATGTAAGTATTTTGGTTCTCGAAAACTCCGTGATACAAGCCATAGCAGATCCGCAATATCTGCTGTCTGCTGTAAATCAGTTTATGTCAGGTGCTGGTAAAAAGTCATTGTTCAATGTACAATTAGTTGGTTGGAGAAAGCAAATGAGAATTAATAATGGGTCGTTTGCTATAAATACAACACATCTTTTAAAAGATGTAAAGCAAACTGATTTAATAATTATCCCAGCGCTGTTCGGCGATATGAAGACAGCAATTGCCGCTAATAAAAAGGTGTTGCCATGGATAAAAGAGCAATACAAAAATGGGGCGGAAATAGCTTCATTATGTGTTGGTTCTTTTCTTTTGGCATCAACAGGTTTGCTCGATGGCAAAAAGTGTTCAACCCATTGGGGATTTCAAAATGAGTTTAGGGAACTATTTCCTGAGGTTGAGGTCGTGGAAGGAAATATTATTACCGAAGAACATCGAATTTATTCGAGTGGTGGTGCCCATTCGTACTGGAATTTACTGTTACACCTGGTTGAAAAATATACAGATAGGGAGACCGCCATACTTGCATCAAAGTATTTTGCTATTGATATTGACAGGGAGAGTCAAACTACATTCGCTATTTTCAAAGGGCAAAAAACACATACCGATGAAGCTGTAAAAAAGGCACAAGACTATATTGAAAAGAATTATCAAGACAAAATAACTATTGAAGATTTGACCGAATTTGTATCGGTTGGCAGACGAAGTTTTGAAAGACGGTTTAAATTGGCGACGGCGAACACTGTTTTGGAATATATTCAGAGAATAAAAGTGGAAGCGGCCAAGCGAAGTTTTGAAAACAGTAGAAAGAACATGAATGAAGTAATGTTTGATGTTGGCTATACCGATACAAAATCATTCAGAAGAGTTTTTAAAAAAATAACAGGGCTTACACCAATCGAGTATCGTAATAAGTATAATAAAATGGTGGTCTAGTATTCTAGCGGGGATTATCCAAAGAGACAAGGTCCGAGCCGTAAACTTGCAACAAAAAAAAGCGTACAGTAGATAAGGGTCATGCTGCTACATTTTGATTATAAATTCCTATATCAAATCCCTACATTGCCTTATGCCCCAATTTAGAGTGTATCCTTCTTCTCTCGTACCGTTTGTAGTTTACTTTTCATAGAGTTTGAATTTGTCTAAGTGTTATACTTACCCAATATATGATTGCCGTAATTCACCTCTGTTATTGATCAAAACAGTTAAACATGTCAAGGATGTATTGTAATCCGTTGGGTCGGTGTAGCCCAACTGTATTTTGCATCGTGATTGCGGTAACTTCTTTTGCTCTTTCGAACATTTTGCTTTCATAATTTTCAAAAGCCGATTTTATATTTTCGGTATTTAGAAGCTCTTCGCTCAATTCCAAAGCATCAAGCATCGCCATATTTACGCCTTCGCCTGCATAGGGTGGCATTCGATGAGCCGCATCTCCAATGATGGTAAGATTACTTTGAGTTGTCCAGTATTGGTCAGCTGAATAATGATATAATGGTCTTGGTATAATACTGATTTTGTCTGTAGCAAAAAGTTCTTTATAAATACTGTCCCAATTTGAAAAATTAGTCTCGAACCAGTTTTTAACAGCTGCCAAATTCCCAAAATAAATTCCGCTTTCTTTTACCCAATTGGCATCTACTTTTTCGCCGGTATAAAAAGCAATGCTTCCATCGCCTTTGGTACTTAAAATTATTGATTGCTCATTTCCGAATGCAAATATTTTTCCTCCTTTAAGTAATTTGAAAATATGAGGTGCATTTTTCTCTGCATCATAAATATTCCCTTCAACAATAGTAACACCTGAGTAAATTGGTTTTATATCTGTTAAATAGGGTCTTATTTTTGAGTTTGCCCCATCTGCTCCAATTACAATGTCGGCATAATATTCTTTTTCATTTTTGAAAAGTAGATTCCAACCCTCATTTTGTTTTTTCATGGAAACGAATTGACTGTTCCAAACCACAGTCCTGGGTTTTAAGGACTCCAATAAAATCTTTCTTAAAGGTCCCCGGTCAATTTCCGGACGATGTTCTGCACTATGCTCATCTTTATGGTCGTCCAAATGGATTTTTCCAGTATTGTCCATAATTCTCAATTTTCCTGCGTCAGGTAAATAGTTTGCATAAAACGCATCCAAAAGATTTGCTTTTTTGAGTGCTGCTAACCCCGATTCTTCGTGTAAGTCAAGATTGGCGCCTTGTACTCGGGCATCTTTGTTAATATCACGTTCGTACACTGTTACATTACAGCCTTCTTGTTGTAAAAGTCTTGCCAATGTAAGTCCACCTGGACCGCCACCAACGATTGCAATTTTTTTGTCTTTGATATTCATTACCGTAAAATTTTAATTACGGCACAAAATTATTGGTCTGGCAAGGTTGAAAATTGTATAAATCGGTCGTTTTGATTTTGTGTTAATTGTTTGGGATTAACTCCTGCCAACCTTTTTACTTCTTTAATAAAGTGGGCTTGGTCAGCAAAGTTTTGTTCTGGAAAAAGTTGACCATCTTTAATATGTTGAAAGGAAGCTCTAAACCGAAGAATGTTGCAGTAAGTTTTTAAGGAAATACCATATTGATGATTGAAATAACGATTGATTTGTCGGCTACTCCAACATGCTTTTTCGGATAGTTCTGCAACTGAAAATGCTCCGTTTGAGCTGTATATTGAGTCAAACAGTTTTTGTTTTCTGGTGTCAACCTCTTTAGGCAAAAGTGTTTCAATTTGTTGGGTTGCTTTTTGGCAGAATAAATCAAAATCTTTCAAATCTATTGTGCTAAAACCCCAAAAATTATCAGGCAAGTTTTCTCCTTTGTTCAATAAGTGTGAAATACTCTTCTTCAATATATATTCTGTAGCAAGTGGTTTGAAACTTATAGCAAAAGTTGTCCTGTTAGCCTTAATAGTAGATTGTTCTGGGCTTGTTCCTATTCCTAAAAGCGTAATGTGGAAGGGATCGGTTTCCGATTCAGTAAAAAATACATCAACTCTCCCATCAGGTAAAATTACAACTTGTTTGTCGCTGTTAGTTGGATTATGCAACATCCAAAAATTTTCTACAAATTCGAATAGCGATTTGTCAGGTTTTGCAACTTTGTATGTTAATTCAAGATTCGTTTGTTTTTGCATTTGCGATTGTTGTTGAAATGAGCTATATACCACTTCAATTGCATTCTCTTTAAATTGAAAGTATAAATCAGAAACAACAAAGAGAGGATTAAGGTTAATATTTACGGTGAAGTTTACGACTTCGACATCATTGATAATCCCCTCTCTTTTACTTTCTCAAACATGTTCAGTGCTGTGAGGCCGGACCTCGTTTTCAAGTTGTTGTGATTAAGGTAGTACGCTCTTTCATAAAATCAGTTCCTATGAATAAATATAGAGAAACTTTTGGAGTCGATATCACTAAAGATGTCTATGAACGGATCGTGGCCAAGGGCAAGAGTGAATAATTGGGATTGATCGCAGTGGCCAATAAGCTTTTAAAACAGGTCTTTGCCATTGTCGGATCGGGATTACCCTACGATGAAAATCACGGATCCGTTCTAGCTAAAGGATAGGTCAAAAAGAATAAATGAAACAGCTAATATCTGTTATTCTAGATTTTAGGAAAGGATATCTATGTGTCAAATTTAATGTAGAAAAGAGTTGTTTTTTACTTCAGTTCTTCTTTAGTTACAGCTCTTTTATTCTTCAATTGTTCTAAACGTCAAATTCACTCTCGGTATTGTTACCTTTTTTGTAGGTGGAAGTCGGTGTAACCAATGCGTTTGTGTGGTGTCTTTCATTACCAAAAGACTTCCGTGTTGTAAGAACAACTCCACTTTTTCTTTGGATTGTTTGTGCTTAAAGGCAAACTTTCTTTCCGCTCCGAAACTTAATGAGCCGATTGCTCCGTCCTTTTTCAAATCGGTTTCGCCATCGCTGTGCCAAGCCATTCCTTCGCTTCCGTTATGGTACAAGTTAAGCAAACAAGAATTAAAGGTTTCACCTGTTTCTTTTTCTGCCAATAGTTTCAACTCCAAGAGTTCTTTTGTCCAAAGCAAAGCGTGTTTTGAAGTGTTGGAATAGGTGTACTCATAAGGTTTGTGGCCATACCAAGCTACTTTTCGTTTGGTTGTGATTTTCTTTCCGAAAATAATTGCTTCATCATTCTTCCATTCAATGGTTTCCAATAATTTTTTGAAGTAAAAATCTGCTTTTTCTTTATTTAAAATTTGTCCGTAATAATTGACTGTTCCGTCTTTTGGTAACCAATTTTTTGTTTTGTCTATGGTTGGGTTAAATAAGTCCATTCTTCCAATTTTTATATTCCGTTTTCATACAATGTCCACAAGGTCGAAAATTGCTTTCAACGGCTTCTTTTTCTGTTGAAAAGAAAACTCTGTTTTCTCGTTTCATTCGTTTTCCCGATTTGCAGTTGAGCAAACCATAAATTTGCAGTTTTTTGTTTCCACCGAAACGGATTTCTTGTCGTTTGATTTTGCTTCGTAAATCACTGTCCGATATTTCTGAATGATGTATCATTATTAACTAACCGCATCGTGAAAAATGATACCCAAAGTGTGTCGGTTACCCGATTTTACTTCGCTCACACCGTGTTTCATATTTACTCTGTAATACCCTTTACTTCCTTTTTCGGGTTTAAAATTGGTAGTAAAAATTAAGACATCTCCTTTCTTCGGTTTCAGTACAATGGCTTTGGATTGAGCTCTCGGAATTTGTTGTGTGAGTACAAATTCGCCACCTGTGAAATCTATGTCAGGTTCGTCCAAAACAAACACAATTTGAATAGGAAAGTAAACATCTCCGTATAAATCCTGATGTAAAGTATTGAAACCACCTTTGCCGTATTTTAAAATGAGAACGGTTGCTTTTTGTTGTCCGTTTTTGTGGCATTGTTTCAATAATTCTTCGTGATTGAGTGGAAATTCCGTGTCAATCTTTAACGCTTTAAACCAAGCATTGGCAATGGGTGCAAGTTTCGGATAAATGTTTGTTCTTACAGCCTGAATAATATTGGGCAATGGATAATTGAAATATTTATATTCGCCCAAACCGAAGCGATAACGAGCCATCACAACTGTTTTCCTGTATAAATTTGAATTATCATAATCGGCTTTTAAAATTTCGCACTGTTCGTCCGAAAGTAGTTTTGGCACAATTACGTATCCTTTTTGATGCATTTTTTCGGCTATTTTTTGCCAATTGACCAAATTGATTTTTTCGGTTATGTTTTTCATTGTTAACTATCAGCTATTTCTAGAAAAATATCGCACAGCTCTTTTGGCTTACTGAAAAAAGGCGAATGACTTGTAGCCATATGATATACTTTTTTGCAAGGTGACTCTGTGTACATTTTTTGTTGAATAAATGGTGTTACTGCTCTGTCGTCAGTACACGCAATGTAATATCTCGGCACACTACCATAATTGGCTTCGGTAAGTTGCAAAGGTGTTATACCTGTTGCAATACTTTCGTGGCTTAAAATACATTTTGCCATTTCAGATATATCATCTTCGCAGTCGTGGTACAAGCCCTCTTTGTAAATTTCGGGTTGCAAGGTATGTGAGTTGGTTTCAGTATATTTTGCTACATAGGGCTTAAGTCCTCCGTTTAGGTCTTGGGAAGAATATTCTGCTTGTGTTTTACCATTAGGAACCAAGTAAGCAGCCAGATAGATTAATTTTTCAATTTTTTTTGGACGGTATTCGGCAACCTGCGAAACCATAATTCCGTTTTTGCTATGCCCAACTAGTATTACTTTTTCCTCAATACTGTCAATGAGTCTACACAGTTCATCAACTGTTGATTTTAGAGTAACATTCTCGATAGGTGTTTTATCACGCCCCATTCCAGGCAAATCAATGGCATAAACTCTATGACCTTGATTTTCTAGTATTGGCACTACTTTATGCCAGTTCCAAGCACTGTGCCAAGAACCATGGATTAAAATAAATGTTTTCATGAGTAAGAATATATACTATTGAGTTGCAAAGATTGGGGTTGTATTCGCTTGAAAAAATCCGAAACTTGCGGTATTTAAAAATTATTGGTTTTTGGTAGCTTCCCAACCAATAATGGCTGTTTTTCGAGTATTTCCCCACATATAACCGCCAAAATTTCCTGTAGATTGGATAACTCTGTGGCAAGGAATTAAATAGGCAACGGGATTACTTCCAATGGCGGTGCCTACGGCCCTTGAAGCATTGGGATTGCCAATTTTTTCGGCTAACTTTCCATAAGTTGATAGTCCGCCCATTGGAATTTTCAACAAACTTTCCCAAACTTTTAATTGAAAATCCGTTCCTTTTAAATGTAATTTAATTTCGTTGAGTTTGCTCCAATCGTTTTGAAAAATGAACAAAGCGTTTTGTTGTATTAAGTCTAATTTTCTTTGAAAAGAAGCATTGGGAAATTTGGTTTGTAAATTTTGAAACGCAGTTTCTTCATTGTCTTCAAATGCCATATAACAAATACCTTTTAAAGTTGATGAGACAATTAAATTCCCAAACGGACTTTCGGCAAAACTGTAATTGATTTGCAGGTTTTCACCTCCATTTTTGTATTCGGCAGGTGTCATTCCCTCAATGTTTACAAATAAATCGTGTAAACGACTGGTGCTTGAAAGTCCCGTTTCAAAAGCTGTATCAAATAAAGTTGCTTTTTCTTCTTTCAGTATTTTTTTGGCATGTTCAACGCTTGTAAATTGTAGGAATTTCTTTGGGCTTGTTCCCGCCCAATCGGTAAACATTCGTTGAAAGTGAGCAGGACTGATATGCACTTTTTCTGCTATTTCGTCCAAATTGGGTTGTGATTTGAAGTTGGTTTTAATGTATTCAATCGCTTCGGCAATTCGGTTGTAATTTATTTGATTTTGTGATTCCATTCCTTTGAATTTTATAGTGCAAATGTCTGAATGGATTTGCCTTTATAAAATCCGAAACTTGCGATGTTTTACGAAAGTATTTTTGTGCAGACGGTTTTTCGAGTGTTCGTTAAGATACACAGACCTTGGCTTTAAAACCTAAACCCAACATTAATCATACATTGTTATGCGGTCGGCTTTCTTCGCTTTTTTGAAATCTCTCCATTTTCCTTCTTATGAATTTTCTTTCGGTTTCGGTTTTGCAAAGTTTCAAGGCATTCTCCAATGCTCTTTTTTCTCTGTTTTCGTCCGAGCCTTTGTGAAGTTCGCTTAAAAGCAGGTGGTAAAAGTGATTATCCTTTAAGTTAAGTTTTTCGGCTTCTGTTAATGCCCTTTTATTCCCTTTTATTTTTGACAGAGCAAATATCCTGTTTAAATCTGCAATAGGTGTATAATCGATTTTTAATAAAATGTTGTACAGTTTAAAAATGCTTTCCCATTTTTCTTTGGTGTCCTTTTTGACTGTATGCCAATATGCTATACTTGCTTCAAGGTAGTATTTTGAGGCAATTTCCCATTTCGATGCTTGTTGTAAATAGTAGAATCCTTTTTCGATTAGTTCTGTGTCCCAAAGTTTTTCGTCCTGGTCTTGATAAAGGATTATTTCACCTTTATCCGTTAGTCTTGCTTCTAAGCGTGATGAGTGAAAGCACATCAGCGACATCAGGGAATTAGAAAAATGTGTATTTGTATGGCCGTTTTGAAGTAAAAGATAATTTAAATTCATCGCTTCAAGACAAAGTTCTTGTCTTATTAATGAACTATTGCGTTCGGAATAATAGCCTTCATTGAATACTAAATATATTGTTCGTAAAACAGAATCCAATCTCGGTAGTAACCGGTCGTTCGGTGGTATTTCCATTTGTATGTTTTCTGACCGTAGTTTTTCTTTTGCTCTTTGAAGCCTTTTGTTAATGGTTTCTTTGTTGGTCAAAAAGGCATCAGCTATTTCATCTATTCCGAAACCACCAAGAATCCTTAAAGCTAAACTGATTTGAGATTTTTCCGAAATGGTTGGATGACAAATAGTGAACAACATTTGCAATTGACTGTCAGCAATATTTTTATCGGAAAGGTCAAAGTCGAATTCTTCTGTCCGATTTTCTTGCATTTGTTTGGCAATCTTATCTCTAAATATGCTGTCTCTTTTAAAATGATTTTTGGCTTTGTTTTTTGCTACGGCAAACAGCCAAGCTGACGGATTTTCGGGGACTCCTTTATATGGCCAAGTTTCCATGGCAGTTAAAAAAGTTTCGCTCGCAATTTCTTCAGCAATTTCAATATGTTTGATGCCAAATAAATTGGAAAGTACGGCAACAATTTTGCTGAATTCTGACCTAAACAGGTTTGATATGATATCATTTTTTTCCATGAAAAGGCCCCAAATTCAGGGGCTT
Organism: Maribacter sp. X9; assembly: GCF_048537565.1. Taxonomy (GTDB): domain Bacteria; phylum Bacteroidota; class Bacteroidia; order Flavobacteriales; family Flavobacteriaceae; genus Maribacter. The sequence goes on from NZ_CP183215.1 coordinate 2,114,302, forward strand.
GTTGGTTGAATTTAGTGTGTAACTATTTGTCTAACTTCAACGGTGTTGCCCTCGCCCTGCAAAACAGGCGAGCCTTTTGCAAATTCCGCTGCTTCGTTTGCCGATTCCGCTCTAATCGTAACGTAACCGCCAAGGGTTTCCTTTATGTCCCCGAACGGTCCATTCGTAACCATTTTGTTATGGTCAACAACTTTGGCATCATCAAAAAGTAGTCCTGTTCCGCCAATAAATTTGTTTTGTGCAGCAATACTATCCACCCATTCCTTTTGCTGTTTCATCCATTGTTGCATTTGCTCTGGTGAAACTTTCCCATTTGCATTTTCGTGTCTGAAGATAAGAATGAACTCTTTCATTTTTTTTAATTTTAATTGTGAATGAATATTTGTTTTATACTTCAATAACAATCGAGATGAGTTGAATTGGACGTAATTCTTCAAAAAATTTTATCTGTCCTTGTTTTTGTCCTAGAGTCTTCTTTTTTAGCTGCCGCCTACCGGGCTCCGGCTATGAACAGTTGGGGATTTTAGACCCTAACTGTTCAGTTTAGCAATTACCTTTGCTTTATGTTTATTGTTTCGTTTTATCACTTACGCCCCAATTGTTTATAGCCCATTGTGGCTGTTGCACAACCTCTTTTTTAATCAAATCATGAATTAATATTAGTTTTTAAGAATGCCATATAATTAAGAATCAACAGATTAATATTCTTAAAAATCAGGAAAATCATAAGTCTTGGGGAATTTAGACTTGTGCAACGGTTACTATTGTTGTACACAGGGCTTTATTTTCCATTGACTAGTGTTTTCGGTCGTTTCATTATTATTTCTTTTCCTCCGTTTACCATTTTTAATCCCTTAATTATATTAAAATCATTTGAGTAAGAATAAACTTGTCTATTAGCCCAAATATATCGGTAACAATTATATTCTCTCATTTGTTTCAGATTAATCAATTCAAAAGTGTTTTCTTTTCCTTGTTTCTCAGGGAAGTAATTCGAATCCCTCATTATCAATATTATTGATTTGCTAATCGGAAAAATTATTTCTACTCCTTTCATCCCAAGGCCATCGTAATAATTTCGTTCATTTTGAATGTGCGGTTTTATTATTATAGGATTGTCAGAAGTGTAAAAATCAGTATTCTCACTAATATAAAAAAACCAATCTTTATTCAAGACTTGAGTCGCAAAATCAGATACAAGTTTCTCATTTGCATATAAGTTAGAATGAAGTACTGTATCATAGTCTTTGTCATATTCAATTATTATTTCTTTATTATCTATAACTGGATTAATATTGATAATTCCGGATTTGATAATATCAAAACTCTCTAACATAGCCTTTTCAAAAGTATTTGAATTGTCATCTTTGACATTAGGCATTCTAAGGTGTTGGATTGCGATTAATTGTGCGAGTTCTTCCTTCTCATTTTTAGTTAGAATTTCTATCCTTTCTTTAGTTTTTATCCAACAGTTTGCTTTATGAACTATTTTATCTAAAATTTGAGCATATATTTTTTCAATATGCTCAGCAAAAAAGGCTTTTTCAAAATACTTTGTTCCGTATGGGATATTAAATTTTTCAGATAAATATTTTTTTGGTATTTCATAGAAATAGTCAAAATCAGCAATACTGTCTAATGAATTACTAAAAGATTTACTTACTATTTTGTCATATATATTAATGAACTTTCCATTAGGGGAAAAGTTTCTCAGATAACATTGAGGTATGTAATGTTGTTTTATGTGAGTGTCTTTGTTCATTTTCCGCCTTGTGTACAACAATTGGCTAAGCGTATAATTACGCTTATTTCTCTTTTAGTAGCAATTTAAACAAATCTATTGAATACTTTAGAAACAGGTTTTTATCTATATATTGTGCGGTTGTAAATGAATAAATACGAAGAGACTTCACATTCCTTTTTAAGTCAGCTACAGTTACCCATTTAATTATATTATTTTTAGACCTATATTTAGAAGACGACACCTTTGCGATTCTTTAAAATAGTAGACCTTGTTACTTAATTTTATGAAAAAGCACATCCCTAATTTTATCACTTTATTGAATGTATTCTGTGGCTGTGTGGCTACGGTCTTTGCTGTACTGAACAGGCTTGAAATAGCGGCGTTATTTGTAGCGCTGGGTATATTTTTCGATTTTTTTGACGGTTTGGCGGCCCGGGTGCTCCATGTAAAAAGTGATTTGGGCCTGCAATTAGATTCCCTCGCCGATATGATAACCAGTGGTTTGGTGCCGGGTATCGTAATGTTTCAATTACTGGCCATGTCACAAACCGATGGTTGGGGCGATGGCTCCCATTTTTTTCTTAATGAAGGTGTGTTTCAAATATCACATATTCTTCCATTTATGGGTTTTGTCATTACCATGGCTTCGGGTTATCGATTGGCAAAATTCAATATAGATGAAAATCAGGTTTCCTCTTTTATAGGTTTACCAACGCCGGCCAATGCATTGCTCATTCTTTCCCTACCACTTATTCTCTTATATCAGAACAATGATATTTTAAACGGCATTATTCTAAATCCGTGGTTTTTGATAGGGCTCACCCTGGTAAGTGCCTATCTATTAAATTGCAGTTTGCCATTATTTGCGCTGAAATTCAAGAATACAAGCTTTAAGGACAATGCGCTTCGCTATATTTTTTTGATTATAAGTATTGTATTGATCGTTACCATGCAATTTTTGGCTATACCTTTGATAATTCTTTTTTATGTAGTAAGTTCTTTTATACAGGAGAGACTGTAATTTTGCTGCAACAAGAACTTTAAGATTTCTGTTTTTAAACGATGGATATGACCCAAGAAGAGGAAGAACGGGAGTTTTGGTTAAAAGGGCCCATTCCCAATATACCCGAAGCTTTACAACCTGCGGCACATGCACTATTACAATCTGAAAAAGAATTGAAGAAATACACGCTTAATTTTCCCAAAGAACTGCTTTGGGCGAAAGTCGCCGGTAGGGCCTCCGTTGGTTTTCATATGAACCATATCACGGGAGTTTTAGACCGTATGCTCACCTATGCGGCCGGCAAATCGCTATCTGAAGCACAGTTCCAATTCCTAATACAAGAAGGCAACTTTAATTTGGATACGGAAGTTAAAGAACTTCAAGAAAATTTTTCAGCTAAAGTTGAGGAAGCCATACACTATTTTGAACAACTGCCAGAAGCCATCTTAATGGACAAAAGAACGGTGGGTAGAAAAAAGTTGCCGTCGACCGTGTTGGGACTTCTTTTTCATGCGGCGGAACATAGTCAACGCCATATGGGTCAATTGTTGGTTACGGTCAGTGTATTATGTGCAAAAAATATAGATTAACGTTGGGTTCACGGGTAATCATTATCGAGAAATAGTATACTGAATGTCATTAACCTTACTTTCTTCTCCGCTACAGGGCTTTACCGATTTTAGGTTCAGAAACGCCTTTCACAACTATTTTGGCGGTATCGATACCTTTTACGCACCGTACATTCGTTTGAACGGGAAACTGATTATTAAAAATTCGTATCAGAAAGATTTACAACTAGAAAATAATACCACCTTAGAAGTTATTCCGCAGGTGATGACCAATGACGCCGATGAATTTTTGTTCGTGGCAAAATATATTCAGGATTTAGGATATAAAGAATTGAATTGGAATTTAGGTTGTCCGTACCCGATGGTTACCAAGCAAGGTATGGGAAGCGGACTCATTTGCAATCCCCATAAAATCAACGAAATTCTAGACCGCGCCCATTCAGAAACCGATGTGGTGGTTTCCATGAAAATGCGAATGGGCTATGAACATGCCGAGGAGATTTTAGACGTGTTTCCTATTTTAGATAAGTACCCGCTTAAGAATATCGCCATTCATGCCCGTATCGGCAAACAATTGTACAAGGGTGGTGTAGATTTGGATGCCTTTCAGCGCTGTGTAGAACGTACCAAGCATAAATTGTATTATAATGGGGATATTACCACCGTGGCCAAGTTTAAGCAGATGCAAGAGCGCTTTCCTACTATAGATCATTTTATGATCGGGCGGGGATTGATTGCCGACCCATTTTTGCCCCGTATGATCAAGAACGATACCACTGAGTACCCCAAGGATAGATGGAAGATTTTTTCGGAATTCCATGATACCATTTATCAGCAATATGATGAAGCCTTGTCGGGGCCTACGCCCATTAAAATGAAAATGCAGGGGTTTTGGGAGTATTTTTCCCAGTCGTTTTCCAATCCGCAAAAAGCTTTTAAAAAAATCAAGAAGGCCAATAATCGCAGAGCATATCAACAAGCGGTAAGGGAGCTATTGAATAATGAATAGGGGATGATTATCCTAATCCCAAAAAATATACTTTGATCATTAGATTTTGCAAATAATAGAAAATCTTTAATTTAAACGGATGATTGGAAAAAATTATTTATCACTAGCCATATTCTTTATGGGAGCTTTTATTTTCGGTCAATCTAAAGATGTGCAAATAGAAAAGTTTCTTAATAGTCTAGATGCGACCATTTTTTCGGGTGCGGTATTGGTGGCGCATAATGATAAGATTATAGCCAAGAAAGCGTATGGTCTTGCAAGCATGGAATATAATACCAAAAATAAAGTTGATACTAAATTTAACATTGCCTCGATCACCAAATTGTTCACAGCAGTTGCAACATTGCAATTATATGAAAACCAACTGGTAGAACTTGATGTGCCTATTGGAAAATATCTCCCCGATTATCAAAATAAACGGGTAAGGGATTCAGTGACGATCCATCAGCTTTTAACGCATACTTCCGGAAATACTAATTTTTATGTTGGCGACTTTTTAAAAACCGACAAGTTGAGGTATAAGAACATTTCAGATTTTGTTCCGCTATTTGTCAATGATACACTACTTTCCAAACCCGGAACTAAATATGATTACAGTGCTTCAGGATTTGTTATTTTGGGTTTAATCATCGAAAAGGTTAGCGGACTAAATTACTACGATTATTTACGGAAAAGTATTTTTGAACCTGCAGGTATGACTAATACAACAGAATTAGAGATTGATTCCGTAGTTCAAAATAAAGCAAGTGGATATACTACGTTTTTTGGAGAACTTAATACTCCAAAAAGAAATGACTATTATCTTTCGAAAGCCTCTCCTGGTGGGTTCCATTACTCTACAGTTGACGACTTATTCAAGTTTTCAAAAGCCTTGAGAAACGGATTGTTTTTAAAAAAACAGACCACCCAGTTAATGTTCGAACCTAAGGTAATGGGATATAATACGAATTTAGGATATGGAATTGATGTTGATTTAAGATATAACCAAACCATACAGGGGCATAGTGGAGGATGGTACGGTATCCACAATGAACTTATGGATTTTATGAAAGATGGTTACACCGTAGTGATTTTATCGAACATGGATGACGGAGGGAAGTCGGGTACTTCAAAAGTGGCTGATTTTTTTAAAGTTGTGATTGCCGATAAAAAATTAGACTAAACATCTAGGGCCATATAAATTATGACAAATAGGTCTTAATGGTACTATTGAACAATGAATTTGTTAACGGTTATCTTTGTAGAATCGTTTTAAAAACTTTTCGTGAAAGACCTTTTACTCATTACGCCCCCTTTTACTCAATTGAATACACCGTACCCGGCCACGGCCTATATCAAAGGCTTTTTAAATACAAAGGGAGTTTCTTCTTTTCAGTCCGATTTGGGAATCGAGGTCATTTTAGCACTCTTCAATAAGAATACCTTCCAAAAGATTTTTGAAATGGCGTTTGCTAGTGAAACCATTGTTTCTGAAAATGGTCAACGTATGTATGCCCTGCGTGAAGACTATCTGAAGACTTTGGATTCCGTTCTCCTTTTTTTACAGGGAAAGAACGATACCCTGGCACGGCAGCTGTGCAGTGATGATTTTTTGCCGCAGGCTTCCCGATTTCAACAATTAGATGATTTGGAATGGGCCTTTGGGACGATGGGGATGCAAGACAGGGCGAAGCATTTGGCAACGTTATATTTAGAAGATCTGTCCGATTTTATAGTGGAATGTATCGACCCAAATTTTGGCTTTAGTCGTTATGCTGAGCGTTTGGGCCGCAGCGCGAACTCCTTTGATGAGCTGTACGAACATCTCAATGCCAATCCCACCTTCATTGATGAACTGACCTTGAATTTATTAGAGGGTCAGGTGAAAACGACTCGACCGAAATTAGTCTGCTTTTCGGTGCCGTTTCCGGGAAACCTATATAGTGCCTTTAGATGTGCCCAATTCATTAAGGCGAATTACCCCGACATTAAAATTGCGATGGGGGGCGGTTTTCCCAATACCGAGCTTCGTAGTATTACCGACGTTCGGGTTTTTGAATTCGTTGATTTTATTTCTTTAGATGATGGGGAGCTACCCTTAGAACTGATCCATGATTACGTGGTGGGAAAAGGGAAAGAATTAAAACGGACATTTATTCTGGAAGATGGAGGGGTTGTATATAAAAATATGAGCAGTAGAGTAGATTATAAACAACAGGAGATTGGTACCCCAGACTATGCCGACTTAAAGTTAGATACCTATATTTCGGTCATAGAAATTGCCAACCCGATGCATAGTCTTTGGAGTGATGGCCGATGGAACAAACTTACCATGGCCCATGGGTGTTATTGGGGTAAGTGTACCTTTTGTGATATTTCTTTGGACTATATAAAAATTTATGAGCCCGTGGCTGCGCGTCTTTTGGTAGACCGTATAGAAACCTTGATCGCACAGACCGGCGAAACCGGTTTTCACTTTGTGGACGAAGCTGCACCACCATCGTTGATGAAGGCTTTGTCGCTGGAAATCCTAAAGAGAAAACTGACGATTACGTGGTGGACGAATATCCGATTTGAAAAGAATTTCACCCGAGACCTTTGTTATCTGTTAAAAGCATCGGGATGCATTGCTGTTTCTGGTGGATTGGAAGTGGCATCCGACCGTTTATTGAAATTGATAGATAAGGGCGTAACGGTGGAACAAGTTGCCCAAGTGACCCGTAATTTCACCGAAGCGAATATCATGGTACATTCCTATCTCATGTACGGTTATCCGACCCAGACCGTTCAAGAAACCGTGGATAGCCTGGAAATGGTTCGTCAGTTGTTCGAACTGGGTATCATTCAATCCGGTTTTTGGCATCAGTTTGCCCTAACGGCCCATAGTCCGGTCGGCTTATACCCAGAGGAATATGGCGTTTTACCGACGATTAAGGAGATCACTTTCGCTAATAATGATATCGACTTTACAGATAGGACGGGGATAGATCATAGTCAGTTCAGCTTCGGATTAAAAAAATCCCTTTTCAACTTTATGCACGGTATCGGTTTCGATATGGCATTACAAGATTGGTTCGATATTAAAATCCCTAAAACTACCATTAAACCAGATTATATATACCAGTGTCTTCAACAGGAGATTTCTTTTAGTACAAAACCGACGGCAAAAGTGGTCTGGTTGGGTACGAGTCCTACCGTCATTGAAAGGATTAAGACAAAAAAAGGAACAACTTGGCAGCAGCTCGAGCTTCAATTTCACACCAAAACCGACGCATATCAATTTACAACGGATAAGGAAAATGGACAATGGCTTTTGGATATTTTAAAGAAAGCGACCCCCGATAAGAAGGCATTGACATTTAAGCAAGTGCAGACCGATTTTGAGAATGATTTTGAGGATTTTGAACTGTTTTGGTATTCAAAGTCGGTTAGGGGATTACGTGAACATGGGCTATTGGTCCTATAAATCGTATGTTTTAATATATAGTATAACTTTAGATAGATTTCAAGTACACTAAAGATGGAACCTCATATTATTATCGTAGATGCTAAAAAACTGATAGGCCTTAAACAAACCATGAGCATATCGGCCAATACCACACCACAACTTTGGAAAGCATTTAGAAATCGTTGTAATGAAATAGAAAATAGATGTTCCCCCGATTTTATATCCCTTCAAGAATATCCAACGAACTACTTTGAGAATTTTAATCCCACTACTAATTTTAATAAATGGGCCTGTGTTGAGGTTCGAAATTTTGAAACGGTTCCGCCCATGATGAAAAGCTTTGTCTTGGAAGGAGGTACCTATGCTGTTTTTGACTACAAAGGCTCAAGCGCCGATCAAGGAATTTTTCAATATATTTATGGAGAATGGTTGCCAGGTTCGGGCTATCAATTAGATGACCGACCCCATTTTGAGGTTTTGGGCAAGAATTACAAGAATAACGACCCAACTTCGGAAGAAGAAATCTGGATTCCAATCCGTAAGTAATGAAAGAATCCAAAAAAGCACCTTGGTATTATTTGGTATTGCTCATCCTTGCCGGGGAAAGTGTATTTATTCTCCCTTTTGTATTGCAGCGTGTTTTTAGGCCTACCGTTCTCAAAGTGTTCGAGTTGGACAATTTGGAATTGGGATTGTGTTTCTCGGTCTATGGTTTTGTGGCCTTGCTATCGTATTTGTTCGGCGGACCCTTGGCCGATAAATTTCCACCAAGAAAATTGATTGCCGTAGCTCTTTGGATGACGGCTTTAGGCGGGCTTGTCTTTGCCACGTTTCCCGATTATACAACACTTCAAATTCTTTATGGCTTTTGGGGATTTACCACCATTTTTCTTTTTTGGTCACCGATGATCAAAGCTACACGGGTTTGGGGCGGGGAAACCTCCCAAGGTAAGGCTTTCGGGTTTTTAGACGGGGGCAGGGGGCTGGTAGGTGCCCTTTTCGGAACGATGGGGGTGTTGGTATTCTCCTTTTTTATGAACGCCGATTTGGATACCGCCACCTTGCAAGAAAGTAGAATGGCATTCAGGTACGTCATATTTGCTTCATCGGGTATCGTTGCTTTTGTGGGGTTTTTGGTTTGGTTGTTCATGAAATTGCCGGGTCTCATAGAAAAAGAAATTATCGTAGAGAAAATTACAATTTCCCAAATAGGTGAGGTGCTGCGATTACCTTCGGTTTTGCTGTTGATGGTCATTATTTTATGTGCCTATGTAGGCTATAAAATTACCGATGTGTTTTCGTTGTACGCTCAAGATGTAATGTTGTATGATGAGGTTGCTGCCGCCCAAGTAGGCACTTTTTTGTTGTTCGTTCGGCCGGTTGTGGGTGTTTTGATCGGTGTATTGGCAGACCGTTCCAGACCTAGTCTTTGGCTTTTGTTAGGTTTTATAATCGCCTTTTTTGGCTCGGTAGTTTTTGCGATCGGTTGGGTTGAAGAGGTACACCAGGTATTATTTCTACTTTCTATCTTTAGTGTGGCACTTGGCGTTTATGCAACACGCGCCCTATACTTTTCGGTTATGCAAAGTGGAAAAATTCCGTTGGTACTTACCGGAACCGCCGTTGGCCTTATCTCTTTGGTAGGATATACCCCAGATATTTTTGCTGGTCCGGCTATGGGGTATTTGTTAGATGCCAGTCCGGGATTGGAAGGACATCAGCATGTATTTTGGATGCTCTCCTTATTTTCGCTTATCGGCGTAATGGCGGCCTACCGCTATGATAAACTATATGGAGTAAACCGTTATGGCACTACCTAAGAACCTACATTTATTGATGTCGGGAGTGATTGTCATAACCGCAGGCATAATTTATGGTGGCTATCCATCTGTTCTGATGCCATTTATGCTAGATTTTAAGGTGGAAGCTTTAGAATTGAAAAATATGCTTCGCGCCGTCATGGGAATTTATATGGGTCTCGGAATCTTTTGGCTCATCGGGGCCTTCAGGCCTAAATTTTGGCAGGCAGCTACCTTAAACAATATTCTGTTTATGGGAGGTATTTCCTTCGGTAGAATCATCAGTACACTATTCGATGGAGTTTCAGTTCCCTTCACGTCGGCACTGTTATTGGAGTTATTGTTTTTTGGATGGGGACTTTATAATTTGAAAAATATGAACAGGGATAAGCTTTTTTAAGAATGTGCTTCCTATATTCGTTAACGATTTAAACCAAACCAATCATAAAATATCATGAAAAATATAACTCGTTTCTGCTGTTTTTTAGTTATAGTGCTTCTCTTTTCTTCCCATGAACTGTTTTTAAAGATTGATTCACATTTTCTAAAACCGAATACCACAGGTCTGCTTTACCTTTTCAACGGAACTTTTGATACCAGTGAAAATGAAATTACGAGAGACCGGATCGTTGATGCTAAAATTAAGGGGCCAGGATATATTTTTCAACCTTCTGAAAGTGATTATTATGACGAGAATAATATTACCTATTTGAAGTTTACCACTGGAGCATCGGGCACCTATGTAGCTGGTATTTCAACCTTGCCTAAAATTTTGGAGATGGATGCCAAAGCCTTCAATGCGTATTTAGACCATGAGGGACTTGAAAATACCATAGCTGAACGGAAAGAAATGAAAATTACTGGTAAAGGGGCCAAAGAACGATATTCTAAACATGTAAAGGCCCTTTTGCAGGTGGGAGATTTGAAATCCATCGATTTTATGAAACCATTGAATTACCCCATTGAATTTGTTCCATTGAACAATCCGTTCGAGATAAACCTAGGGGAATCGGTAGCGTTCAAGCTACTGAGAGATGGAAAACCGCTTGCCGATCATATTGTGCATTATAGCACCTCCAAACCAGGAGTGGATGCTCATGAGAACGAAAGTAGCACCAAGACCAATACAAATGGTATAGTTGTGATTAAACCGACCGAAGTTGGCAAGTGGTACGTGGCTACGATTCACATGGAAAAGAAATCTGACGATGAAGTGGATTATGAGTCTAACTGGGCAACATTGACCTTTGAGATTAAATAATCGTTAGATTTTTTTTAGGGAGACTTTGGTCTATGATTATGTTGTATTATTGTCGAAATCAAATATAAGATCACGTGTTGTTCAAGGAAATCAAAAGTCAGTTAAAACAATTCAAGAATGCTTCTTTTCCACAGGAGCGTCTTTTAGTACTTCAAAGTCTTATTGATTTTATTCAAGATAAAAAAGATGAGGATGAGGATATCAATTTAAACTTTGTGTGTACCCATAATTCCCGTAGAAGTCATTTTTCACAAATATGGGCACAGACCTTGGCATGTAAATTCAATGTTCCAAAAGTGAAATGTTATTCTGGGGGTACAGAAGCTACGGCCTTGTTTCCTAAAGTCGTTGACATTTTGAGTGAAACAGGATTTGAGATTTCTAAACTTTCGGATGGTCCAAATGCTGTATACGCCATAAAATATGGCCCCAATGAAATGCCGATTATAGGATTTTCAAAGACTTATGATCATGCTTTTAACCCGAAGTCTAATTTTTCAGCAATCATGACCTGTGGTCATGCAGATGAAAATTGCCCTTTTATTCCGGGTGCGGAAAAACGGATACCCTTGACCTTTGATGATCCCAAGGCATTTGACAATACACCGTTGCAGAATGAGAAATATAAAGAACGAAGCCTAGAAATAGCGGCACAATTGTACTATGTATTCTCGAAAATTGTCTAATGAAATTGTTCAAGGAGTATTTTGGGGAATTTCTCGGTACTTTTATTTTAGTTCTTTTCGGTTGCGGTTCTGTTGCGGCCGCGGTTTTACTAGGTGTATTTGACAGTCTGTTGGAAGTGGCCCTAATATGGGGTTTCGGGGTGGCCATCGCTATTTTCGTGACTCGTAATAGCTGTCCAGCGCATTTGAATCCGGCAGTAAGCTTAGCCATGTGCACACTACGAAAATTACGATGGAAGAAATTACCTTTTTACATACTAGCGCAGACTTTAGGGGCTTTTTGTGCCGGACTTTTATTATATTTTTTATTCTCTGATGCCATTGTCGTTTATGAATCTGTAAACGGAATTTTGAGGGGCAGTGCAGAATCGTATAAAAGTGCCTTTTATTTTGGGGAATATTTTCCAAATCCAGGCTTAGAGCAGGTATTACCCATAACCGTTTATAGGGCTTGTTTTGCGGAGTTCTTGGGTACTTTTCTATTGGTCTTTGTGATTTTAAAAGTAACCGAAAAACCCGAACAAGTAGATAATTCTACGCCCTTGGTCATTGGTTTGACGGTCGCTATTATTATCTGTTTGATAGCTCCTTTTACGCAAGCCGGTCTTAATCCGGCCCGTGATTTTGGTCCTCGTATGGTCGCTTTCATGATGGGCTGGAGAGATGCCGCTTTGCCCTCGGCACCCTATAGTTTTTTAACGGTATATGTTCTTTCTCCATTGTTTGCAGGCGCTTTTGCCGCTTTTGCACATAAAATAATGTTACCTAAGGTATGATTTAGCTAATTCGACATTAGATTTAACAACATTTGAAGTCTAAATAGTAGGGGATAAAAAGTGTGATTAAAATAGAATTCTAAAAATCTAACTTCTTTTTGCGGAGTTCAAAGTTTTGCCCCAAATACACCTTACGTACCATTTCATCGGCCGCTAAATCTTCAGGAATGCCCGATTTTAAGATTCCTCCTTCGAACATTAAATAAGAACGCTCTGTAATTGCAAGCGTTTCTTGCACGTTATGGTCGGTAATAAGGATACCTATATTCTTGTTCTTTAATTGTGCTACGATACGCTGAATGTCTTCTACGGCCACGGGATCCACCCCGGCGAAGGGTTCATCCAATAAAATAAACTTTGGGTCGGTCGCCAATGCTCGGGCAATTTCGGTACGTCTTCGTTCACCACCTGAAAGTAAATCTCCACGGTTCTTACGAATATGCCCCAAACCAAATTCTTCAATGAGCGATTCCATTTTCATCAGTTGCTCCTTTTTGCTCAACTTGGTCAATTGTAATACGCTCAAAATATTTTTTTCGATACTTAATTTTCGAAATACCGATGCTTCCTGAGCTAAATAGCCAATACCATTTTGGGCCCTTTTATACATGGGGAATTTGGTTATTTCCATATTATCCAACCAAATACTACCACCATTGGGTTTGATCAAACCTACGATCATATAGAAGGAGGTAGTTTTACCGGCACCGTTAGGACCTAAAAGCCCGACAATTTCCCCTTGGTTCACTTCTAGCGAAATACCTTTCACCACCCTTCTTCCGCGGTAGGATTTCATGATATTATCGGCACGTAACTTCATGGGTTCAAATCTATTGGTTATTGATTGGTTAGAAAAGAAATTAGGGTTTATTTAACCTTGCTGGTTTTCCAAAGCTTCCCAATATTCATAGGCCCTTCTTAAATGAGGTACTACAATGGTGCCGCCTACTAAAGTAGCTATACCCAGGGTTTCCATTACTTCTTCCTTTGAAGCTCCTTCCCGATGTGAGCTTTCCAAATGATATTTTACACAATCATCGCAACGAAGAACCGCAGAGGCTACAAGACCCAGTAATTCTTTGGTTTTTACATCCAAAGCACCAGCGGCATAAGCGTTGGTATCTAAATTGAATATACGCTTAATAATTTTGTTGTTGTCTGCTAACAGCTTTTCGTTCATTTTAGAACGATAGGCATTAAATTCCTCAATTTGATTTGACATCTGTACGATTCTTTTTAGCCCTTTGTTCTTTTTTACGTTCTTTTCTAAGCACCCAAGCAGAAATAGAAATACTGACTTGGTATAATATCAATACCGGAATAGCAACAATAATTTGGCTGGTAACATCCGGAGGCGTAATAATAGCCGATAGGATAAGAACTATGACCAAGGCTATCTTTCGATATTTTTTCATAATATCTGGAGTTACCAATCCAACTTTTGTTAAAAAGTAAATGATGATAGGCAATTCAAATATAATACCACAGGATAACACCGCCAACCTGACCGTTGAGATGTAATCGCTAAGGTCGATGTGGTTCGTGACTTCTTCACTGACCCGATACGAACCCAAAAAGTTTATGGATAACGGAGCAACAATGTAGTAACCAAAGAGCACTCCAAGAAAAAATAATAAGGATGTAATGAAAATAAATCCCTTAGAGTGCTTTCTCTCCTTTTCGTATAGCCCTGGACTTATAAATTTCCAGAGTTCATATATTATATAGGGAAAGGCCAAAATGATACCGGCCCAAATAGAGGTCCAGATATCGGCAGAAAACTGTCCTCCCATGGTTCGGCTTTGAATCTCAAAAGGCAGTTTGTCCTTACAGAAATCCGATTCCATGTTGAACCACTTCGCAGCATCGCAGAGGTATCGGTAGGTTGGGAAATCCATGCTTTTTGGGGCAAAGATGATACTGTCGAAAATAAAACCGCTGAATACAAAAGCCACGCACCCAATGATGATAACGGCTAAAGTGGAACGGATTAAGTGCCATCTTAATTCTTCTAAATGGTCAAGAAATGACATCTCATCGTGCGGTGTTGCTGATTTGGAACCCATTATATAATACCTTCGTTAATTAAATTATGTAAATGGATGACGCCTACATAGGTATCGTTATCCATGGCAAGTAATTGTGAAATTCCTTTTTTCTGCATCAGTTCCAAGGCTTTTATGGCCAAGGTATTTGCAGGAATTGTTTTAGGATTGGTGGTCATTATTTCAGCTGCGGTCAATCCTTTAATGTTATCATGCTTATTGAGCATGCGACGAATATCACCGTCGGTTACGATACCGACAACTTTATCACCATCAAGTACTGCGGTAACGCCTAACATTTTTTCGGAAATCTCCACAATCACCTGTTTGACCTCCGTTCCCATTTGAACCTTGGGTATTTGGTTCTTGCCGACTAGGTCTGAAACTCTTAAATACAGACGTTTACCTAACGCGCCCCCAGGATGGTATTTGGCAAAGTCGGTACTACTGAAACCTTTCAGTTCTAAAAGTACAATGGCAAGGGCATCGCCCATAACCAATTGTGCTGTCGTGCTGGTGGTTGGTGCCAATCCATTCGGACAGGCTTCCCGGTCCACATGCGTATTTAAAATAAAATCGGATTGTTTGGCCAAGAAAGATTCGGTGTTACCCGTCATGGCGATCAGTTTATTGGTACCCCGTTTAATCAATGGAACCAACATTTTTATTTCGGGCGTATTCCCACTATTCGAAATACAGATGACCACATCGTTCTCTTGAACAGTCCCCAAATCACCGTGAATGGCATCGCCAGCATGCATGAAAATTGCGGGAGTACCTGTAGAATTTAGGGTCGCTACTATTTTTGTGGCAATAATCGCACTCTTTCCAATTCCGGAAATGATGACACGGCCTTTGGCTTCAATAATGCAATTTACGGCATTGGCAAAATCAGCCGTTAATAAGTTGGTGAGATGGGCTATGGCATCACGCTCAGTTTCAATGGTTTTTTTCGCTAAGTCTATAATGGTGTCCGCAGCTATCAATCTATTATTCAAATTAGGGATTGTATTCCTGAAAGAATATCTTATCTTTAAGATTACAAAATTAAACAAACTTAATTTTATATGCTGATTATCGCATAAGAATTTAGAACGGCTTAGCTTAGGCGTATAATAATTTTGTTCACTTATGAGTTTTAATGAAAGTAGTGCTTCCTTAAATAGTTAATGTGATAGATAGTAAAGAATTTGATGATATTGATCTCCATTCCTCTTTAAAGAAATATTTCGGTTTTTCTCAGTTCAAAGGACTTCAGGAAGAAGTGATCAGAAATGTTTTACAACGCAAGAATACATTTGTGATTATGCCCACCGGAGGGGGTAAATCACTCTGTTACCAATTGCCTGCCTTAATGCAAGAGGGTACGGCCATTATTGTTTCCCCATTGATCGCCTTAATGAAAAATCAAGTGGATGCCATACGGGGTGTTTCGTCGGAAAACGGTATTGCCCATGTGTTGAACTCCTCTTTGAACAAAGGTGAAGTGAAACAGGTTAAAGAAGATATAACCAATGGCATAACGAAACTATTGTATGTGGCTCCAGAATCACTTACCAAAGAAGAGAATGTAGAGTTTCTGCGTTCGGTAAAGGTTTCGTTCGTAGCGGTCGATGAAGCACATTGTATCTCAGAATGGGGACATGACTTTAGACCTGAATACCGTAACCTGAAATCGATTGTGGAGCGCTTGGGCGATGATATTCCAATTATAGGATTGACCGCAACGGCTACACCAAAAGTTCAGGAAGATATTATCAAGAATTTGGGAATAGGAGGTGCCAAATTATTCAAGGCTTCGTTCAACAGACCGAACCTTTTTTATGAGGTACGTACCAAAACAGAAAATATAGAAGCGGATATCATCAGGTTCGTAAAACAGAATTTAGGGAAATCGGGTATCATCTATTGTCTTAGCCGTAAAAAGGTGGAGGAGTTGGCCCAGATATTACAGGTTAACGGTATAAGTGCCGTTCCATATCATGCAGGGTTCGATGCAAAAACAAGATCTAAATATCAGGATATGTTCTTGATGGAAGATGTAGACGTTGTAGTCGCTACCATAGCCTTTGGTATGGGCATCGATAAGCCCGATGTTCGTTTTGTCATCCACCACGATATTCCAAAAAGTATCGAAAGCTACTATCAGGAAACGGGTAGAGCAGGTAGAGATGGGGGAGAAGGACATTGCTTGGCCTACTACTCTTATAAGGATATAGAAAAACTTGAAAAATTCATGTCCGGTAAACCAGTGGCAGAACAAGAAATAGGGAATGCCTTGTTGCAAGAAGTTGTCGCGTATGCAGAAACATCCATGTCGCGTCGTAAATTTATGTTGCATTATTTCGGTGAGGAGTTCGATGATGTTAATGGGGAGGGTGCCGATATGGACGATAATACCAAAAATCCGAAGGAAAAAGAGGAAGCACGTGATAATGTGTTGAAGTTACTTTCTGTCGTAGAGGGTACCAGCGAAAAATTTAAATCGAAGGAAATTGTAAACACCATACGCGGTAAGGTGAACGCTATTATATCCTCCCACAAGACGAACGAAAAGGAGTTCTTCGGTATTGGTTCGGACAAAGATAAGAGCTATTGGATGGCCCTGGTACGCCAAACCTTGGTAGCGGGTTTGTTGCGAAAGGAGATTGAACAATATGGTGTAATTCACCTTACCGAAATGGGGAAGGCTTTTTTAAAGAAACCTACTTCATTCATGATGACCAAAGACCATGTTTATAATGCCGAAAACGATAATGCCATTGTGGGAGCGGCAAAATCGGGCGGTGTTGCAGATGAACGACTTTTGAAACAATTGAAAGATTTAAGAAAGGCTCAGGCCAAAAAACTGGGAGTTCCACCCTTTGTGGTGTTTCAAGATCCTTCTTTGGAAGATATGGCACTCAAATATCCTATTTCACATGAAGAGCTGTTGAACGTTCATGGGGTAGGGGAAGGAAAGGCAAAAAAATATGGTAAGCCCTTTATCGCTTTTATTAACGCCTATGTGGATGAAAACGAGATCATTCGACCAGACGATCTTGTCGTTAAAAGTACGGGAGCCAATTCGGCACTTAAGCTTTATATCATACAGAATGTGGACCGAAAATTACCGTTAACGGATATTGCTTCTTCCAAAGGTTTGGAAATTCCTGATTTAATTAAGGAAATGGAACAAATTGTGTTCAGCGGTACCAAGCTGAACCTCAATTATTGGATCGATGAGGTGTTGGACGAAGATCAACAAGAGGAAATTCACGATTACTTCTTAGAGGCAGATTCAGATGATCTTGAAGAAGCTATGAGCGAGTTTGATGGTGAATATGAGGAAGAGGAATTACGTCTTTATCGATTGAAATTCATCAGCGAGGTGGCAAATTAATATAGTTTTTCACTTTTTAACTTACAGGTTTTTCTAATAGGGTTATGGTTTGCCCCTCTGTTTTGAACGTTGCATGAACCCCGATCGGGAAGGTGAGGTTTTGTTTTACATGGCCAAAACTCATTCCGTATACCGACGGAATGTTCAAAGGTCTTATACGATCTAAAATTACCTCCTTTAAACTGAATGAATCAGGATTTGTACTTTCATTGCATCCGGCGCAAACCCCAAATATAATGCCGGCCGAATTTTTAAAAGTCTTACTTTCAATAAGTTGTGTTAGCATACGGTCAATGCGATACGGTGCTTCTTCAACATCTTCAATGAATACTAGAGCATCGGTAAAATCGATTTCCTGTGGTGTTCCTATTAGGGCATTGATCAATGTAAGGCTTCCGCCACAGATTCTTCCTGTGGCAATCCCTGGAGTGATGGTATAACGTTCATATTCAGGATTTGATTGGTATTTTGCTTCTAATTCGGTATTTTCTATTGTAATGTCGTCCGTAGCTGGGGAAAGAACTTTTTGAAGTGATTTGATGCTATAGTCATCATCCAACGTGCTGCCAACAGGCCCGTGAAAGGTTACCAATCCAGTCATTTTAAAGATGCCATTTAAGAGGGCGGTGACGTCACTGAACCCGATCAAGGCTTTCGGGTTTTTGGCAATTGCCCCATAATCCAATTGTTCCATAATACGGGTACAACCGTAACCTCCTCGTATACATAGAATTGCATCGACGTTAGAATTTTGGAACATATGATTAATATCTGCTGCTCGTTTGTCATCGGTATTACTGAAATACCCATGTCTTTCTAAAACCCGATCGGTATGATAGGTTTTAAAGCCCAGTGCTTTCAGTGTATTTTCGGTTTCCTCGAGAACATCTTTTGGAAAAGCATATCCCGGTGCAATCAAACCTATCGTATCTCCGTTTTTCAATGCTTTTGGAAATTTTCGTGTGGGAGGAGAAAATTTAGATGCGGTATTTGCATACATCTGCATCGGTATCAAACTACTCAAAGAAATGCTTGCTACACTACTGAAAAATTTACGTCTGGAGGCCATTTGCTACATATTTTTTTAAAGAAAGTTAATTCAGGTAAAAATCCAATAATGTTTAACATTTATAAAAAATAATTAAACATTATTTAAGAACATTGTTTGAGTTAACCCATTACATTTACATAAATCTAAAAAAAAGAACTATGAAAATTTTAAAAATTACAATTTTAAGTGTCTTATTCTTGTGTTTAACCGCCTCTTTCGCCCAGTCAGAAACAATAGTTGGGGTTGCTGCCGGAAATGAAAATTTTACCACCCTGGTGACTGCTGTAAAAGCTGCAGATTTAGTAGGAACATTAAATAGTGATGGTCCGTTTACGGTTTTTGCCCCAGTAAACAGTGCTTTTGATGCACTACCGGCAGGTACTGTAGAAGGATTGTTGAAACCGGAAAGCAAAGGAGCTTTAACCGGAATTTTGACCTATCACGTGGTTGCCGGCAACTATATGGCGGCAGATGTTATTAAAGCCATTAAGGGAAATAAGGGTTCATTCCCGGTAAAGACCGTCCAAGGAGGTATGATTACATTATCGCTCTCGGGAGATAAGGTCATGTTAACAGATGAAAAAGGAAATATGGCCACGGTAGTTATGGCAGATGTTCCCGCAAGTAATGGTGTGATCCATGCCATTGACGCGGTTGTAATGCCAGAATAAATAAGTTTCCTAAAATTTAAAAACCCCGTTCATTAGAAGAACGGGGTTTTTTATGGTATGGATTTTTTAACTATGGTTTGGATGTTCCATCTTCATTTGATTTATCCCTACGCAACTGGCGCTGTATTTTTCGTATCGCAGATTCAATCGATTTCTCAGGTTCAATTATATTATATTCTCCCCAAAAATTCGGATCCGAGAATCCTATTGCCTCGTCTCCAAGAATAATGGAAGATTTTATTCTGTTTTTGGCCTTGGGGATACTATTCTCAGTATTTTTTTCCCAGTCTGTAATGGCCATTTCACAGTTCATGGTATATACAGAATTAAACAAGCGTTTATCCCAATCGATCTTAAACTCTAAAAGAACATTACTGTATCCATAATACCATTTTCCATCTTTCTCGCGATAATCTACGCGATAGGAAACTTCAGTGGGCCAAACCTCGGCGTTTCTAGGTTTTTTACGTACGAACATTTGCGAAGCCAATCTTCTGTCCGTTATATTTAAGGAGTAAATCGCACTGGTCAAAATTTTGTTTTCAGCATCGATGTATAACTTACCCGTATATAATGGATCGATAATTTCTGGTTTTTGATTGAAATTGACCACATAGATCAATTGATCGTTTACCCGTGTTGAACTATCAAAAGAGAAATCATAATATTCTAGGGTCTCAGGGGTGAAAATATAATCGGGATATTTTACCATATCCACAAAAAGTGTGTTGAAAGGTCCTCCTTGCAATTTTAGGGCAACGGTATCGAGTTTGCTGTAATCTGTACTTTTTCGGGCTTTGTAAAGTTCAAGGGCATCAACTCTATTGGATGAATAGGGGGTCTTATAAATATTTACTACCGCTTCGGATAAGCTGACGTTGGTTCTTCTCTTTTTTATGGTTTCTCTGTAAAAAGCGGTCATAACCGTATTTTCGTCCAAATAGTTGAGACCTCTCTTGTCCAAGGTTTCTTTGACCAATGTTTCGGCATCGTTGGGCACGCTTAAACGAACTTCCGAAAGTTCGACCGCAAACTCATCCATTATAATTTTAGCATCCTCTTTTTCTAATTGAGTTAAGGGAATTCGCTTGGTTTTGTAACCTAAGAAAGCGACAATGAGATTACTGTTCTTGTTTTCCGTAGGTACTTTTAAAGAAAATACACCTTCTGAATTAGTGATACTACTCACATTGGTTCCTTCTACGCTCAAAGTTGCAAATACCAATGGTTTCTTATTGTTGGAATCTATTACTTCACCGGTATATTCGATAAAATCGGCACTCTGTGCGCTAACGACATTGGTTCCTAAACCTGTGAGCACAGCGACCAATAGCAGTACATTAAGGCATTTTTGTTTGAAATTAGTGTTTTGTTCTTTTTTCATCACCTAATTATTTTTTAATTTAAGGTAATGATTTTAAGTGAATTATGATATATTATGAGGAATAATTATGATTTTCTCAGCCCTTGGCCCTTGGATGTGAAAAAGATTTGAAGTCGATTCACTTTTTGCTATCAAAAGTTTTGGTAGAGGTACTGACCAGTCTATTTATTTCAGCCAATTCTTCTGGAGTGAGATCACGCCATTTTCCAACAGGTATATCCAGATGCACGTTCATAATACGGATGCGCTTCAATTTTCGAACCCTATAATCTAAATACTCACACATTCGTCTAATCTGTCTATTAAGGCCTTGGGTCAAAATAATACGGAATTGATAGGTGCTCACCTCGAACACTTCACACTCGCGTGTTACCGTATCAAGAATGGGAATCCCCTTTCGCATTCGGTTCAAGAAATCAATGGTAATGGGTTTGTCAACAGTAACCAAGTATTCTTTTTCATGGTTATTTCGGGCGCGTAGAATTTTATTGACAATATCTCCATCATCGGTCAGGAAAATAAGTCCCTCACTGGGTTTATCCAACCGGCCTATGGGAAAGATTCGCTTAGGGTAATTGATGAAATCGATAATATTATCTTTTTCAACACCGGTATCTGTCGTACATACGATTCCTACAGGCTTGTTGAATGCCAAATAAACCGACTTGCCCTTGGGGTCTTTAATCACTTCACCATCGACTTTTACAACATCACCTTCTGAAATTTTAGTGCCCATTTCAGGGACAATACCATTAATGGTAACCCTGCCTTGTTCAATCAATTTATCAGCAGCCCTACGTGAGCAATATCCTGCTTCGCTAAGGTATTTGTTAATTCTAGTTTTGTTGGAATCGTTCTGCATAGTTTAATTCAATGCTATTCTTAATGTCTGTTCAATTCTTGCTGATAGAGTTCACGACCCAATTGCGCTAAAAAGGGTATTCCAATTTCATCATACTCGTATGCGTCGTCATTGAAAATACCATCTTTATTGACCAAAATAGTAGCGGTCAGCATGAAATCGATATTATTTTTAGTGTCCTTGATATAGGCACAGTCTGTCAAAGTACCATAAGCGAAACCCACTTTGTTGTAGATTTCAATATTTTCGGGAATATTTTCTTTGGTATCACCGTAGAGGTAAAATTTACAGTATCCATCATAAAAAGTTATTGGGTCATAACCTACTTTTCGCGGTACGGTATGCATAGCGTTCAGTAAATATTCCCGTTGGTCGTCACTAATATCAAAACGCTCCTCTTCCTTGAAATTTTCTGGAAATATAACTCTTTCCAAAAGCGCATGTTGTGTTGCAATCGGATAGTAATTTTTTAGTCCGAAATCAAAAGGTTTCTGAATAATAGAATCATTTTCATAAAAACCAACGCCCTTTTGAATACCTTTAAGTTTTAACTTTTTAGGTGAAGTGTTTATGGTAGGTTTTGTGATGCCCGTCGTAGAGTCGTTCAAATAAATTATAAGGGGCTTGGTGCTAAGTTCATCTGAATGGTAGCCTAATCGATGGGCGATACGAACAGGTTCGATCCCCTTTTTTCTAAGATTGCCGTTTATTGCATCTTGTCCTAACAGTTCAACTAATCTGTTATTGGCCAAATTGTCACTAACAGCAAAAATTTGGGTAATATCTTCTGCTACTGTGCTTTCAATGGAATCCCCTTCCACATAATACTTCGTATGCATAGATAAAGTATCTGTTCGGTTCAGCCGCTCCA
This sequence comes from Maribacter sp. X9, assembly GCF_048537565.1. Classification (GTDB taxonomy): domain Bacteria; phylum Bacteroidota; class Bacteroidia; order Flavobacteriales; family Flavobacteriaceae; genus Maribacter. Next base: position 2,136,842 of record NZ_CP183215.1, read on the forward strand.
AAGCCAATACAGCGGTAGGAAATTTGGCGGTGCTCGCTGGATAAAAATATAGGCTATCGTTTACCTGAAAATCATAATCTGTAAAAATAACACTGTCATTTCGCCTATCGATTTGGGTGTAGCGTATTTGTACTTCGTGTGCTTCTAAATTATCCATCACCCTTTTGATTTTCGGATCTTGAGATGATAAGGCTATTTCTAACGGATTCTTGTTCTGGTCGTCTCTGGTACACGAGATTATGAGGACGATACAAATGAAGAGCGTAATTTCTTTCATGTCGTTTCTTGAATTAAAGCATGTAGACTTCCCCACGGTGTGGTTTAAGTAAATCTCTCACCGTAATCATTTCTTTTTCTTCTACAACCATAAAAGCAATACTGTGCATGTCATTGATTTCTTTAAATCCCGTTATATTCAATGCGGTGTTCTCAACATTAATAAACTCCTTTAAATGTTTTACATGATGTTCAGCGGTTTTAAGTGCTGTGGGACCTCTAAAATCCCATATTAATTTTATTTTTCGGCTCAACAGTGCTGTATTATCTAGTTTATTGAAAAGTATGCAAATCTACCTAAAAAATAAGAGTCCCCTTGCTATTTCAAATCAGATTGATAATCCTAAACAAGACTATTTTTATTGAAAACGAGGTATTTATTATATATTGAACCATCTAAAATAGTGTTAAGTAATACTATAAGCATTTGCACACGATACCGTAATTGCTATTTTTGCTCGATGTTTTCTAAGGAACCAAAATTTACGGAAGTTAACCTGTATCGTCTTTTAGTTTTATGGACGGTCTTCTTGTTGTTGTTATCTTGCTCCGATCTTTTTAAAAAGGAGGTTAAAAAAAAACCAATAGCAAGGGTGGGTGATAGCTACCTATACCAAGAAGATTTGGCCCCGCTTATCACTGAGAATATGAGCAAAGGAGATAGTGCATCCTTTGCGGTTAATTATATTAATAATTGGGCCTCTGACCAGTTGTTGCTTTCTAGGGCGAAAATTAATCTTTCCGAGGATAAACTTGGGGAATATGATGCCCTTGTGGATGATTATCGCACCGATTTATATACGAGAGCCTATAAGGAAGCGTTAGTTTCGCAAGCGGCAGATTCATTGATTACCCAGAAACAACTTGAAACCTTTTACGAACAGGGAAAAGAAAATTTTAAACTTAAAGAACGTATCGCCAGATTGCGTTTTGTAGCCTTGCCCAAGAATTTTATGAATAAGGATGAGGTGGGTAAGCGTTTAAAGCGTTTTACCCCTGAAGATGTACGTTATTTGGATTCTATAGGAGTGCAATTCAATAAACTTAACTTTAACGATTCAATTTGGGTACGTTATGCCCGAATTTTCGAAGAAATTCCTCCGATAAACGTTGACAATGCCGATAAGTACTTAAAAAAATCCCAATTTTTTGAATTGGAGGATTCGATTGGGGTATATTTGGGTAAAATTGAAGAGATTAAGGATATAAATGAAATTGCCCCATTGTCATTTATTAAGCCTACCATAGAACAAGTTTTATTAAGCCGCAGAAAAATTGACTACCTGCGCAAACTAGAAACTGAATTATTAGATGAAGCAATCAAGGATAAAGAATTTGAAGTTTTCGAAAATAAAAAATAGTATTGTTATAGGTTCATTCATAATGATCTTTGTTGCTGTTAAGGCACAAGATTCCATTCCTAATGTTACTGATAACCAGGTCGAGCCAATGGAGGCTGTTGCAGATGCCACGTTGCCTGCCAAAGATTCCACTACAAATTTCAACCGCGTTAAGTTAGATGGTATCGCTGCCGTAGTTGGGGATTATGTAATATTGGATTCAGATATTGAAAAAACATTAATAGACCTTAGGAGCCAAGGGGCATCGACCGATGATATAACGCATTGTGGACTTTTGGGTAAATTAATGGAAGACCGTTTATATGCCCACCAAGCGGTGCAGGATAGTATTTTGGTCTCTGATGATGAGGTGAACGCAACCGGTGACCGGCAGTTGCAATCCTTGGTTCAGCAAATAGGATCAATGGAAAAGGTATTAAAGTATTACAAGAAGGAAGATGAGGCTTCCTTTAGGGAAGAGTTGTATAAAATCAATAAGCTACGAATGCTTTCTGAGCGTATGCAACAAGATATTATAAAGGATATTGAAATCACTCCAGAAGAAGTACGACAGTTCTTTACTAAAATTCCAGAGAATGAGCGACCTGTTTTTGGTGCAGAATTAGAAATCGCACAGATAACCAAAGAACCAAAACCGTCTGAAGAAGAGAAGCAAAAGGTTATAGATAAATTAAATCAAATAAAGGCCGATGTTGAAGATAACGATGCCAGTTTCAGTGTAAAAGCCATTTTATATTCTCAAGATCCTGGGTCGAAATCAAAAGGTGGATTCTATAGCATAACAAAAGATACCGGGTTTGACAAAAAATTTAAGGATGTTGCTTTTAGCTTAAAGGAAGGAGAGGTTTCTGAACCTTTTGAAACTCCGTTCGGATTTCACATTATTTTTATTGAAAAGATAAGGGGTCAAGAATTAGATTTGCGCCATATCTTGATCCAACCAGAAATATCCCAAGAAGTTTTAGATGAAGCCAAGGAGGAACTGGATACTATCCGTAAGAAAATAATTGATGGCGAATTTACCTTTGCTGAAGCGGCCTTAAATTTTTCTGATGAAAAGGAAACCAAGTTCGACGGTGGTCTTTTAAGGAATCCGGTAAATTTCGATTCCAAGTTCGAATTGACAAAAATGGACCCGACTTTGTATAATCAAGTTCAGAATTTAAAGGATAATGAAATTACCTATCCTGTTTTAGAGCAGGATCCCCGTGGTGGCGCTCCTAAATATAAAATCTTAAAGATTACCAATAGGTATGATGAGCATGTGGCCGACTTTTCAAAGGATTATACCAAAATTCAGGAATTGGCGTTAACCGAAAAGCAATATAAGACCATAAAAAAATGGATGGACGAACATATTGAAGATACCTATATAAGTGTCAATGATGACAATAAGGATTGTGACTTCGCTAACAATTGGATAAAGGAATAGAGGTATGTCAGACGTTGCCGCTATTGAACGCCTAGTTGAAAAACATGTTGCGCTTAAAAGAGAAATAGGGAAAATTATTGTAGGTCAAGAGGAGGTAATCGAGCAAATATTACTTTCCATTTATACCGGTGGTCACTCCTTGTTGATTGGCGTTCCGGGGTTGGCAAAGACCTTAATGGTGAACACCATCGCCCAAGCTTTGGGCCTTGATTTCAAGCGCATACAGTTTACACCTGATCTTATGCCAAGTGATATTCTTGGTAGTGAGGTCCTAGATCAGAATAGAAATTTCAAATTCATTAAAGGACCTATATTCTCCAATATCATTTTGGCAGATGAAATAAACAGGACGCCACCCAAAACCCAGGCAGCTCTTTTGGAGGCGATGCAAGAAAGGGCAGTGACCATAGCAGGTGTTCAGCACAAGTTGGAACTCCCTTATTTTGTTTTGGCCACCCAGAACCCTATCGAGCAAGAAGGTACTTATCCATTACCGGAAGCACAGTTAGACCGGTTTATGTTCGCAATAGAACTGAAATACCCATCTATTGCAGAGGAAATTCAAGTGGTTAAAAATACCACGGCAGATAAAAAACAAACCATCAACGCACTATTTAATGCCCAAGAAATTATAGCGGTGCAAGATCTGGTAAGAAGAATTCCCGTACCTGATAATGTTGTGGAATATGCGGTAAAGCTCGTAAATAGTACAAGGCCAAACTCGAATTCGGCTTCAGATTATGTGAAACAATATTTGGATTGGGGTGCAGGACCTCGCGCATCTCAGAACCTTATTTTGGCGGCGAAGGCCAATGCGGCAATACATGGTAAATTCTCTCCTGATATTGAAGATGTTCACGTTGTCGTAAACGGCATTCTGCGGCACAGGATCATTAAAAATTACAAGGCTGAAGCTGAAGGTATTTCAGAAGAAGATATTATAGGTAAATTACTGTAATTCTTAAAGTTACTACTTTAGTTATTGAAGTATCGTTGAGTAATGGTGCTCTTTCGCTTACTTGTGAATAGATATACTTTATACCGGCATTTAACAAAAAGCAATTAATCGTACTTATTTAATTTTAATTGCGTTATAGATTTTCTTAAATTTACCGAATTGCGTTAACTTAAAAATAAGATAAAGAATGGCATTTGATATTGATATGATTAAAGGGGTTTATGCCACTATGGCGGAACGTGTTGACAAGGCGAGAAGCATTGTTGGTAAACCACTGACCCTATCGGAGAAGATTTTATACTCACACTTATGGGATGGTACACCTTCCAAAGCATTTACTAGAGGAAAGGATTATGTTGATTTTGCTCCAGATCGTATCGCTTGCCAGGATGCCACGGCACAAATGGCCTTATTACAGTTTATGCAGGCAGGTAAGCCTCAAGTCGCTGTTCCTACTACCGTTCACTGTGATCACTTGATCCAGGCAAAAAACGGAGCTGCTGCAGATTTGAAATCTGCAAATTCTACCAGTGCCGAGGTATTTGACTTTCTAGAATCTGTTTCCAATAAATACGGAATCGGTTTCTGGAAACCAGGTGCAGGGATCATTCATCAAGTAGTACTGGAAAATTATGCATTCCCCGGTGGAATGATGATCGGTACAGATTCACATACCGTAAACGCAGGTGGATTAGGAATGGTCGCTATTGGAGTTGGTGGTGCTGATGCCGTTGATGTTATGGCCGGAATGGCTTGGGAGCTTAAATTTCCTAAATTGATCGGAGTTAGATTGACCGGTGAGATTTCTGGTTGGACCGCACCAAAAGATATTATTTTAAAAGTAGCCGAGATACTTACCGTTAAAGGAGGTACGGGTGCGATCGTTGAATATTTTGGACCTGGAGCGAAAGCACTTTCATGTACAGGTAAAGGTACCATTTGTAACATGGGAGCTGAAATAGGTGCGACCACATCGACCTTTGGTTATGATGAATCTATGGAGCGTTATTTAAGAGCGACCGATCGTTCCGATGTTGCAGACGCAGCGAATGAGGTGAAAGAATACTTAACTGCCGATGCTGATGTGTATGCAAATCCTGAAAACTATTTCGATGAAGTAATTGACATCGATCTTTCAAAATTAGGGCCTTTGTTGAACGGACCGTTTACACCAGACCTCTCTACCGAAGTCGGTAAAAATATGACCGAAAAGGCAACCAAGAACGATTGGCCTTTGCAAGTTGAATGGGGGCTAATCGGTTCATGTACAAACTCTTCTTATGAAGATTTGTCCAGAGCCTCTTCCATAGCACAACAAGCCTTGGATAAAGGATTAAAAATAAAAGCAGATTTAGGAATTAACCCGGGATCAGAACAAGTACGTTATACTGCAGAACGTGATGGTATTCTTGGAATATTCGAGAAGTTGGATGCCAAGATTTTCACAAATGCTTGCGGACCATGTATTGGACAATGGGCGCGTTATAATGATCCAAAGAATGCCCCTAAAAATAGCATCGTACATTCGTTCAATAGAAACTTTGCAAAGCGTGCAGATGGTAATCCAAACACACACGCGTTCGTTGCTTCTCCAGAAATTACGGCCGCTATAGCCATTGCTGGTAGATTGGATTTTAATCCCATGACCGATACGTTGATCAACGAAGATGGTCAAGAGGTCAAGTTCGATGAACCGACAGGATGGGAGCTTCCACCAAAAGGATTTGCAGTAGAGGATGCCGGATATCTGGCACCTAACGAAAATGGATCTTCCGTTGTGGTTAAAGTTGATGAGGATTCTGAACGGTTACAATTGTTAGAGCCTTTTGAACCTATTCAGGATAAAGATTTAAAAGAGGTCAAGTTATTGATTAAAGCGTTTGGTAAATGTACTACGGATCATATTTCAATGGCAGGTCCGTGGTTGCGTTTCAGGGGTCATTTGGACAATATTTCGAATAACTGCCTAATCGGTGCCGTCAACGCGTTCAATAAAAAGACCAATTTTGTGAAGAATCAGTTGACCGGTGAGTACGACGGAGTACCGGATACACAGAGGGCTTATAAAGCAAAAGGAATCAAATCAATAGTAGTAGGTGACCATAACTATGGTGAAGGTTCCTCTAGAGAGCATGCTGCTATGGAGCCACGTCACTTGGGTGTGGCCGCTGTTTTGGTAAAATCCTTTGCCCGTATTCATGAAACAAATCTTAAAAAACAAGGTATGTTAGGATTGACCTTCGCAAATGAGAATGATTATGATTTAATTCAAGAAGACGATACCTTTAGGTTTGTTGATATTGAGAATTTCGCTCCCGATGTTCCTTTAACGATTGAAATTATCCATAAAGATGGAAGTAAGGATACGATAAAAGCGAACCATACTTACAATGCCGCCCAGATAGGATGGTACCGAGAAGGTTCTGCACTTAACGTCATCAAAAGAGAGAACGCTGCATAATAGAAATTTAAAATAAATAAGGAAAACTCCTGATAATATTCAGGAGTTTTTTAGTTTTGAACCCTATCTAATTTCAATGAAAAGACAAACGGTTTTTACCTTAATGATTATTGCCTTTGTGCTTTCATTCTTTGTAACACCTTTAGGTGATTACAGCAAAATTCTTCTCAATAGATTCTTTGCCACCGCACCTACCATTATCAAACCTGAAAAAAGGGGAAAAATAACCGATTATGATTGGAAGCTAAAAGATGAAAATTGGAAGATTTTCAATTTTGAAGAAGCCAAAGGTAAGGTGGTCTTTATTACGTTCTGGACCTCTTGGCACATGCCTTCACAGGCGCAATTAAAAGATATTCAATATCTCTATGATACGTATGGTGATAAGGTGAAGTTCTATATTATAACCAACGAGGAAAGAGCACCTGTAGAACTTTTTATGGAAGATAAGGAATATACCTTTCCAGTTACTTACCAAATCATTGGGGAGCCAAGTCCGTTGACATTGTTGAAGTCCCCTGGGTCTTACGTAATTGATAAAAATGGTTTTATCGTTATCCATCAAAATGCAATTGCCGATTGGGACAATAGTAAAGTTGATAAACTTCTGAATCAATTGATTTCAGAATAAATAAGATGCCTCAAGTTACGACGATAACTTTTTTTAAGTACACTACGTTTCTTACCAAAATCTGGGCTTTTGGAATGATGCAATTTGCACATAGACCATTGTCTAAGGTTAAAGGACTACAAGACTATAAATTGATGGGAAGCGGCAAGAAGGGGTTCAATCCCTACCCGGACTGGACCGTTTATGCGCTGCTTCAAATTTGGGAAAACGAAGAAGTTGCCCATACCTTTTTTGAAAATTCTATCCTGATAAAGAAATACCTTCAGAAATCTGAAGAACGTTGTACCCTTTTTTTAAAAAACATCAAATCAAAAGGCGAGTGGTCTGGTAAGAATCCTTTTGTGAAAAGTGAGAACATTAATTCCGAGAATCGCTATATAGCTGTAATTACTAGGGCTACGATAAAGTTCAATCTTTTATATAAATTTTGGAAGTATGTACCGACTTCTCAAAAACCCTTAGAGCATAATGAGGGGTTGCTTTATACAAAAGGTGTTGGAGAAGTTCCTTTTTTACAAATGGCAACTTTTAGTCTGTGGAAGGATGAAGAATCTCTCTTACAATTTGCCTATGGCAGTAAGGAACATGCAACTGCAATTAAAAAAACAAAACAAATAAAATGGTACAGAGAGGAACTTTTCTCAAGATTTCAACCGTATAAATCTATCGGCGCTTGGAAGGCTATGGGGCAATTGCCATTTTAAACGTAAAAGAATAAAAAGAAGCAGAGTTGGGCCAAATACAAATTCAATGAAAAAGCTTGGCTCCCTTTGATATTGAAACTTTTGAGTACGACTTGAAAAATAATTCCCAAAAAAAACCAGGTCCAATAGTTTTCTAAGGATGGCATACCATTGACGAATTTCCAGAAATGGAAGGTCGGCGCACTTTTTTCCATAAAAAAGTCCAAAAGCACCATTAAACCCGCCCCACCTACAATTTTAATTCGATATGAAAAGTTTGTGTAGTCTAAAATGCTCGCAGTGATAAAGGTCAACAGCGCCCAGTAGGCCCCTATTAAATAGGGAACTCCATCTAATTTTTGTCCAAAATTATGACCATAGGTATATTCGCCGAACAAAATCTGATGGTTCACGCCAAGCCATTCTGCGAACATACCTCCAGCAAAAAAGAGGACAAGAGCGATTACTTTTTTTAAATGGTCAATAGGGTATACGAGCAGAAAAAGAAAAAAGGATAGTCCGAGATTGATAGGTGTTTTTTCAATGAACCAATCTAAATTTCCTAAAGAAATACCAATGATGGCCGAGATGTGGAATAGCCAAATTATACCAACACTTAACCAAACTTTATTTTTGGACAAGAAATTATTCATGGTCTTTAATTTTGGGAACAAGGTCTGCCACAATTTTTGCCGACAATAAGCATAAAGGAATACCGCCACCGGGGTGAACAGATCCGCCGCAGAAATATAAGTTCTTGATAGAACGTGAGAAATTGGGGTGTCTTAAAAATGCGGCAAATTGAGTATTGCTGGCAGCACCATAAAGGGCGCCCCGGTAAGAACTGGTATCGGTTTCAATTTGAACCGGATCAAGAATATGTTCTGTAGTGATAAGCGTATCTAGATCAATTTTAAGTATGCTATCTAATTTGGAAATGATATGCTTTTTGGCCTGTTGCTTTAAGGCTTCCCAATCCTGACCATAATTACCGGGGCAATTGATCATGACAAACCAGTTCTCATGACCCGTTGGAGCATCTGAAGGATTTTCTTTTGAGGTGATGTTGATATAAACCGTAGGATCTTCAAATACGGTTTTTTTATTGAAAATAGTATCGAATTCATTCTTATAATCTGCACTGAAAAAAATATTATGTAAATCCAATTCAGGAAATTCACGATCAATGCCCCAATAGAAGATAAGGGCCGAACTGGAACGTTCTTGAGACAATGTTTTTTCTGGAGCTTTTTGGTCTTTTAATAGGTACTTATAGGTAGGATAAACATCCATATTGGAGATTACAAAATCGGCCTCGTAGCTTTGTAAATTTGTAGTTATACCACTTGCTGTATGGTTTTTTATGGTTATTTCCTGTACATTTTCATTAAAATTAAATTGAACACCTTGGTCTAAGGCCAATTGATAGAGGCTCAGACTAATTTGATGCATTCCGCCTTCTGGAAAAAAGGTGCCGTACTCCATTTCCAAATGCGGTATCATAGACATGATTCCTGGGGTTTCGTAGGGTGAGGAACCATTGTAGGTGGCATACCTGTTGAATAGTTGCACAAGTTTAGGGTTTTTGAAATAGCTCTTATTCGTTTCATCCAAAGAACTGGTCACATCTAAAATTCCAATTTGTAGGATTGATTTTAAGGTTTGTACCGATAAATAGGTGCTTAGCTTATGAAGTGATTTTTCGAGAAATAAAGAAGCCGTTAAATCATATTTTTTTTTATTACGTTCAAGGTACTTTGAAATCTGTTCGATCGGTTCATTGAAACTTGTGGACGCATTTTGTATAAAATCATTTTTAGCAGCTGTGGCCGTAAAACGCTGACCATCATCCCAAAAATAATTGCAAATGGTTTTCTTTCTTTTATAGTTGAAATAACTCTTAGGATTTTTATCGAAAAGCTCGAAGAGCTCGATAACCAAATGGGGCATGGTGAAAAGCGACGGCCCTAAATCAAACCGATAACCTTTTTGAGTGATTGCATGTAGTTTTCCTCCGGGATAACTGTTTCTTTCAATAACAGTAACTTCATACCCTTTTTTATGAAGACGTAAAGCACTGGCTATGCCTGCAATGCCGGCACCGATTACCAGAGCTTTGGCCATATTTACTTTTTAAAGTATTTAAAAGGAACGAATAGCATTCCGAAGCATTCACCATCTCTTTTACCTAAATGTTTATGGTGCATTTTATGGGCTCTTCTAACGCCTCTCGCATACCAATGATTGGCACTTCTGAACAGTTTGAAACGTTGGTGAATGAAAATGTCGTGTACGAGGAAATAAGCTATGCCGTAGGCCAATATCCCAAAACCAAGGGGATACCCAAACCAAAATCCGTTCGCACCCGAGTAAAATAAGGACATGCTGACGATGGCATAAAAAATAAAAAAAGCATCGTTTCGCTCAAACCAAGAATCATGATCTTTATGGTGGTGATCTTTATGCAGGCTCCATAAAAAACCATGCATGATGTATTTGTGGGTGAACCATGCCATGAATTCCATAAAGGAAAATGTTCCTAAAAAAACCAATATCCAAAGTAGTATTTTCATTAGACTAGATTCATTTTATATTTAACATATGATCTCGCCAAGAGACTGAATTTTTGATAGTTCGGTACTCTTATACGGGCATTTTTTATTTCTAAGGATGGGGTGTTCTGTAATTTTTTCAGCAATTTGAAATAATACTTGTACGCGGTATAAACGCCAAACTTTGCTTCTGCGGGTAAGCCAAGAATGCCTTTGTAACCCAACGCGAAGTCGGCCTTTATTTCTTCTACAATTCTTGTTTTCGAAGCCTCATCCAACTCCTTTAAATTCGTGTTCGGAAAATAAGAGCGGTTCAAATCCTCAAAATCTGCCTTTACATCCCTTAAAAAATTCACTTTTTGAAAGGCCGAACCCAAAGCCATAGCAGACGCTTTCAATTCATTATACGCCTGCTCATTGCCTTTTACAAAAACCTTTAAGCACATTAGCCCAACTACGTCTGCCGATCCGTAGATGTATTCTTTATATTCTGCATCGGTACGATAAATGTTTTTGGTTAAGTCCATTCGCATGCTCTTCATAAAGGAATCTACCAAGTGTTTCGGAATTCCGTAGGTGTGATAGGTATGCTGAAATGAATTTAAAATAGGGTTTAGACTAATCCTATCTTTTAGTGAGGCTTCCAATTCCGCTTCAAATTTATTAAAAAGAACCTCTTTCTCGTAATCATGAAAGGTATCTACAATTTCATCGGCAAAGCGTACAAATCCATATATGTTATAAATATGGCTGCGTATCGATGAATGTAACATCTTTGTAGCCAGGGCAAAAGAAGTACTGTACCGTTCGGTAACGATTTTACTACATTGGTACGACACTTGATCAAAAGTTCCTTTCATGCGCTAAACTAATTATCTTTTATAATTAATTCTGACACCAATTTACCAGAGATTAGAGAAGGTGGAACCCCAGGTCCAGGTACAGTCAGTTGTCCTGTGAAATATAAATCCTTTACTTTTTTACTTCTTAGATTAGGTCTTAAAAATGCGGTTTGCGTTAAAATGTTGGCCATGCCATAAGCATTTCCTTTATAGGAATTATAGCGGTCTATAAAGTCATTAACGCAGAAAGTTTCCTTGAATATAATATTATTTCTAATGTTTTGACCGGTTCTTTTCTCAAATCTATTCAGGATGATTTCAAAATATTGGGCCCTAAGTTTCTCGGTATCTTCAAGACCTGGAGCAATAGGAACCAGAAAAAAACCATTTTCATATCCATTCGGAGCCATACTACTATCTGTTACAGACGGGAAATTGGCATAGAACAATGGGTTGGTCGGCCATTTAGGATCATCATATATTTCTTTGGCATGAAGTTCAAAATCAGTATCAAAGAAAAGATTGTGGTGCTCGATATGCTTGAGTTTGGTGTCAAAACCCACATAAAATAATAATGAAGAAGGAGCGAAAATTCTACTTTCCCAATAACTAGCTGGGTACTGTCTATGAATTTTATCCAATAACGATTCAGAATGATGGTAATCTGCACCACTTACTACGATGTCTGCTTTGAATGTTCGATCCTTGCAGGAAACACCAACAGCCTTTCCATTTTCAACCAGTATTTTTTCTATGGGTTTTGATGTATGAACGGTAACCCCCAATTCAAGAGCGAGGCTGTGCATGGCCTTAATGATTTCATACATACCCCCTTTAGGATGCCATGTTCCAAGACCAAAATCGGCAAAATTCATAAAGCTGTAGAATGATGGCGTATTGCTTGCCTTGGCACCTAAGAACAAAACTGGAAATTCTAAGGTTGAGATCAACTTTGGATTTTTAAACCGTTTCCGAACCTGTGAGCTTATGGTCTTAAAAAACTGGTCAACCTTAAAGATAGTTTCTTTAGTCACCAACTCGAAAGGGGAAATACCAGGGCGCAATACGATTTTATTAATGGCTATTTCGTAATTTTCTTGGGCCTCTTCAATGAATTTTTTAAGCTCATTAGAGCTTCCAGGTTCTAGGCGTTCAAATTCTTCACATATTTTTTCCATTGAATCTCCAATGGTAATAATATCGTCAGAAAAGAAAATTTTATAGGCAGGACTGAGCTTATCAAGCTCGTAATAATCGGAAGTTTTCTTATTGAAATCTGCAAAAAATTTATCGAAAATATCTGGCATCCAATACCAGCTTGGTCCCATATCAAAGGTAAACCCCTGCTTTATAAACTGCGATGCACGCCCACCTACGCTCTCATTTTTTTCGTAAACGGAAACATTCCATCCATCTTTTGCCAAGTAACAGGCTGCTGACAATGACGCAAAACCTGATCCAATGACGATGCAATTATTTTCCATTAATGATTTATACTTATAATTTACTTACCAAGCTATCTATCGATGAGAAGGTTCTACAGAATTTCGGTCGTGTTTCGTCATTAATATATTGTGTCTGTCTTCCCAATAACCATAAATTAGGATTTTCATAGTTAGCCACTAACTTGTTAAAGTCCTCTAGATATTTGTTTACATGATCTTTTTGAGGGAAAACGGTGAAGTAGGAGAGGAAATAAATATCATCGAAGTATTTCATCACATCCTCTAAATTTTCCATAGGTATGGTTGGCCCTAAATAAATACACTTATATCCTTTCAGTAAAATTTCGTAATTAATATATAGAAGTCCGATTTCATGAATCTCATTTTCGGGCAGGAACGCCACGAAAACTTTATCTTTTTTCGTGGGATTTAAGTGTTGTAATTTTTCTGTATTGAGTAGTATTTTTTGTTTAATCAAACTCGTAATAAAATGCTCATGTGCTGGGCTTATGGTATCTGTTTGCCATAAAAGGCCCAATTCGTTCAATAAAGGAATAAAGGTTTCCTTGAATATTTCCCTAAAGGAATTTTCTCCCAATAAAGCATTATAGGTATTAAAGAACATGGTTTGGTCAAAGTTGACCATGGCAAGTTTAAAGGCGTTTATTGCTTGACTCTTGTGGCTATTTTTGGCGACGATTTCACGAACAACATAGGGAATGTCGTTATCGGGTATTTTTGCAATCTTTGAAATCTTATGTCCATTATTGTACAGCAACGTAACGTTAAGTAACTTTTGTAAACTGGTAAGGCTATAGGTTCTTATATTAGTATCGGTTCTTTCTGGAGATAAAAGGTTATATCTTTTTTCCCAAATACGAATGGTATGCGCTTTAATGCCCGAGAGATTTTCCAAATCTCGTATACTGAATTGCTTTTTTACATTGTTCATGTTTTCTAAAAAAGAATTAAACAAATCTACAATTATTTACTAAAGGTAGGACTACTTGGAAGTTAAAATTATTTACTTGTTGGCTAAAATTATTAAAATAAAAAAAGGTTAGATGCTTAAATCTAACCTTTTTGTGCCCACGACTAGATTCGAACTAGCACGTCCTTGCGAACACTACCCCCTCAAGGTAGCGTGTCTACCAATTTCACCACGTGGGCATATTCGAACAACAAAGGCGCAAATATAGAAACCTATCGGTCAATTTAAAATATATTGACCATAATTAATGTTCATATTATTTTTTTATCGTCTATCAAGGTATTGTTGGTATTCCGATGGGGACATACCTTTTATTTTTTTGAACTTTTTATTAAAGTTAGAAATGGAGTTGAAACCAGAACGATCAGAAACTAGGTTAATATTCAGCTCTTTTTTGGACTTTAGTAATTGGCAGGCATGTTCAATTCTTAGCTCGATAAGAAATTGGAAAAAGGTTTTGTTGGTACGTTGCTTAAAAAAACGGCAAAAGGCGTTCGGTGTCATATAGGCCATATTAGAAATTTCCTCTAAGGAAATTGATTTATGAAAATTCTTGAATACAAAATCAAAAATAACCTGTAAGCGTTCACCCTCATTGGATGTAAGGGACTTTGAGTAAATAAACTTCGTAAGAGGCTCGCTGTCCACTTGGCTTAAGAGCTCTAATAACTTCAAAAAGGTTATGAACCGTTCTAGTTTCTCTTGTTCCGAGAGTTTAAGCATCATTTTTCCTATGTCCTTGTCCGTTGAAGTAGCTTTGAACCCGGTAATTGAATTGGAGAAAAAGGCCTGTAATTTCTCAAAGCAAGCCATATTGAAGAAGGCAGGGCCAAAGGTGTTTTCGGTAAAGAAAACCGTGACCATATGTGCATCATCTGCTCCTGGAACACTTTTAAAAATATGGGGTAGATTGCTGCCTATAATGTAGGTATCCCCTTTAGAAAATTGATGGATACTATCACCTACCAATAATTTACCACTACCATTTATAATATGGCTTATTTGAATTTCCTCATGTTGATGCAAACGATTATAAAAAATAGGTTCCTTATCGATTTGAACAATCAGTTGTTCATCAACGGGTTTAGGTATCTTAAAAGGCAGTACTTTCATGCATCTAATTTATCGATTTAAATAAAGAACTATATATTTATAGGGTAAAATAGTACCATGTGTGGTTAATATGAAGATATTAAGTTCAAGGTGCAATCCGTAATTTTGAATATCACTAAAAATTAATACAATGAGTATATCATGGAATGGCGTAATGCCAGCAGTTACCACAAAATTCACAGATAAGGATGAACTTGATTTGGATATGTTTTCCGTAAATATCAGAGCGCAATTAGATGCTGGGGTTAGTGGAATCATTCTTGGTGGAACATTGGGAGAGGCAAGTACCTTGACTTACGAGGAGAAAAAAGTATTGATAAAAGAAACAGTTCAATTGGTTGAAGGGCAGGTTCCGGTTATTATCAACATTGCAGAGCAAACTACGAAAGGGGCCATACATGCCGCTGAAGTTGCAGAAGAATGTGGCGCCAAAGGTTTAATGATGTTACCTCCAATGCGTTATAAAGCTAATGACTATGAAACGGTTACTTATTTTAAGGAAACCGCCAATAGTACTGATCTGCCTATCATGATCTATAATAATCCTATTGATTATGGTATTTTGGTAACGTTGGATATGTTAGAGGAATTAACGATTTGTGATAACATTCAAGCGGTAAAAGAATCTACAAGAGATATTTCTAATATTACTAGGATGAAATCAAGATTCGGAGATCGACTTCGTGTTTTTACGGGAGTGGATACCTTAGGCTTGGAAAGTATATTAATGGGTGCCGATGGCTGGGTCGCGGGGCTTGTCTGTGCTTTTCCTGCAGAGACATGTGCTATTTATGAGTTGGCCAAAGCTGGGAGAATTGCCGAAGCTTTAGAGATTTATAGATGGTTTTTACCTTTATTGGAATTGGATATTAGCCCCCAACTGGTACAGAATATAAAAATGGCAGAAGTTGCTACGGGCATCGGAACGGAGAATGTACGTGCCCCAAGATTACCCTTACAAGGCGAAGAACGTGAACGCGTGGCCAATATTATAAAAAAAGGAATGGCTGCAAGACCAACCTTTCCGAATTATAAAGAAATCAATAAGTAAAATACTATGATATTATTTTTATAAATTACCGTGAAAAGTAAAATAGAATCGAATCAAGCTGCTGCACTTTTATTTACAATTAAGTAGCCATAAAACAGAGAACATGATTACAGGAAGCAATGCGATTGGGAACAAATTATCAAAACAAGGAAAATTAACTTATAAAACCTTTAATCCGAAGGAGAATAAGGAGACAGAATGGACCTTTTATGAAGCTACTTCTACTGAAATTGACGAGGCGGTCGCTTTGGCGGTAGAAGCTTTTAAGTTGTATAAAGATATTCCTGGAGTGAAAAAGGCTGTATTTCTAAAGGCTATTGCCGATGAAATAGAGGCTTTGGGAGATGAATTGATAGATACCTACTGTAAGGAATCTGGTTTGCCGCAAGGAAGGGCTATTGGAGAAAGGGGACGTACTATGGGGCAATTGCGTTCATTCGCCGCCTTATTGGAGGAAGGTTCTTGGGTAGAGGCGGTTATCGAAAAAGGTCAACCACAGCGGGAGCCAATGCCCAAAGCGGATATTCGTAAAATGTTAGTACCTCTTGGGCCGGTTGTGGTTTTTGGGGCAAGTAATTTTCCATTGGCCTTTTCAACTGCTGGTGGAGATACGGCCAGTGCCTTGGCAGCGGGTTGTCCTGTAATCGTAAAAAGCCATCCCATGCATTCCGGTACGGGAGAACTAGTTTCCCAAGCCATTATTAAAGCAGCGGAAAAAACAGGAATGCCCTATGGCGTATTTTCTAACTTGAACAGTAGTGGAATAGCCGTAGGTCAGCAATTGGTAAAACATCCAAAAGTTAAGGCTGTAGGCTTTACGGGAAGCATAAGTGGCGGTACGGCCCTTTATAAACTTGCAAACGAGCGTAAGGAACCTATTCCGGTTTTTGCCGAGATGGGAAGTATCAATCCAGTAGTCGTGTTGCCTTCTGCACTTGAGGAGAATGGGAATTCATGGGCGACAAAGTATGCCTCGTCCATTACCTTGGGTGCTGGTCAGTTTTGCACGAATCCTGGTTTGTTATTGGGCGTAAAAAGTCCAGAATTGGATGCATTTATCAGCACTTTATCCGAAGAAATTCTAAAATTGGAACCATCTTCGATGCTACATCCTAACATTTATGAAAAATACCAGGAAGGTAAAAAAGAATTGTCTGCACAACAAGGGGTTACTGTTATGGCTGATTATGAAAAAGCCGTAGGTGAAAATACAGGTAGACCAGCGATACTTAAAGTTGATGGAATCGATTTCTTAAAGAATACCAAACTTCATAAAGAGGTATTCGGGCCATTTTCTGTAATAGTTTGTTGTGATGATGCCGCCCAATTGGAGAGTGTCCTGAATGAGCTGGAAGGACAATTGACAGGAACCGTTTTAGGATCCGAAAATGATCTTGAGCAGTATGATGCCGTTGTAGAAGCTCTTAAAAATAGAGTTGGGCGTATACTATTCAATGGGGTGCCAACTGGAGTCGAGGTTTGCTCGTCTATGGTTCATGGTGGACCTTTTCCTGCATCGACAGATTCGCGTTTCACCTCAGTCGGAACTTCGGCGATTAAACGTTGGGTACGCCCAGTTTCTTTTCAAGATTGGCCCAATAAATTTTTACCCCAGGCATTACAAGATGCCAATCCTTTAGAGATTGTGCGATTGGAGGAGGGAATTTATACTAAGTAAAACCGTATATGCCAAAACTTAAAGGTCTTTTTCTAGGTCCACATCGTTTTGTAGTTGTTGTTTTGGTATGCTTAACCGTATCGATTAGCGCACAAGAAGCAAAGGAACAATTATTGGGGATAATAACGGATGTCGAAAGCTATCGTTCCTATGACAGAAGTGCATTTCCTTTAGGTGCCTATCAAGAATCCATTGAAAAGCACGATGCCGAATTTGCCCAAGAGCAGCTAGGGTTATTACAGGCTATGGATACGGTTACTCTGTCTGAAACAGATTTGATTTCTTGGGAGTTGATGAAGTTTCGTCTGCAGAACCAGATCGATGAGTTTCGCTATAAAATGTATTTAAACCCTATACAGGCAGATCAAGGGTTTCATTTAAACTTGAATTACCGGATCAAGCCTATATTGAACTATGAGGATGCTAAGCGCTACCTCAATATGCTCAATGCGATACCCACTTTTGTTGATGAGCATTTGGTGCTCTTGAGAATGGGCATAAAAGAAGGAGTCTCACAACCAAAAATCATTTTTAAAGGATATGAATCCACTTATGATACCCATATTGTAAGCGATTATGCCCAAAGTAGTTTTTATGGCCCTATTCAAGATTTGCCATCGGTGCTGAGTGAATCACAAAAAGATTCCATTATCCTTGAGGCACAAAAAGCTATTATGGCTAAAGTGGTTCCATCCTTCAAAAAGATTAAAACTTTTTTTGAGTTGGAATATATTCCAACGACAAGGGAGACAATTGGAGTTTCTGAAACGCCGAACGGTAAGGCTTTTTATCAAAATAGGATTAATTATTATACAACAACTACCGAATATTCAGCCGATGCTATTCATAGCATCGGTCTCTCAGAAGTTGCTCGTATCAAATCTGAAATGGAGTCGATTATCAAGAAGGTTAATTTTAAAGGCACCTTTGCTGAATTCTTAGATTTTTTAAGAACTGACCCTCAATTTTATGTCTCGACCGGCGATGAACTATTGATGCATGCCAGGGATATTGCCAAGCGTATTGACGCAGAACTACCTAAATACTTCAAGACATTACCCAGAAGACCTTATGGTGTTATTAAAGTTCCTGATGCCATCGCTCCAAAATATACCGGAGGTAGATATTCAGGGCCCTCATCAGATACACAACCTGGTTTTTATTTGGTGAACACTTACAAATTAGACAGCAGACCCCTGTATACACTCCCTTCATTAACTGCCCATGAAGCGGTACCCGGACATCATTTGCAGGGAAGTTTGAACAACGAGCTTGGAGATAGCATTCCAAGTTTTAGGAGACATATGTACCTCTCCGCATATGGCGAAGGTTGGGCGTTGTATACCGAGTTTTTAGGAAATGAATTAGGTATTTACAGAACGCCTTACGAAGAATTTGGTAAGTTGACCTATGAAATGTGGCGCGCCTGTAGGTTGGTGGTAGATACGGGTATTCATGCAAAGGGTTGGTCAAGGGATGAGGTTGTATCATTTATGATGAATAACACGGCCCTCTCAGAACATGAAATCAATACAGAAACGGATCGGTATATTGCCTGGCCAGGTCAGGCAATATCCTATAAAATGGGCGAGCTGAAGATTAGGGAACTACGAAAAAGGGCAGAAGAAGCACTAGGGGATAATTTTGATATTCGTGATTTTCATGAAATCGTTTTAGAGCAGGGCACGGTTACCTTACCTATTTTAGAGCGAAGAGTTAATGCTTACATCATCAATCGAAGTAAATAAAATTTTAATATGGCAAGTAGTACGTTTGTCTGTATTGATGCCCATACTTGTGGCAATCCAGTAAGGGTTATAAAACATGGCGGCCCGGAATTAATCGGCGAAACCATGAGTGAGAAACGACAACATTTTCTTAAGGAATATGATTGGATACGAAAAGGATTGATGTTTGAACCACGAGGGCATGATATGATGAGCGGAAGTATTTTTTATCCACCCAGTAATCCAGAAAATGATTTTGGTATTTTGTTCATAGAAACCAGTGGTTGCTTGCCCATGTGTGGACATGGGACCATTGGGGCCATTACAATTGGGATCGAAGAAGGCTTGATTATACCCAAGACACCTGGAAAGGTGCGTATGGAAACCCCGGCAGGATTGGTTAACGTTTCGTATCAACAAACGAATGATAAAGTAGAGTGGGTAAAGTTGACGAATGTCAAGTCCTATTTAGCGGCAACGGATTTAACGATTGAGTCCTCTGATTTAGGAGAACTAACTTTTGATGTATCCTACGGGGGTAACTTTTATGCCATTGTGGATCCACAGCGTAATTTTTCAGGAATCCAAAATTTTTCAGCCAGTAAGTTGATCCAGTTCAGCCAGGAACTACGGGAGAAGATCAATGAGAAATATCCCGATATGTTCGTTCACCCAGAAGATGCTACGATTCGAAACGTAAGCCATATGTTATGGACGGGTAAGACCTTATCGAATCCTTCCACAGCAAGAAATGCCGTTTTTTATGGAGATAAAGCTATCGACCGTTCCCCATGTGGGACCGGAACTTCGGCGCGAATGGCTCAATGGCACGCCAAAGGAAAACTAAACGTAGGCGAAGATTTTATTCATGAAAGTTTTATCGGATCTCAGTTCATTGGAAGAGTAGAAGAAGAAACTGATTTAGCGGGTAAACTTGCAATTGTGCCCAGCATTAAAGGTTGGGCGAAAATTTATGGTCAAAACACCATAACAATTGATGATGATGATCCCTACGCATACGGATTTCAAGTAATTTAGAACATCAATTTATTCATTTGCTAAAAACAAATCTTTTTTAGCTTTGCTTTTAGTTTTTATAGTAAGTGATGAAGAAAATGAACAGCATTTGAATAATATTTTCTTCGCATTAAAAGTTTTAAAGGTGGTGTAGAAAATATTATTTTTAGAAGCCTTGATACGTAAACGTGGTATGATAAATCAATAACAAAATGGAGAAAGATATTGTGATTATTGGAGGTGGAATTGTTGGTTTATGCTCTGCTTATTATCTAACTAAAGAAGGACATCAAATTACGGTTATTGATAAGGGAGATATAACCTCAGGAGCCTCTTTCGTTAATGCTGGTTATATAACACCTAGTCATATCATCCCATTGGCTTCACCGGGAATGATTGCCCAAGGTATAAAAATGATGTTCAATTCTGCCAGTCCCTTTTACATGAAACCTAGATTGGACATCGATTTTCTGAAATGGTCCTGGTATTTTCACAAATCATCGACAAAGGCCAAAGTGGAAAAGGCGATTCCTGTAATCAAAGAAATTAATCTGATCAGCAGGGATTTGTTTACTGATATAAAAAAATCTGGTGACCTTGGGGATTTTCAATTAGAACGAAAAGGGCTTCTTATGTTATACAAAACAGAGGCCAGTTACCTACATGAGAGAGAAGTTGCCGATAGGGCAAGTTTTTTAGGGCTTGAAGTGGCTGATGTGAATAAAAGTGAACTACTACAGCTAGAACCAAATGTTAAAATAGATGCTGAGGGAGCCATTCATTATCAGTGCGATGGACATACAACACCTACCGAATTTATGCCTTTGATGTTGAATTATCTTAAAAGTAAAGGTGTAGTTATTCGTACTAGTGAAGAAGTAATCGATATAAAAACTGACGGATTAAAAATAAAATCGGTCTTGACGAATAAGAACTCTTATGAACCAGATGAGGTTATTCTAGCAGCAGGTGCCTGGAGCGGAGACCTCTCCAAAAAATTAAATTTAAAATTACCCCTACAGGGTGGTAAAGGCTATCGTATAAATGTGGAACGGGAAACGGGAATATCCATCCCGGCCATATTGATGGAAGCAAAAATGGCCGTGACCCCAATGAAAGGCTTTACCCGTTTTGCGGGAACTATGGAATTTTCAGGAAATAATAACATAGTTAGAAAAGAAAGGGTTTTAGCAATTGCTAATGGTGCAACATCATTTTATCCAGAATTGGAAATCAATAGCGAGGAAATAGAAAGTGCCCAGACTGGATTGCGACCGGTTTCCCCAGATGGACTACCCTATATCGGGAAATCGAAAGACTTTAAAAATCTAACGATTGCTACGGGCCATGCCATGATGGGTTGGAGTTTGGGACCCGCTACCGGAAAGTTAGTTTCTGAATTGGTAGAGGATAAAAAACCTAGCATGGATATAAGTTCATTCACTCCAGAGCGAATCTTTTAACCTATCTTTTTTAAGTGTGGAATAATTTTTCTAAGTAATATTTTTTCTAAAATGGGCTTGTGTTCTATTGGGAGACCTCATTTTAGACGTATAGAGGGCATAATAGACTAGAAAAGAAAAAATGATTCTTTCTTCTATGTAAATAATGCCGCTGAATATTTACCATAATAGATGTATAGAAATCCTTTTGGTGTACAAATTAATCATCAATTGACAATAAAAAATAAGTACGAGAGCCGATTGTATGAGCAATTAAACACTAACATTCAGGGGAAGGGGTCCAATGGAAAATTTATGTCCCTTTAATTGGAGACCAAAAAAGCAAGTACTTTTAGAGTTGTGACCGTAACAATTGAGTTAACTGCTGAAGGTTTTGATTCTAATGACATTTTGTTGGTTTTGGATGCCTAATTTTACATAATATTGGTCATCAACTTTTGAAAGTGAAGAAAGATCTGTTCTGCAAACTTCAAGTAGTTGAACCCTTACCGATAGTTTTCATGTTAAAGAGGGGAGTGTTGTTAAGGAAAGAATTAATTCTAATGATGTGGCACTACTAGAGGAGGAGATTGTGAGGTTAGTAGTATTACTTGTGATATGAGCTACTATTATTTTTAAGAGCCTCTCATAACTAGTGAATGTGAGCTATTTTCATTCACTTCTGTAGACAGGTTATCCGTAGGTTTACAAGATTTTTTGAGTCCAAGTTTTCCGCATGGCTCTCCTATGCCCCTTTACCCAGGCTTTACTGTGAGCTCATTCTCGTTCTCTACTTCTATGCGTTTCGGTGTTACTTTGATCAGGGGAGATAATCGTTTCCATAACTTTCCTTACGTGACTTTTAGAATGTAGGGTCAAACGCATTCACCTATAGATGACGTTCTGAAATGATTTCAGTTATAGAGGTAGTCACTTCATCGTTAAACAATAATTGAGACGCAAGTCAGATCAACAAAGTGGTTCTTTTAAACAGTTATCGCCAATTTACAAAAGTGTTGACACTATGTTGACGATTTAAAAAAGAGGTTGACGATCTGTGAACTTTTAAAAGTAATTCATATCATTTCATATAAATTGCTTAAAAAGTGAAAAGCCTTGATAATCATAAGATTAGCAAGGCTTTGGTCACCGTTATCATACGGCTTAGTGACCTGGCCGGGGCTCGAACCCGGGACCCTCTCCTTAAAAGGGAGATGCTCTACCAACTGAGCTACCAGGTCAAAATTTCAAGTGAGGATTGTTTCCCTCAATGCGGGTGCAAATATAAGTCGATTACTTTATTTTCCAAGCCCTTTTTAAGATAAATTTATTTTTTTTTGAAATCCCTTTATTTTAGTCCAATTTTGTGCAAATGGAAGAACTGAAAATTGTTTTGTTAGGATATATGGGGAGTGGTAAGACTACAATTGGTAGGATAATTGCTAACCAATTGAATGTTAAATTTTTAGATTTAGATGAGTATATTGAACAAAAGGAAAATTTATCTGTCCGAGCGATTTTTAAAGAAAAGGGGGAGGTCTATTTTCGAAAAAAGGAGCATCAATATTTAAAAGAAATATTTTTGAACCATAATAAGTTTGTTCTTTCCTTAGGTGGAGGAACACCTTGTTTTGGCACTAATATGGAATTGATTAATCAAAATACCGCCAATTCAGTTTACATCAATGTTGGTATAAAGGAACTATCTGAACGTCTCCTTTTTGAAAAATCGCATAGGCCTATGATAGCACATCTAAAAGATGATGAGTTAAATGAATTTATTGGAAAGCATTTATTCGAGCGGAGTTTCTTTTATAATCAAGCCCGGCATAAAGTGAAGAGCGACCATAGAACCGCTAATGAATTGGCAGAGGTTATCATTAATTCTTTAGTCTAGGAAAACACGGTCTTTTTTGTTTTCAAAATGCACGTTTACGTGTTCCTGCAAAGAAGTTGACAGTGAAATGCCCTTATAATCTGCTTTTACGGGATATTTTTTATGATTACGATTTACGAGTACCGCTGTTTTAAGTTGCTTTAAAGGGGTTTTAAGAAAATGGTGTACACCATAAATCAGTGTTGTGCCTGAGTTTAAAACGTCATCTACAAGCACAATAGATTTGTTTTCGAAATCTTTTTCTGCAATAGAAGTAGATACGCCACTTTTTAGAGGGTCACGCTTATCCATTAATACTTTACAGATCGTAATTTTTGCAGTAGTAATTTTTTTTAGGGTCTTTACGATTTTTTCAGCAAAATGGATGCCTCCCCCTTCGATACCGGCAATGATAATTTCATCCTCGTCGACGTTCGCCTCGTAAATTTGATAGGCAATGCGCTCTATTTTGTATTGGATCTGTAAATGTGAAAGTATGGTTTGTTCCATTTTTTAATCTTAGTACATTAAAGATAGTTATGTTTTTGAACGTTTGGCTTATTCCTCTTTATCTTTCGTAGAATTTGACGATTCGAGCGTTTCTGAATCTTCTTTTTTTGCGGGTGTCTCTAAAAACTCATCTATTTCCCTACGGTCTTTTTTAGTGGGTCTTCCAAGTCCTTTTTTACGATAATAATCTTTGGAATATTGTAAAAGCTCATTATGTTCAAACGCCTCTTTAGGAGTGGTGTCTTTTCTATAGATGTCGACCAACTTTGCACCTACACGATTCGGGGGTATGTCTAAAACCGTAAATGTATAATCGATTTGATCCTTGCGAACTATAACTTGATCCATTGGAAAAACCTCCCGACCAGGTTTAGCGGTTTGTCCATTGATTTTGGCATGTCCTTTTTTGCAAGCGGTAGTTGCAATGTTCCTAGTCTTAAAATAACGAGTGCTCCACAAGAATTTATCAATGCGCATTAGTAGAATTCTTTGTTAACTTCCCAACAAAAATAGGGGAAAATTGTATCTTGCGCGCTTAAAATAGAATATTGATGAAATTGAAAAATGCCTATTTAATTTTTGTGGCTTTGTTTATTTTGGGTTCTTGTAAAAAAGATGATGATACACCTGGTGAGGTTGTGCCGCCAAGATTATTAAGTGAAGTTGCTGCTGAAGATGACGCAGAAATTGTTACTTTTCTTAAAACTCATTTTTATAATTACGAGGAGTTTGAAAATGCCGCAGAAGGATTCGATTTCAAAATAAAGTTCGATACCATAGCTGGTGCAAATAGCACTGAAGAATCGCTTTTTGATAGCTCTAAGTTAATTACCGAAACCATATCGGTTGCCTCTTCTGATTGGGGTAGGAACGATGGGGAAGTAGTTGATCATAAATTATACGTCTTAGTCGTACGACAAGGTGTAATAGAAGGAAAACCTACCATAGGGGACAATACCATTTTAAGATATGAAGGTTCTTTATTGAATGGTAAGCTTTTCGATGGTTCTTCTAACCAGCCTCTTCTAATTAATTTATCGGGTGTGGTTCGAGGTTTTGGAAATGGTGTCGAATATTTCCAAACAGGAATGGGGCCAATCGAAAATGGTGATGGAACAGTAAGTTATGATGGGTATGGAATAGGGGCTATTTTTTTCCCTTCAGGTTTAGGTTATTTTAGTAATCCGCCCGCTGGTAGTGCTATAGGATCTTATACCCCATTGGTTTTTAAAATAGATGCCTTTGCTTATGAGAAAGATACAGATTATGATGGCGATGGTATTCCTTCCATTTTAGAAGATGTCAATAATGATGGAAATTTGAATAATGATAATACGGATGAAAGTTCTGAGCCGCTTAATGGTCGAGTGCCAAATCATTACGATACAGATGATGACAATGACGGCATCCCGACTAAGGATGAGATTAATCTAGATGCCAATGGAAACTTTGTTAGTTTCAGAGATACGGATAAAGATGGTATACCAGACCACTTGGACAAGGACTAAATAAGAGTTTCTTCAATAAGACAAAAAACCCTCCTAAGAATTTTCTTAGGAGGGTTTTTAATTAAATTTAATTGGTATCGTTAAAGTTTTACAGAAAGACTTACTATAATTTGATCTGGTCTTGTGTCAACACGATCTCCGCTCAATGAAGTAAGATTTGTGTTAATGAAAGTAATTTCATTTTCAGAAAAACCTCTTTCGTACCGCACATCAATTCCCAGTTTACCCAAATTAACTCCGGCGCCAATGTTCAAACCAACGGTAAAATCATTTTCGACATCGTCAATGGTTACACCATCAAATTTTGTATTCAGGATGTATTGAAAAGAAGGTCCTGCAAAAACGTTCAAAGGGCCTATAAGCTTCACCCCCAAGAGAACAGGAAGATCTAATTTGTTTAATTTCAAATCTCCTTCATCATATCCAGATTTTATAGCAGTATATACCAATTCTGGACGTAAATAAATATCGTCCCCGATTTTGCCGAAAACTCCTAAATGGTATCCAACATTTTTATCCGGAC
Source organism: Maribacter sp. X9 (assembly GCF_048537565.1). Classification (GTDB taxonomy): domain Bacteria; phylum Bacteroidota; class Bacteroidia; order Flavobacteriales; family Flavobacteriaceae; genus Maribacter. The sequence goes on from NZ_CP183215.1 coordinate 2,162,919, forward strand.
TTTTATAAGCATTTTCTGCGGAATCAAAGAAATCTCCATTTCCGGCATAGTTTAATCCTCCTTTGATTCCAAATCCTGGTCCACTTTGAGCGTTGGCCGACCAGCCAATAAAAGCTAAGGCCGCAATTAAAATTGTTTTTTTCATATTTGTTAATTTTAAGTTCCGCAACCGGCAAATCATTGCCAGTATGCACTTTCTCGTTATACCATAAAAACGTAGGGCTACAACCTTTATTGCTTATGCTATTTTTTGAGTCAATCTTGATTTTATAGAGCAAATTTTATTCTTGGCTAAAAAAAAATAGCAAAGTAGCATCTTTGGTTTTTATTAAGTTTTTCCCAATGGCAGTTCATTATATTTGCAATTAGATTTATAAAATTTGAAGTTTACATTACATACTACAGATCAGCATTCAAAGGCTAGGGCAGGAACCATGGTAACAGATCATGGGGTTATTGAGACACCTATTTTTATGCCCGTAGGTACGGTGGCCTCTGTAAAGGGTGTGCACCAAAAAGAATTAAAAGAGGAAATAAATCCTGATATTATCCTGGGCAATACCTACCATCTTTTTCTTCGTCCGAAAACCGATATTCTGCACAAAGCAGGCGGACTCCATAAGTTCATGGGATGGGACCGCAATATCCTTACCGATAGCGGTGGTTATCAGGTGTATTCCTTATCCGCCAATAGAAAGATAAAAGAAGAAGGGGTAAAGTTTAAATCCCATATCGATGGTTCAATGCATATGTTCACTCCCGAGAACGTGATGGAAATTCAACGTATTATCGGTGCCGATATTATCATGGCCTTTGATGAATGTACACCGTATCCGTGCGAATATAATTACGCCAAAAGATCAATGCATATGACCCATCGGTGGTTAGACCGCTGCATCAAGCATTTGGAGAAAACGCCGTTCGCATATGATTACGAGCAAACTTTTTTCCCGATAGTGCAAGGTTCTACATACAAAGATCTAAGAAGGCAATCTGCTGAATATATAGCGAATGCCGGTGCGCAGGGTAATGCCATTGGGGGTCTTTCGGTGGGGGAACCCGCGGAGGAGATGTACGGTATGACCGAAGTGGTCTGTGAGATCTTACCCGAAGATAAACCTCGGTACCTTATGGGAGTAGGGACTCCTATCAATATTTTGGAAAATATTGCATTGGGCATTGATATGTTCGATTGTGTTATGCCAACCCGAAATGCTAGAAACGGAATGTTATTTACTGCACATGGTACCATAAATATTAAGAACAAGAAGTGGGAGGACGATTTTTCGCAATTGGATGAAATGGGTACTACTTTTGTTGATCGTGAGTACTCCAAAGCTTATTTAAGGCACTTGTTCGCTGCCAATGAATATTTAGGAAAACAAATAGCAACCATTCACAACTTAGGATTTTATATGTGGTTGGTTCGTGAAGCACGAAAACATATTTTAGCGGGTGATTTTAGAGCGTGGAAAGATATCATGGTTAAACAAATGGATAAAAGGCTATAAATGCTTTCAATAATAGATAAATACATTCTTAAACGATATCTAGCGACTTTTTCGTTGATGTTGTTGTTGTTCATTCCTATTGGTATCATGGTCAATCTAGCGGAGCAGATCGGTAAGATGATCGATAATGAAGCGCCGTTGAACGAAATTGTAATGTACTATGTGAACTTTACTATTTATATCGGGAATCTACTATTTCCTATTTTTCTATTTCTGTCTGTCATCTTTTTTACGTCGAAACTGGCCAACAATACCGAAATTGTGGCTATTTTAAGCTCAGGGGTTTCTTATGGTCGTTTTTTAAGACCTTATATTATCGGTGCTACCATGGTCGCGATTTTAATGTTCTTCATGACCATGTTCATTGTGCCCAACGCAAGTGTAGGCTTCAATGAATTCAAGTATAAATATTTGAAAAAAGGTTCTCAGGACCGGGTGACCAATAATATTTTCAACCAACTTAATGAAACAGATTTTATTTATGTAAGTAGTTTTGACCCGGCCAGGCAATTGGGACACAATTTTACCTTTGAACGGTTCGATGAGAACAATGAATTGGATTTTAAAATTAGTGCCGCCAATATTCGCTGGATAGAAAAGGATTCTAACTACAGATTGACTTCCTATAAAAAACGTAAAATTATTGGAGATACGGCCATCATAGAAAGTAAGCGGAGGTTAGATACCATCTTTGCTTTCGAAATTGGAGATTTAACACCTGTATCTTATGTTGCGGAAACGAAAAATCTATTTGAACTGGATTCTTTTATAAAGGACCAAAAACGAAAAGGAGCTTCCAATATCAATACCTATATCTTAGTAAAATATAAACGATGGGCACTTCCCCTCACTGCCTTTATTTTAACTATTATTGCTGTTTCCGTTTCTTCGGTCAAGCGACGAGGAGGTATGGGAGTCAATTTGGCCTTTGGTATTTTAGTTGCTTTCGTCTTCATATTTTTTGATAAGGTTTTTGGAACACTTGCAGAACAGTCCGGTTTTTCACCTTTATTGGCTGTGGTCATCCCCAATGTAGTGTTCGGTTGTTTGGCATTTTACCTGTTACAAAATGCCAAAAGATAGAATCCTTAATTTACTACATCTTCATTTTATAGTATTTATTTGGGGATTTACCGCTATACTGGGTAAGTTGATAACGTTAGACACCTTACCGCTGGTTTGGATACGTATGGGCTTGGCTACGCTTTTTATCTCTCTATACATTTATTTAGCTAAGTTCAGTTTAAGGGTTTCAAAAAGAACATTTTTCTGGTTAGTGGGAGGAGGCATTGTAGTGGCACTCCATTGGGTTACATTCTTTTTGGCCATAAAGGTTTCTACCGTTTCGATAGCGTTGGCAATGATGTCCACAGGGGCATTTTTTACGGCATTAATGGAGCCGTTTTGGTATGGCCGCAAAATAATAGCGTATGAAATCTTTTTCGGGTTATTGGTGATTTTAGGACTCTATTTGATTTTTAAGGTAGAGACACAGTATGTTTATGGTATGGTCATAGCCCTGATTTCAGCTTTCCTTGTGGCTATATTTTCCTTGATTAACGGTAAACTGGTGCAGAACCATAGGCCTTCGGTAATATCTTTTTACGAATTGGGAATAGGTTCGTTATTTTTAACTTTGGTGCTTGGTGTTAAAGGTGATTTAAGCGTTGGGTTGATGGCTTTACCTACTATGGACTGGATATATTTAGGTATTCTTGCCCTAATTTGTACAGCTTATGCATTTATCGCAGCAGTAAGGATTATGCGCGTTTTGACTCCTTACACGGTAATGCTGACGACCAATCTTGAACCTGTTTATGGTATCTTGTTAGCATGGTTCATATTTGGTTCAGAAGAAAAAATGAAACCTATGTTTTATGTTGGGGCGGGAATTATCCTCTTTACAGTGATAGCGAACGGTATTTTAAAACAAAGGGCGAATATTAAAAAAAGGGTATCTAAAATTTAACTTTTAAAGTTTTATCTTTGATTCCACAACTAATGAAACGTTATTGAAATATGGAATATTTGGATTTTGAACTTCCAATAAAGGAACTGGAAGAGCAATTGGACAAGTGCACGATTATTGGTGAGGAAAGCGATGTTGATGTTACCGAAACGTGTAAACAGATTGAAAAAAAGCTTGACGATACCAGAAAGGAAATCTATAAAAACCTTACGGCTTGGCAACGGGTCCAACTTTCCCGACATCCGAATAGACCATATACCTTAGATTATATAAATGCGATCTGTGGTGGGACATTTCTCGAGTTACATGGGGATCGTAACGTAAAAGACGATAAGGCCATGCTTGGTGGTCTAGGAAAAATTGGTGATCAGAGTTATATGTTCATCGGTCAGCAAAAAGGATATAATACAAAGACCCGGCAGTATCGTAATTTTGGAATGGCCAATCCAGAAGGCTATAGAAAGGCCTTGCGATTGATGAAATCTGCAGAGAAATTCCAAGTTCCTGTGGTTTGTTTAATTGACACTCCTGGTGCCTATCCTGGTATTGAGGCGGAAGAACGCGGACAAGGAGAGGCAATTGCAAGAAACATCCTGGAGATGACCCGACTAAAAGTTCCCATTATTGTAGTTATTATAGGAGAAGGTGCTTCTGGGGGTGCTTTGGGTATAGGCGTAGGCGATAAGGTACTCATGTTAGAAAATACCTGGTACTCTGTTATTTCACCAGAATCCTGTTCGTCGATTCTTTGGAGAAGTTGGGAGTATAAAGAGCGTGCGGCGGAAGCCCTTAAACTTACGGCCACCGATATGAAAAAGCTAAAATTAATAGATGAGATTGTTCGCGAACCAGCGGGCGGGGCACATTCCAATAGAGAAAAAACCTTTGAAATCGTAAAAAATAAAATTGCCTCCCATTATGAGCAATTACAAAAGTTATCACCAAAAGAATTGGTAAACCAACGTATGGAAAAATATGCCCAGATGGGTGTTTTCAACGGCTAATCTGCATTTTAGGCAACTTCAAAATATACCGAGGATTTTATTCCTCGGTTTTTTTATGTTATCAACATAAAAAAGTAATTTATTAACAAGTAATTTTGGTGCACTGTGAACATCACAACGGAGTTGTTTGAGGTTAACTAAAAGTTAATTGTATATTTTCGCACTATGGAGAACACGAAACCTTTTGTTGGTCGAAAGATAGACAAATCTACTATTATTAGCCTTGAAAGAGGAAAGATACCACCGCAAGCTGTTGATTTAGAGGAGGTTGTGTTGGGTGCGATGATGATAGATAAAAAGGGGGTCGATGAGGTAATCGATATTTTACATCCAGACGTTTTTTATAAGGATGCCCATCGTTTTATCTACGAAGCTATTTTTATTTTGTTCGAGGAGTCACAACCTGTGGATTTATTAACCGTTTCATCACAGTTGAAGAAATCGGGTAAATTAGAGGCAAGTGGGGGCGATTTTTACCTCATAAAATTGACTCAGAAAGTGGCGTCCTCAGCTCATATCGAGTTTCATGCACGTATCATACTTCAAAAATTCATTCAGCGAAGCCTGATTAAGATTTCAAGTGAAATCATTGAGGAAGCATATGATGAAGGCACCGATGTTTTTGATTTACTGGATGCTGCTGAAGCCAAGCTTTACGATGTTACCCAAGGAAACTTAAAACGTTCTGCAGAAACCGCTCAGGATTTGGTCATTCAGGCAAAAAAGAGAATTGAAGAGATTGCCGGAAAAGAGGGAATGAGTGGTATTCCTTCCGGATTTGATAAGTTGGACAAATTAACATCGGGTTGGCAACCCAGTGATTTAATTATTGTGGCGGCTCGTCCGGGTATGGGTAAAACGGCATTGACCTTGTCAATGGCAAGAAACATGGCGGTAAATTCCAATATACCTGTTGCCTTCTTTTCATTGGAGATGTCTTCTGTGCAGTTGATAACCAGATTAATTTCATCGGAAACAGGATTGTCCTCCGAGAAATTACGAACGGGTAAATTGGAAAAACACGAGTGGGAACAATTGAACGTAAAGGTGAAATCTTTGGAGAAAGCTCCTTTATTTATAGATGATACACCATCATTATCCATCTTCGACCTTCGGGCAAAGGCGAGAAGGTTGGCGTCACAACACGGTATAAAAATGATCATGATCGATTATTTGCAGTTGATGACAGCGGGAGGAAGTCAAAAAGGAGGGAACAGGGAGCAGGAAATTTCTACGATTTCTAGAAACTTAAAAGCCTTGGCTAAAGAATTGAACGTACCGGTAATTGCATTGTCACAGTTGTCTCGTGCCGTTGAAACACGTGGAGGTAGCAAACGACCAATTCTATCGGATTTGAGGGAATCTGGAGCCATTGAGCAGGATGCGGATATTGTATCGTTCATTTATAGACCAGAATATTATAAGATAGAGGAATGGGATGATGAAGAGCGGACTCCAACACAAGGCCAAGCTGAATTTATTGTGGCGAAACATAGAAATGGTGGTCTAGAGAACATTCGTTTGAAGTTTATCGGTAACCAAGGTAAGTTTGATAATCTTGACGATTTTGATTCTCCTTTTGAGTTTCAATCCAAAATGAATGCCAACGAGGAAAATCCATTCATAACTAAAAATTTGCCTAGTGCAGATGATGCTTTTGGAAGTAGTATGAACAATACTCCTGATTTCGACGAGGATAACGATGTTCCTTTTTAAAAAAGTATAAAAAAAATAATTTTTATAAAAGTCTCCACATGGAGACTTTTTTATGTCTTTTGGCAATTGCAGCGTATTAATTTCGTTATTTACTTTACAACAGGTTTAACGGTACCTTAGATAAGCTAGTTGTGTTTTTCCTATATCTTTGGTTTATGCTTTGAAATATCAATGATGTCTAAAACAATAACAACAGTTCTTTTCTTTTTATTTTCTGTGCAGATTTTTGCTTCATCCATATTGATACCAATGGATGCCGATACGCAAAAAAACCATTTAAAAGCCTATGGTATTACCTATTGGGTATTGTCGAAACAACAAAAGGTACAATGGTTGCTCAATTATAGGGGCGGTTCTTTTTTATTGCCCGACGGGGAAAGCATTCGAAAGGAATGCCAAATAAGGGGCGTGGATTTTGAAGTTCTTTCTGATGGTCAAGCGAATGCAATTTTAGATGAGATAAGTAGTCCGTCAAAAAACCAAGATGCCGTAATCTTAGAAAAAGCACCACGAATCGCCGTGTATTCCCCAAAAGATAATCAACCTTGGGATGATGCCGTAACTATGGCGTTGACCTATGCAGAAATACCCTATACCACAATTTATGATGAAGAAGTGCTTGGTGATAAACTGGCCTTATATGACTGGCTGCATTTACATCATGAAGATTTTACAGGTCAATACGGTAAGTTTTATGGGGCATATCGGGCTACACCGTGGTACATAGAAGGTAAGAAAAGTGCCGAGAAATTGGCTAAGAAATTGGGGTATGATAAGGTATCGAAAGAAAAAGGAGCGGTAGCGCAAAAGATTAGAAATTATGTGATTGGTGGTGGATTCATGTTCGCCATGTGCTCCGCTACCGATAGTTTTGATATAGCCTTGGCCGCTGATGGATTGGATATTGTAGAGCCTATGTTCGATGGAGACGCATCCGATCCTAATTACCAGGCTAGTCTAGATTATGGGAAAACCTTTGCGTTTACTGATTTTATTCTGGAACGTAGCCCCTTAAAATATGAATTTTCGTCCATAGACATGACCAACAAAAGAGGAAATGTTCCTAAAGAATCAGATTATTTTACGCTAATGGATTTTTCAGCAAAATGGGATGCTGTGCCCACCATGTTATGTCAGAACCACACCTCTTTGGTAAAGGGGTTTATGGGGCAAACTACAGCCTTTACCAGATCGGAGATAAAGCCCACAGTTTTGGTTTTAGGAGAGAACAAGATCAACGGTGAAGCACGCTATATTCACGGTATTAAAGGAAAAGGATTTTTTACCTTTTATGGAGGTCACGACCCAGAGGATTATCAGCATAGGGTAGGGGACCCAAAAACTGAATTGGAGCTTCATCCAACATCACCTGGTTATCGCTTAATTTTGAATAATGTATTGTTTCCAGCAGCGCGTAAAAAGAAACAGAAGACTTAAACAAATATCTGTATTCCTTCAATTCAGTACCAAGATAAATTTTATTTTAGTCGAAATTAGTTCGTTTGGCCCGAAACTAGCTTCTCAAGAAATCGCTCAACCCCAAGGTCGTCATTACTAGTAGTTTCAAAATTGGAAATAGCCTTAACATTTGAATGGGCATTGGCCATGGCCACACTTACATCGGCAAGGGCCAACATTTCCAAATCGTTATTGTAATCTCCAAATACCATGATTTCGTCAGAAGCGATATTATAAAGGTCCATTAATTTTTGCAGCGCATAGCCTTTATGTGCATTGGGGCTTGAGATATCCAACCAATTTTCTCCAGACACTTTTACCTTCAATTCGTTTTCCAAGTGCTTTACTTTTGGATAAATATGAGCTTCAGAACTTTCAAAATGATAGATGGCAATTTTCAGAATCTCTCCTGTGTGATTTTCCAACTCATCTAAAATCTCAAATTCAGTGTAGTACTCTCTTAGTTTCGCTACAAAGGCTTCAGATTTTCCATTGATATACGCATTTTGTTTACCGCATAATACGGGGTAAAGATCTTCGACGGTGTTAAGAATGCCTAATACATCTTTTTGGTGCTTTTTGCTTAGGGGAGTAGAAAGCAGCTCGGTATTCTTTCGCATTACATAACCACCATTTTCAGCGATTACGATTATATCATCTTTAATAGGTTTTAATTTGTCAATAATGCTATTGTACTGTCTACCACTCGCGGCTACAAATTGTATGTTCTTTTTTTTGAGTTCTTCAAAAAGATTGAAAAAATGATCACTTACTTGATGGTCAGAATTTAATAACGTTCCGTCCATATCACTCACTACCATTTTTATTTTAGATAAATCCATAGGCTGTTTTCAATCTGCAAAGGTATTCGAATGACTTTAATTATCGGGGTAAACACTAAAGTTTTACCTTTATTTAAGAATCAATGGCCTATGAAGATATTTCAGAGAGAAATTACCCTACCATCTTATAGAAGGGGATTTCATATAATTACAGATCAAATACTAAGAAGTATACCAGAAATTAAAGAAGTGGAACAAGGTTTTTTACAGGTATTCATAAAACATACTTCTGCGAGTTTAACCATAAACGAGAATGCGGACCCCACCGTGAGGAAAGACTTTGAGTCTCACATGAATATTGTTGTGCCAGAAAATGCACCATATTATAAACATGATTACGAGGGTTCTGACGATATGCCGGCTCATATTAAAGCTTCTTTAATGGGGGCTTCTGTTCAAATACCTATAACGAGTGGAAAGTTAAATATGGGAATTTGGCAAGGAATTTATCTGTGCGAACATAGAAACTATGCCTCTGGAAGAAACTTGGTTTTGACCGTGTGGGGCCTTTGAAGTACCCTATAAATTAAGTATGAAGTAAAATTATAAAGTACGACCACAGAAGAATCAATCTTAAATAAGATCCAGATTTTGATTACCGATCATTTTGATAGTCCACAAAAGGCGTTTAATTTTTTCGATGCGGACCATAATCAGAAATTGATCAAATCGGAAATCGTTAAATTATTAAAGAAAGCTGAGATCAGTGGATTTACGAGAGGTGGGGTTTCATCTAAGCTCACAGATCGTTATGGCAAGGATGGTGATGAACGTCTTGATGGGAAAGAATTTAAAGCGGACGTAGCTAAAATCAAAAAATCCGATTCGTAAGAATCGGATTTTTCGAAAGTGAGATCGTTATTAATTTATTTTACCTGGTCTACAATCGCCTTAAAGGCATCTGGATGGTTCATCGCTAAATCTGCAAGAACTTTTCTGTTCAGTTCTATATTTTCAGCTTTTACTTTACCCATAAATTGAGAATAGGACATTCCGTGTTGTCTGGCACCTGCATTAATACGGGTAATCCACAAAGAACGAAAAGTTCTTTTCTTGTTTCTACGGTCTCTGTAAGCATATAACATTGCTTTTTCAACCGCGTTTTTGGCTACTGTCCAAACGTTTTTACGTCTTCCGAAGAAACCTTTCGCTTGCTTCATCACCTTTTTTCTTCTGGCTCTCGAAGCTACTGCATTTACTGATCTTGGCATTTTTTTCTGATTTTTTGTAGTAGGCGGTCGATAATCGACGCTTTGTTTTTTAACTTCTAACTGTCACATTGAGCGCAGTCGAAGTGTTGGCCTAACTCCATGGTTAATAATTTTACCTTTTAAAGATGGTTAATTTAAGCGTAACTGTTCTTTAATACTATTAATGTCATGTTGGTGAACCAACGTGTCATGAGTTAAAGCAAGCTTACGCTTTTTAGACTTCTTCGTAAGAATGTGGCTTTTAAAGGCGTGCTTTCTTTTAATTTTACCTGTACCTGTAAGCTTAAAACGCTTTTTGGCACTGGATTTTGTTTTTTGTTTAGGCATTTTCTCCTAGTTTATATATTAATCTCACTTGTTTATGCTGAAACTGTCCACCAATGGCGGACAGTGTTCAGTATGCTTTTTCCGATTGTAATCGGTAGTTATTTTCCTTTGGACTTAGGTGCAATGAACATGGTCATACGTTTACCTTCCAATTTGGGCATTTGTTCCACTTTACCAAGTTCCTCTAATTCAGAAGCTAATTTCAATAATAAAATTTCTCCTTGGTCTTTGTAAACTATTGATCGACCTTTAAAGAAAACATAGGCTTTTAATTTTGCTCCTTCCGAAAGAAATTTTTCAGCATGTTTCTTTTTGAAATCATAATCATGGTCATCGGTTTGTGGACCAAATCTTATTTCTTTTACCACGACTTTGGAAGCTTTCGCTTTCATCGCCTTGTCCCTTTTCTTTTGCTCGTATAAAAACTTTTTATACTCCATTATTTTACAAACAGGAGGGTCTGCTTTTGGAGAAATTTCCACCAAATCCAAACCTAATTCTTCTGCTTTTTCAAGAGCCTGAGGAAAAGGATATACACCTATTTCAACATTGTCACCTACCAACCTAACTTTGGGGGCTGTTATCTTTTCATTGATATTATGGGGATTCTTATTTTCCCTTCTAGGTTGTGGTCTAAATCTTTTACGTATTGCTATGACTTAATAATTTAAATTAAACTTTATTCTTTGAACGACTTTAAGGTACTATTTATTTCTTTGTTAACCAAGTCTGTAAACGTTGTAACGCTTATTGCTCCCAAATCTTCACCTCCATGTCTACGAACGGATATGGTGCTGGCAGCTTCGTCGCTTTCCCCAACGATCAGCATAAATGGGATTTTATTCATCTCTGCCTCACGTATTTTTTTACCAACGGTCTCGTTTCTACTGTCGATAAGGGCGCGAATTTCGTTATTTTCTAGGGATTTTAAAACTTTTTCGGCATATTTTTCATGTTTCTCGCTTACAGGAAGAATAATGGCTTGCTCGGGGGTTAGCCATAATGGGAAATTACCGCCCGTGTGTTCCAATAATAAAGCGATAAAACGCTCCATACTCCCAAAGGGTGCGCGGTGAATCATCACTGGTCTGTGCATTTCGTTGTCGCTACCTTTATAGGTAAGGTCAAAACGCTCCGGTAGGTTATAGTCGACCTGTATAGTTCCCAGTTGCCATTGTCTGCCTAGCGCATCCTTTACCATGAAGTCTAGCTTTGGTCCATAAAAAGCAGCTTCTCCACTTTCTATTACATAATCCAATCCTTTTTCCTTCGCCGCATTAATAATGGCTTGTTCCGCTTTTTCCCAATTTTCAACAGAACCTATATATTTATCTGGATTGTCTAAGTCACGCACGGAAACTTGGGCCGTAAAATTTTCAAAGCCTAAAGAACCCAATACATATAAGGAAAGGTCGATAACATCTTTGAATTCTTGGTCTAATTGCTCAGGGGTACAGAAAATATGCGCATCATCTTGAGTAAAACCACGTACTCTGGTTAATCCGTGGAGTTCGCCACTTTGTTCGTATCTATATACGGTTCCAAATTCAGCAAATCGCTTTGGAAGTTCTTTATAACTAAATGGCTTTGCATTATAAATCTCACAGTGATGAGGGCAGTTCATGGGTTTTAGAAGAAACTCTTCATCTTCCTTAGGCGTGCGAATGGGTTGAAAGCTATCCGCTCCATACTTTTCATAATGTCCTGAAGTAACATATAGTTCTTTCTGGCCAATATGAGGGGTTACGACCATCTCATAGCCTGCTTTCTTTTGTGCTTTTTTTAAAAATTGCTCCAAACGTTCACGTAGCGCTGCACCTTTAGGTAGCCATAGCGGTAAACCTTGTCCGACTTTTTTCGAAAAAGTAAAAAGTTCCAATTCCTTGCCCAATTTTCTATGGTCGCGTTTTTTCGCTTCTTCCAAAAGTTCAAGATACTCGGTAAGGTCTTTTTGTTTTGGGAATGATATTCCATATACGCGTGTAAGCTGAGGATTATTTTCATTTCCACGCCAGTATGCACCTGCAACGCTTAGTACTTTAATGGCCTTAACGATTCCCGTGTTGGGAATGTGTCCACCGCGGCATAGGTCGGTAAAGGTATCGTGGTCACAAAAGGTAATGGTTCCGTCCTCCAAATTTTCAATAAGTTCTACCTTATATTCATTGCCTTGGTCTTTATAGAATTTTAGGGCATCGGCTTTGGTTACGTCCCTCATTTTATAATCGTGCTTGCCTCTAGCTATCTCCAAAGCCTTTTTTTCAATTTCTGGAAAGTCCTTTTCAGAGATAGAACCTTCTGGAAGTTCAACGTCATAATAGAATCCATTATCTATTGCAGGGCCAATGGTAAGCTTAACACCAGGGTAAAGCTCCTCTAAGGCTTGAGCGACAATGTGCGAAGTAGAATGCCAAAAGGCGGTTTTACCTTCTTTATCGTTCCATGTATAAAGTACCAAACTGCCGTCTGTTTCTAAAGGAGTAACCGTTTCAACTGTAGTTTTGTTGAATTTTGCGGAAATAACATTTCGGGCTAGACCCTCGCTAATACTTTTGGCGACCTCAATAGGTGTCGTTCCTTTCTTAAATTCCTTGACCGATCCGTCAGGCAATGTTATATTGATCATATTGTTTAAATCTTATCAGACCGCAAAGATACTATGTTGTATTTATGTCCGCAATAGAATATAGGAGTATGTTTTGGGGATATACTTATATGATTAGGGCTTAAAGTGACTTGCTGTTTCCTTTATATATTCTGTTTTGGGATATAATGTTGATTCTTTCGACTGTTTTTCCTTCTTTAATATATATGTTCGTATTGAAATATTTATTAAATTCAAGGCCGCTTATTTTTTCAGGAAGCTTAAAAAGCTAAAATTGAGAGGGTTGTATCCCTTCTCGGAATTATCTGGAAAAAAGTTGCAAAAAAGTCTTGTGGGAACGGAAAACGGTTGTACATTTGCAGCCCGTTAACGAGGAAAGAGTAACAGAGAATCGTTGGGGGAAATGTTCATATAGATGTTGTGATTCTCGGCGAAAAAAAAAGATTTATTTTTTTTCTTGAAAAAAGTTGTCGGGTTGAAAAACAGTTGTATATTTGCAGCCGCTTAGGCAAACGCCCAAGCGAAAAGAGGTCCGGGAGTCGGAAGATGAAGGTCCTTTTTTGTGGAAGTTCATTGAAATATTGTGGAGATAAGAATCGAGAACAGGTGAGGACCTGTTCGAGAGGAACAAGAATTAAGGAAACATAACAATACTATATGTACGTCCTTCGAAAGAAGGATGTATGGAAGGAATTGAATCGAGAGTCGGGGCCGGGAGGAACGAAGCTTCGTTGGGACGAATATTTACAAAACAACGATGAAGAGTTTGATCCTGGCTCAGGATGAACGCTAGCGGCAGGCCTAACACATGCAAGTCGAGGGGTAACAGGGAGCTTGCTCCGCTGACGACCGGCGCACGGGTGCGCACCGCGTATGGAACCTACCTTCTACAGGGGAATAGCCCAGGGAAACTTGGATTAATGCCCCGTGGTACCACATCATGGCATCATGATATGGTTAAAGCCTCCGGGCGGTAGAAGATGGCCATGCGTCCCATTAGTTTGTTGGTAAGGTAACGGCTTACCAAGACTACGATGGGTAGGGGCCCTGAGAGGGGGATCCCCCACACTGGTACTGAGACACGGACCAGACTCCTACGGGAGGCAGCAGTGAGGAATATTGGACAATGGAGGAGACTCTGATCCAGCCATGCCGCGTGCAGGAAGAATGCCCTATGGGTAGTAAACTGCTTTTATACGGGAAGAAAAAGAGCTACGTGTAGCTTACTGACGGTACCGTAAGAATAAGGACCGGCTAACTCCGTGCCAGCAGCCGCGGTAATACGGAGGGTCCGAGCGTTATCCGGAATTATTGGGTTTAAAGGGTCCGTAGGCGGGCCGGTAAGTCAGGGGTGAAAGTCTGTAGCTCAACTATAGAATTGCCTTTGATACTGCTGGTCTTGAGTTATGGTGAAGTTGCCGGAATATGTAGTGTAGCGGTGAAATGCATAGATATTACATAGAACACCGATTGCGAAGGCAGGTGACTAACCATATACTGACGCTGATGGACGAAAGCGTGGGGAGCGAACAGGATTAGATACCCTGGTAGTCCACGCCGTAAACGATGGATACTAGCTGTCCGGGTCCTTGAGACCTGGGCGGCCAAGCGAAAGTGATAAGTATCCCACCTGGGGAGTACGTTCGCAAGAATGAAACTCAAAGGAATTGACGGGGGCCCGCACAAGCGGTGGAGCATGTGGTTTAATTCGATGATACGCGAGGAACCTTACCAGGGCTTAAATGCATTTTGACAGGGGTAGAGATACCTTTTCCTTCGGGCAATTTGCAAGGTGCTGCATGGTTGTCGTCAGCTCGTGCCGTGAGGTGTCAGGTTAAGTCCTATAACGAGCGCAACCCCTACCGTTAGTTGCCAGCATGTCATGATGGGGACTCTAACGGGACTGCCGGTGCAAACCGTGAGGAAGGTGGGGATGACG